>CAJFNY010000001.1 GCA_904395865.1 uncultured Oscillospiraceae bacterium
ACCGGCTCCAACGTGGTGGGCTACGACGGCGAGCGCGACGGCATCGTGCAGCTGTGCGAGCAGTACTTCGAGGATCTGGAGCTGGACACCAACGGCACCGACGACTACGAGCGCCCGGCCAACACCTGGATGTACGGCACCACCACCATCGGCACGTACGCCGCTGAGGCGGATGCCACCTACACGGCTTCTACCGAGGTCGGCGACATCTACTCCGACCTGGGCCTGAACGCCACGGTGGACGCTGCGGACATCGACCTGTTTGTGGACGGCGAATCCTCTAACGGCGCCGGTTACGCCAGCAGCGACACCAAGGGCGACATCTCCCGCCGCGGCACCAACAAGTACGGCGCTCAGGGCGCGCAGATGGACGTCTACTACAACAACGGCACTGTGACCATCAGCATCGTCAACACGTATCTGGCCATCGTCACCGATGACGACTACACGTCCGACGGCGACGAAGGTGTGCTGGTGGAAGTGCTCGACGACAGCGGCGCACAGAGCGGCTCCTACTTCCTGAAGAACGCCACCTACAGCCAGGATGACGTCCTGCTGGTGCAGGTTGCCGGCGGCGAGGTGCAGGCAGTCATCGGCGAGCCCGAGACGGTGGAGGTCTCCCTCTCCCGGATCGGCAGCGGCAGCACTCCCAGCCTGACTGCTGCGGGTACCTCGTACTCTCAGGCCAAGCAGTTCGATGCGGCCGTGGACGGCGACGTGATCGAGGGTCTGGCCACCACTGCGCTGGACACCGACGAGGACGTGACCTATACCCTGTATCTGGACCAGTACGGCAACTACATCGCCGTGGCTCTGTCTGAGGACAACTCGCAGAGCGATCTGGTGTATATCTACAGCGCTGAGGTTGATCTCGTTGTGAATGGCAACCGCGGCGGCTATGGCACCATCGCGAAGATCGTCCGCATGGACGGCACCGTTGAAGAAATCATTATTGGCGAAACATCTGCATCGCAGGAGACAGCTAACAGCTACCTGGATAGTCTGGAGATGGCTTTCTCCAGCGCTTCGATTGCTGGTCATCTGGCCGAGCTGACCTATGATGAGGATGAGGAGCTCTACACGGTCAGCGCGACGCTGGACGGCTATGCGGCGGAAACTGCAGCTAATAATGTGTCCATCGATGAGGATGATTCGGTTGCGCAGCTTGTCTCTGGTCAGAACTACTACCTGAGCGGCAACACCGTGTACATCTTCGTCACGCCGAACGATGACGGCGACGATATCAACGACGTCGAGGTCATTACCGGTGGCGTAAACTATACCACCGATGACGAGGCCCCGGTCGTCTTTGCGCACGACAGCCGCGATGTGGCTTATGTGGTCGTTCGGGGTGGCTACAATGCTGACAACGACAACGTGATCTATTTCGACGGCGTCAGCAACCGCGGCCGCGAATCCACCGGCTACGTCTACCGCGGTTATCTGCTGGGCGAGCGTGACTACACCGACTACGTGATTTATTCTGTAGAGGGCGCGCCGATCACCTCTGCAAATGTCGATGATTATACGCTGGATGGCTTCTACAGCTTCTCCGAGCGCAGCAACGGCAGTCTGGCACTGACGGAGAAAACCGATGATTCTTCGCTCAATGACAACGACGACACCTACATGGTGGCGGAAACGCTGAGCAGCAGTACGGACAGCATCCGGAACGGGATCCTCGAGTGGGGCAGCAGCCAAACCGCCCTGGTGTCCAATGCCGTGGTCGTCGATCTGACGGACGCGGACGACGCAACTGAAAACAGCTACGGCAGCAGCATCAACAGCGTATCTACGCTGCAGCGCGTGCTGAACTACACGCCGTCCGGCGAAGGCAGCAGCGCTTACACGGTCACGGTTAGCCTGTATGTCAACGATGGCAACGAGGTAGAGGCCCTGTTCATCACGAAGATTGCCGGCGGTCCTGCCATCTCCGGCGAGGAAGAGAAAAGCCCGGATACCGATGCGTACGAGATCATCGACTTTGGTTCTGCTCTGATGAGCGGCACCAGCAGTGATGCTGCAGAAATCGACCTCGATGTTTACGGTGATATCAGCGCTGTGGACGAGGATGCAATCTATGATTGGCTGACGGAGAAGGGATACACTGCAACGTACAATGGCACCACATGGACGCTGACCAGAGGTTACGCGACGTACGAGTATGTTAAGATCACTGTTGCTCCGATTTACCGGATTAACAACGTCACTAAGGGTAATGATGGCGTTGATACAATCACGGCAGATAAGGAATATGTAAATGAGAACGATACGATCATCTTTACATTGACCAAAAATGCTGGATTCACTCGTACTTATAATAGTGCCACCGTTACGGGGCTGACCGCGAGTAACACAACGGTCGGGCAGGTGAATGATTCTACCTATACTGTTCAGATCACAGTTGGTGAAATTTCTGCCGATATCGAGACAGTTAAAGTTACTCTTTCCTAAAAGGATTTCAGTGTGGACCCCCGGGCTTCGGCCCGGGGGGTTCCTGTGGAGCGGTACCGGGTTCCCCCCTCTGCCCTCTGCCCTGTCATTCTGAGCGAAGCGAAGAATCCGTCTCTTCCGTCGGGATACGGATTCTTCGGCCCGTACCGGGCCTCAGAATGACAGGGGAGCGCATACCAGTCCCCGGCGAACGGAACGGCTGCAAGCCTCCGCTGTACCCCCTCAAAGGCTCCCTTGTGGAAAGGGAGCGGAGGGATTGCCGCAGCAGGGAGTTACGAATTCGCTGCAGCCTCCGGCGTCAACGGGCTGTCTGCTGCGGCAATCCCTCCGACGCGGCTCCGCCGCGCCACCTCGCTTTCCACAAGGGAGGCTTGGGACCTTGCAAACCCTTCGGCGGTACGGTTTGCCAGAAAGCTGGGCAGTAACAGCATCTTTGTCCGAAAGCCACTGGCGCACACGCAGGCAGCCATTGCGGCCCTTGTTGGCACCAAAGCCGACGCTTCGGGAACCGAATTCCCGCGACTGCATGATGCGTGGTTTGCATGTGGATTCTGTACAGTTGCGCCGAGGCGGTAACTGCTATCTGCACCGGCAACTCCCACACGACGTACGGCCGCCTCCCCTGGGGGATCCGGGGGGCCGTGGCCCCGGGGCGGACTTTGGCTGCTTTTCTCCGGAGGAAAGTAGCCCGCCGGAGGCATGGCCCGCCGTAGGGCTCTGCCAGACTTCCCGACAAAAGGCAGAGGGCTGCCCCCCTTGCGGGTGTGGGGCGAGCTTTGGCGACTTTCCCTCGGTGGAAAGTCACCCGCCGGAGGCTTGACAAGCCAAAGGGTTCCACCCGGTTTTCCGGCAGAAGTCCCGGGCTTATGCGAAACCGGCAGCGGATGCGTGCGCCGGCCGGCAGGACGGCAATCGTTCGCAAGTTTCGTCCCCCGCCGTCCGGCTTCAGCCGGACCGGCGGGGCTTTTCCATGTCCCGTGATTTCCCGACGGTTTGCGGCCGGTGGACAGGCCCCCGGTTTTTCGGTATACTGTCCCTGTAATTTCCAGATCCTGGGATAGAAAGAGGGATGCGACATGGGACTGCTGGAGCGGGGGATTCGACTGCGCCGGGCGCCGTCGGCCGCGGTGACGGTACTGCCGCCGCCGGACCGGGTGGTGCTGCCGCTGCTGTGGGGCGAGCGGCCGCTGGTGCGGCCGGGGCAGCGGGTGCTCCGCGGCCAGCGGATCGCCGACGGAGGCGGCACGCTTCCGCTCCACGCCAGCGTCTCAGGCACCGTCGTGGACATGGGGCACCACCGAACGCCCGACGGTCTCCGCCGGCCGGCGCTCGTCGTGGAGAGCGACGGGGCCATGGAGCCGTCCCCCGCGCAGACCCGGCGGGCCGTGCTGGACGATCTGGACGACGCAGCGCTGCTGTCCCTGCTGTACGAGGCGGGCATCCGGCTGCCGGACGGCACGCCGCTGGCCGACGCGGCGGCCGACGCCGGTCCCGGCCTGCAGACGCTGATCCTCTGCGCCATGGACGGCGAACCCGATCTGTGCACCGAGGACGCCGTCCTCTGCAGCGACGGGGAGACGGCCCTCAGCGGCATCCGCCTGCTGGAGCGGCTGCTGCGGCCGCGGCGGGTGCTGCTGGCCGTGGGCGCCCGGCAGAAGCAGGCCGCCGCGGCAGCCGGCCGCTGGTGCGGCGGCCGGCTGCAGCTGGCGATGATGCCGGAGCGCTATCCGTACGCGCACCCGCAGCTGCTGGCAGAGGAGCTGGGCGGCCAGATGCCGGGGCAGACGTCCCGGGAGGCCGGCGTCCTGGTGCTGCCGGTGACGGCGGCGGCCGCCGCCGGGCTGGCCGCCTACGACGGGCTGCCGGCTGTGGACGTGCCGGTCTGCGTGGCCTGGGACGGCGGCCGGGCCGTCTACCGCGTGCCGGCCGGGACGCCGGTTCGGGCCGTCCTCCGGGCGGCCGGGCAGCCGGCGGAGCACGTGCTGCTGGGCGGCCCCATGACGGGCCGGGAGCTGGTGAACCCCGACGGCCCGATCCTGCAGGGCTTCCCGGGCCTGACGGTCCGCAGGCCGGACCGGCCGCTTCCGGCCACGGCGTGTATCCGCTGCGGCCGGTGCGCGGCGGTGTGTCCGGTGGATCTGCTGCCGTGGATGAGCCAGCTGCGGCGGGCGCAGCCGGTGTGGCATGGCTGCCTGGACTGCGGCGCGTGCCAGTACGTGTGCCCGGCCAACCTGCCGCTGCTGGACGCCATGGGCCGCCGGACGCCGGCGGCCGTGGGATGAGAGAGGAGGCGCATGAACGATGGAACGGTTTCCGCCGTACGTACACAGCGGCGACGCGACGCATCTCCGGATGACGGACGCGGCCATCGCCCTGCTGCCGGCGGCCGCCGGTGCCGTCTGGTTCTTCGGGAGCCGCGGCGCGCTGGTGCTGGCCGCGGCGCTGGCCGGGAGCCTGGTGGCGGAGGCGCTGTGGGCCCGGCTGGGCCGCGGCAGCCTGCGGGACGGCTCCGCCGCCGTGACGGGGCTGCTGCTGGGCCTGCTGCTGCCGGCCTCGTGCCCCTGGTGGGCCGCGATGCTGGGCGGCGTGCTGGCCATCTCCTGCAAGGCGCTGTCCGGCGGGCTGGGGCGGAATCTGCTGAACCCGGCCATTCTGGGGCGGATGCTGCTGCTGCCCCTCTGCCCGGCCGTGCCGCCGGGGGACGGGCCGTATCTGATGGCCCACCTGGGCGGCGCGCTGGGCGAGGCGTCCTCACTGCTGCTGCTGGCCGGCGCCGTGTATCTGGCGCTGCGGCGGCTGCTGCCGTGGGCCGTGACGGTGCCGTACCTGGCAGCGGCCGTGGTGGCCGGAACGTGCCTGGGCGCGGCTCCCACGGCCGTCCTCTGCTGGGGCGGCACGGCGCTGGGGGCCTGCTTCCTGACGGCGGACCCCGTCACGTCCCCGATGGATCTCCGGATGCGGGTGGTGTACGGCATCGCCGCCGGCGGGGGCGGCGCCGCGCTGGCCTGGCTGGGCTGGGGCGCCGCCGGCGTCGCCGCGGCGGTTCTGGTCGCCGGCCCGCTGCTGCGCGGCGCGGAAACGCTGCTGCTGCGCCGGGTGCTGCACGGCGCGGCGGCCGAAAACTGAACGCGGAACACCCGGGCCGATGCCCGGGCGTTCGTCTGTCAGAGGCCTTTTCCGCGTTTATGACAGTTCCGCGAACCTCCGCCTTGACCTTTCCGGCAGAAGCTGGTATAATTTCAGAAAATTCCGCCCTTCGGCGGCTCTGAGGTGAACAGCATGAAGAAGTGGCTTGCGGCTCTGCTGGCCCTGGTCCTGCTGGCGGGCCTGGCGGCCTGCAGCAGCGAAACCGCGGCTCCGGACGGTGAAACCTCCGCTTCGGACGCGGCGGACGGCCAGGCCGGGGCGGCCGCCTGGAAAACCCTGACGGCCGAGGAGGCCAAGGCCCGGATGGACAGCGGCGACCCGGTGACGGTGGTGGACGTGCGGACCGACAGCGAATACGAGGAGGGCCACATCGAGGGCGCCCTGCTGCTGCCAAACGAGGACATCGGAACGACGATGCCCGCCCTGCTGCCCGACCAGGACGCGGAGATCCTCGTCTACTGCCGGACCGGCCGGCGCAGCGCCGAGGCCGCCCGGAAGCTGACGGAGCTGGGCTACACGGACGTGGCCGACTTCGGCGGCATCGTGGACTGGCCGTACGAGACGGTGACTGGTGCCTTCGAGGTGCCGGAGGAACTGCGGGGGCCAGGCCTGCTGGAGGGCTTCACGGCGGAGGATCTGGACGGGAATCCCGTGGATGACTCCATCTTCGAGGGATACGGCGTCACCATGGTCAACGTCTGGGCCACCTTCTGCGGCCCGTGCATCGAGGAGATGCCGTATCTCGGCACGCTGGCGGAGGAATACGCGTCCCAGGGCCTGCAGATCGTCGGCATCGTCAGCGACGTGCTGGCCCGGGACGGGTCGTACGACGAGGAGCTGACGCAGCTGGCCCGGGACATCGCGGCCGAGACCGGCGCGGACTATCTGCACCTGATGCCCTCGGCGGACCTGCAGACGCGGGTGCTGGGCAGCGTCCAGGCCGTGCCCACCACGTTCTTCGTGGACGAGCACGGCGCGCAGATCGGCGAGGCCATCCTCGGCGCGCAGACGGAGGACGCCTGGCGGCAGGTGTTCGACGAGCTGCTGGCCGACTACGGTGACGCCCAGTGAAGCGGGCGTGGCCGGCGCTGGCCGTGCTGACCCTGGGGGCGGCCTTCATCGTCCTGGGCGTCTGGCGCGGGGAAGCGGACACGGTCCTGCGGAAGGCCGTGATGATCTGTATGGAGTGTATCGGCATTGGGTAAGTTTCGGTCAAATCTGCGCCTCTGGTGCCAGCTGGCCTTCACGGCCGTGTCCAACGGGTATCTGCGGGGCTTCGCCCGCGGCGAAATCTACACCGGCGACGCCAAGCTCGTCTGCCTGCCGGGGCTCAACTGCTACTCCTGTCCGGGCGCCCTGGGCTCGTGCCCCATCGGGGCGCTCCAGGCGGTGATCGGCAGCCGGAACTATCAGATTCCCTTCTACGTGCTGGGGCTCCTGACGGTATTCGGCGCCGTGCTGGGCCGGGCCGTCTGCGGCTGGCTGTGCCCCTTCGGGCTGGTGCAGGATCTGCTGCACAGGATCCCCGGTGTGAAAAAGCTGCGGAAGCTGCCGGGGGACCGGTTCCTGCGGTGGCTCAAGTACGGGATCCTGGCGGTGTTCGTGGTGCTGCTGCCCATGTTCGCCGTGGACATCGTGGGCCAGGGGGACCCGTGGTTCTGCAAGTACATCTGCCCGTCCGGCACGCTGCTGGGCGGCGTGCCCCTGGTGGCCCGCAACGCCGGGCTGCGGGCGGCCATCGGCTGGCTCTACACCTGGAAGGTGGCCATCCTCGTGGTGCTGCTGGTGCTGTCGGTGTTCGTGTACCGGCCGTTCTGCCGGTACCTCTGCCCCCTGGGGGCGCTCTACGGGCCATTCAACAAGCTCGCCCTGTACCGCTTCCGGGTGGATGAGACGCGGTGCGTCTCCTGCGGCAGGTGCCGCCAGGCGTGCCGGCTGGACATCGACGTCCGGAAGCATCCCAACAGCGTCGAGTGCATCCGCTGCGGCGCCTGCCGCACCGCCTGCCCCACCGGCGCCATCCGCACCCTGTACGAGCGGAAGCGGGCCCGCAGCAATCCAAAGGCCGCCGGCTGATGCCGGCGGCCTTCTGCGTCATCCAGCCTCAGAGCATGCTGCCTTTGAGGCCCTTTCGGAAAACCATCACAGCCTGATCCGGCTTCGGGAACGACATGGTCACGAGCCGGTAGCCCTCCCGCTCCAGCTCCGTCGCTTTGGCGTTGATCTTTTCGGCAACATTCGCCGCGGTGAGCCACTCCACCACTTCCGTCCGGTACATTCGCTCATCCCCTATCATGCGCCGCCCGCAGGGCAGTTTTTGGAATAGTATACCATCGCGCTCCGGAAAAATCCACCGCCGTGCCGTCTCCAGGGTTGACAGTCGTCTACCTTTCTGGTATGCTGATGGTAGACAAAAAGGCACCTTTGGAGGGATGCGCCATGGAGGAACGGATTCGCCTGTCCGACGGGGAGTGGAAGCTGATGACGCTGCTCTGGGAGCAGGCGCCGCGGACCGTAACGGAGCTGGTCCACGCCGTGGCCGGCGACACCGGCTGGACGAAGCACACGATCATCAAGATGCTCTCCCGCATGGAGGAGAAGGGCGCGGTGCGCCACCAGGAGGGCCGGCGGGCCAAGCAGTTCTACCCGGCGGCGGACCGGCAGGCGGCCGTCCGGGAGGAGACGGCCAGCTTCCTCCGGAAGGTCTACGGCGGCTCCATCGGCCTGATGATGAGCGCCATGGTGGAAGCTGACGCCCTGAGCGACCGGGATCTGGCGGAGCTGTCCGCCATCCTGCGCCGGGCAGAGGCCCGGCGGGAGGAGGATTGACCATGCTGCAGTGGATCGTGAGCGCCACGGCGCTGCTGGCGGCGGTGCTGCTGGTGCGCGCCCTGCTGGGCCGCCGCATGGGCGCGGGGCTGCGGTACGGCCTGTGGCTGCTGGTGCTGGTGCGGCTGCTGGTGCCGCTGCACTTCGGCCAGAGCGCCGCGGCCCCGGCCAACCTGGTGCGGCCGGCGGGCGAGCTGTCCGGCGTGATGCTGGTGCTGCCCGTGGCCTCCGGAACGCCGGAGGACCTGGGGGTGGCAGACACGCCGGCCGGGCCTGTGGACACCAATTCGGCCGGCACCGTCTCCCCCAACGCCGACGGGACGGCCACCCGCTTTCTGCTGGACGTCCGCTGGCCGGCGGTGCTGCGGACCGTCTGGATCGCCGGCATGGCGGTGACGGCGGCGTGGTTTGCCGCATGCAACGTGCGGTTCGCCCGCCGGCTGCGCCGCAGCCGGGCGGTGCTGGAGGCCGGCCGTGTGCCGGTCTACCGGGCGGACGTGCCGTCCCCCTGCGTGTTCGGCGTGTTCCGGCCGGCCGTCTACGTCAACGGCGCGGCGCTGGCCGAGCCGGAGCGGCTGCGGCTGACGCTGCTCCACGAGCGGACGCACCTGCGCCACGGCGACCACCTCTGGGCGCTGCTGCGGACCGTCTGCCTCGTCCTCTGGTGGTACCATCCGCTGGTTTGGCTGGCGGCGCGGCTGAGCCGGCAGGACGGCGAGCTGTTCTGCGACGACGCGGTGCTGCGCGGGATGAAGCCGGAGGAGCGGACGGCCTACGGCCAGACCCTGCTGGCGCTGGCGGCCCGCCGGAGCGGCGCGGCGGCGTTCTCCGCCGCCTCCACGCTCTCCCGGAGCGGGCGGCAGCTGAAGGCCCGGATCGTGGCCATTGCCCGCGGGCGGCGGACGCTGCTGTGGGTGGCCGTTCCGGCGGCCGTGCTGGCGCTGGCTGTGACGGCCTGCTCCTTCGCCGGCCCGCAGCCGGCCGCAGAACAGCCGGCGGATCCGGAGCCATCCGCCGCGGCGCCGTCCGAGCCGGACACGCCGGAGCCGGACGCCGCCGCAGAGACCGACGAGCCCAGCGGCTCTGACCAGCCGGCACAGCCCCGGCCGCTGCTGCCTCTGATCGACACGGACCTGACCACCGGCGATGGCGTCGCCCTGGGCATGTCCTGGGACGAGGCGCAGGCGCGAATGGGCGAGCCCGACGCCGTCAGCCAAGTGGACACGGGCCTCAGCGTCCGGAAGGACGGCATCTTCTACAGCTTCCATCACGACGACAGCGGCGGCTACTACCTGGCCCGGTATTCCGGCGTGGACGCGGGCAGCGGGATGCCCCTGGGGCTGGGCAGCGGCAGCACGCTGGAGGACGCCATGGCCCTGCTGGGCCTGACGGAGGACGCCTGGGACGCGCCGTACACCGGGGAGCCCGGCTCCGTGACGCTGGAGCGTGGCGGCGACGGCCTGCCGCGGATTCTCGCCCTGACGGATACGGGCAGCAGCATCTCCTGGACCTTCGACCGCGAGAGCCGCCTCTGGGGCATGACGTGCATCTACTGGTACGCCGAGCCCGGCCGGACCGCAGTCCGCGCCGCCTTCCAGCGGACGCCGCCGGCGGACGGCGCGGTGCTCTGGGCCGTGGACGCCACGCTGGACCGGAGCGCCGGGATCCTGGGGGCCGCCCTGTATACGCTGCCCGGCGCCGATGGCAGCTTCTGGCTCGCCTTTCTGCGGGATGACGGCGTGCCGGCCGAGGTGTATTTCACCGCCGTGGGCATTGGCTCAGCGGACGATCCGCTGACCTTTGACCCCCAGTCGCTCCTCTGTCAGGGCGCGGATACGGCGGCCGTTCAGGTCCGGGACGACGGCGGTCAGCTGCTGAGCTACACCGTTACCTGCACGGCCGACGAGCACGGCGTCCACTTCACCGCCCAGTCCACCCCCGTCACCAAATAGGCGCTGCGCCGCCCCGCATCCGCGGGGCGGCGCAACTGCCAGTTGCTTGCCGCAGCAGCCGTCCCGTGGTATGATGAGGCAAACAGGGAGGGCTGAATATGGAAGTACGGGAAATCCTCAGAAGTCTGCGGGAGACGCACCGTCTGACCCAGGCGCAGCTGGCGGAACGCGTGCACGTCACCCGGCAGGCAGTCAGCCGCTGGGAAACGGGCGAGACACAGCCGAACACGGACACGCTGCAGCTGCTGTCCCAGGTGTTCCACGTGTCGATCCACACGCTGCTGGGCGCTCCGCAGCCGCTGTTCTGCAGCTGCTGCGGAATGCCGCTGACGGACGCTGCGCAGATCAGCCGGGAGCCGGACGGACGCTACCAGCCGGAGTACTGCCGATGGTGCTACGCCGATGGGCAGTTCGTGTATCCGACCAGGGCGGCACTGGCGGAATATCTGGCGGCCCACATGCCGAACCCCGACGGCATCGACGAGGCGACGCGGCGGACACAGTTCGACGCGTACCTTTCGCAGCTGAAGCACTGGAAGTAATCGCACGGCGCCGCCCCGCATCCGCGGGGCGGCGCTTCATTCCCGGGCGTCCACGGAGCGGCGGAAGATCAGCCAGGTGCTGACGAAGTAGCAGAGCAGCAGCAGGAGCAGAATGGCGACGGTCGCGCCCAGCTGCGGCAGCAGCTTCTCCGGGCCCACGTACGCCGCGATCTCCGCGGAAACCGCCTGGAGGAAGTACGCCACGACGACGGCGGCCACGAGGACGGCCGTCCCCACCGGGAGCCCGAACGAGACGCTCAGCTGCCGCAGCACCAGGCAGTTGATCCGGCGCTCCTCCACGCCCAGCTTCCGGAGCACCGAAAAGCGGTACCGCTGCCGGTCGGCGTCCAGAAGCTGCTGCAGGGAGAGCACCGTCAGGCAGATGACCATCAGCACCACGGCGCCGTACACCATGGACGCCTGCAGGACGAAATTGCTCGCCTTCGTGGTGTTGACCTGCAGCGTCCGCAGCCGGATTGCATATTCCGCGCCGCCCTCCGCCTGCTCCGGGTACGCCTCGGTGAAGACGCGCTCCAGCGCCCGGGCGTCGTCGTAGGACAGGGCGTCCTCCGTCGTGATGTACCGGTTCCGCATCACCGGGAGCAGCTGCTCACAGACCGCGTCGGGGAACACGTAGACCACATTCGTATAGGAATTGTACACCGTCTCGCCGATGGGCTCCTGATAAAACCCCCGGTCGGCCAGGGTCAGCGTCCCCGCATCCGTCTCCACCTGCCCGTGGGTCCGGAGGAACGCCTCCCGCTCCCCGTCCGTCGCAATCGTCTGCCACTGGGTCGTGAACTCGTCGTCGGCCAGCGCGATCGGCTCGTAGCCCAGCATGGCCCGGATGGCGTTGTAATCCCGCAGCGCGATGGCCGCCACCGGGAAGTCGTACTTGACGCGGCTGTGGAAGTCGGCCCGCCGGGGCAGGTGGAGGCTGAACGTGCAGTCGCCGGCCGTCTCCACGCCGCGCGCCGCCAGGATCTCGGTCACGACCGCGTAGTCGCCCCGGGGCAGCGCCGCCTCCTCGTGCACGTCGTTGTAGCGCGACGAGATCTGCACGTCGTACAGGGCGCGGATCTCCAGATACCCGGAGGCCCAGCCCACCAGCACGGGCGCCGCCAGGAACAGGAAGATAGCCAGTACCAGCGTCATGGAGACGAGCGTCATGGTCTTGCTGGTCGTGTTCAGCTTGGAGAGGATCTGACCGAAGAAGAACAGGTTTTCGCCGCGGTACCGGTGCTCCGGCGCGCGCGCCTTCCACGCCGCCAGGGCGCCGGCCGCCAGGTAAATCACCGCGCAGAGGATAAACAGCAGGTTGACCACCACGAACACCAGGTACTGGTTGACCATGCCGGCCCCCAGCGCCAGCTCGTAGCGGCCCATCATGGCCGGCACGCTGGCCGCCAGAAGCGTGTTGGGCACCGAGAGGAGAAGCAGCCCCGGCAGCGCCGCGGGCAGCCGCCGCCTCCTGCACCGGCACCACACCGGCCAGGCCAGCAGCAGCGCCGGGCAGATCACGTTGCCCCAGTACAGCAGCCGGACGGGGAGCGCCAGCCGGCTATCGTAATAGAAGTACAGCTTCCGGATCCCCACTACCAGCATCCACACGGCGCACGCCAGGAACAGCACCGTCACCACGGAGATCCAGCGCCCCTGCCGCCATTCGGTCTCGTTCCGCCGGGCGGCGGTGAGCATGTCCACCACCTTCGTCCTGCGGATGGTGCGGGCGTTCCAGAGCCCCACCAGCAGGAAGCTCAGCACGAAGAAGGCGACCGTCAGCAGCGCGGTGTCCGGGAACAGCGTCCAGGAGATCGTATACGGCGCTCCGTAGGCGGTCAGCATCATCGCGGTGATGAACTGCGAGCAGAACACCCCCAGCACGATGCCGGCCGCAATGGCCAGGAGGCCCATCAGCAGCGTCTCCGCGAAGAACAGCCGGCCGATGGTCCGCTGCTCCATGCCCAGCATGGCCTGGACCGCAAATTCCTTCTGCCGGCGCCGGAGCATGTACCGGTTGACGAACCGGATCAGGAACAGCAGCAGCAGCGTAATGGCGCAGATGGCCACCTTCATGCCGTCGCTCAGCAGCGAGAACTCGTATTCGCTCCCGATGTCCGGCCGGTAGAAGTCGCTGGAGATGGACAGGAAGGCGTAGAACAGGGTGACGCAGATCGTCATGGTGACAAGATAGATCAGATAGTCCCGGACGGACCGCCGGGCGTTCCGGAGCACGAGCTTAGCATACATGGCTCCGGCCTCCCCCGATCACGGTCAGCACCTGCAGAATCTGGTCGAAAAATTCACGCCGGCTGCCGCCGCCCCGGCGCAGCTCCGTAAAGATGGCGCCGTCCTGCAGGAAGAGGATCCGCTCCGCGTAGCTGGCCGTGAACGCGTCGTGCGTCACCAGGAGGATCGTCGCGCCCAGCTGCTCGTGGATGCTCTGGATCGTCGCCAGCAGCATCTGCGCCGAGTGGCTGTCCAGGGCGCCGGTGGGCTCGTCGGCCAGCAGCAGCTTCGGCCGGTTGACGATGGCCCGGGCGCAGGCGCAGCGCTGCCGCTGGCCGCCGGAAACCTGGTACGGATACTTGTCCAGGATGTCGCCGATGTTCAGCCTCCGGGCCACGTCCGCCACGCGCGGCTCCACCTGCGCCGCCGGTGTCCCCCGGATGGCCAGCGCCAGGGCGATGTTCTCCGCGATCGTCAGGGTGTCCAGCAGGTTGAAGTCCTGGAACACGAAGCCCAGATTCTCCCGGCGGAACCGTGCCAGCGCCTCGGGCGGGAGCTCCGTGACGTCCGTCCCCTCCAGGTAGATGTGGCCCGCGCTGACGGTGTCCATGGTGGAGATGCAGTTGAGCAGCGTCGTCTTTCCGGAGCCGGACGCCCCCATGATGCCCAGGAACTCCCCCGGCGCCACCGAGAAGCTGATGTCCCGGATGGCCTTCGTCAGATTTCCGCCGTTACCGTAGTATTTCTGGATGTGCTCCAGCTTCAAAACAGGCTCCATTGCGCATACCTCCCGTGTCGTTCACGTCTCCATTGTAACCGGTCGGCCGCGCGGTTTGTATCCGGTTTCCTTACGCACTTCTTACAGAATCGTAAGAAGTGCAGGGCATTCAGCCCTGCACGCCTGCAATGTAGTCGTGGATCTGGAACGAGAGCGCCACGGTCGTCCCCGCGCCGTCGGACGCCGCCGTCAGCCCGATGCCCAGCCGGTCGCAGAGGCGCCGGCAGAGGTACAGGCCCATCCCCGTGGCGCCCGGCACGGCCCGCCCGTTCCGCCCCGTGAAGCCCTTGTCGAAGATGCGCGGCAGATCGCTCTGCGGGATGCCGATCCCGTCGTCCCGCACGGACAGGACGACCCGGTCGCCGCGCCGGGCGGCCGAAATCTGCAGCGTCAGCGAATCGGCGCGGTACTTGACTGCATTGCTGATGAGCTGATTCAGCAGGAACCGCACCCACTTGTCATCCGTAAAGACGCTGACCGCCAGGCCGTCCGTCGTGACGGCGGCGCCGCACTGGCGGAGCAGATACTTGTTGTCCGCGATGGCGCCGCGCACGACCTCGTCCAGCCGGATCTCCCGGATGGAATAGTCCTTCTCCGTGTGCTCGCTGCGGGCGTAGTACAGCGCCTGCTCCGTGAGCCGGCTGAGGGTCTCCAGCTCCGCCAGCATCGCCCGGGTATGCTCCGTGCGGTGGTTCTCACACAGCAGCTGCATGGCCGTCAGCGGCGTCTTGACCTCGTGGATCCACTGCTCGATGTACTCCTTGTACGCCTGCTGCCGGCGCCGCACCCGGCCCACCTGCTCCAGCATGGACTTTTCGGCCAGCTTCAGCAGCCGGTGGTACACCCGGTCCTCCGCCCGCACCGGCGGCGCCATCACCTCCGGAAGCAGATACCGCTCCTCCAGCTGCTCCGCCAGGGCCAGCAGCCGGTCCAGCTCCCGCTTCCGCGCTAGGCAGGCTCCCGCCACGTACAGCAGCAGCACGGCCGTCCAGGCCGCCAGAATCAGCAGGACCGTCCCCACCGAATTGCCGGCCGCCAGCAGGAACACCGCCAGCGCCGCCATGCCCAGCGCGTTCAGCAGCAGCGCCGGCAGCCGGTCCAGCCAGTACCGCCCCCGGCTCACAGCGTGTACCCCTGCCGGTGCCGGGTGTGGATGAAGTCCGTCAGGCCGATGGCCGCCAGCTTGCTCCGGATCCGGGTGACGTTGACGCTGAGGGCGTTGTCGTCGATATAGAGCTGATGATCCCAGAGGAAGTCCACGATGTCGCTCCGCGGGCAGATCTTTCCGGCGTTCCGGAAGAGATACCAGAGGATCCTGACTTCGGTCTTCGTCAGCTCCGCCGTCTGCCCGCCGTACGCGATCCGGCTGCTCTCCAGGTGCAGGGCCGCCCCGTTCCACGTGAGCACCTCCGGCTGCCCGGAGCCGCCGGCCCGCCGCAGCAGCGACGCGATCTTTGCCAGCAGGATGGCCGGATGGTACGGCTTGGTGACGAACGCGTCGCCGCCCAGCAGGATGCTGTTCAGCTCGTCCAGCTCCGTGTCGCTGCCCGTCACGAAGACGATGGGCACGTCCGAAACCGCCCGGAGCTGCGAGCAGAGTTCCAGCCCGCTGCTTCCCGGCAGCCGGATGTCCAGCAGGACCAGCTGCGGATCGAACGCCTGAAACTGCGCCGGCACGTCGGAGAACGTTTCGGCCGCGGCGACCTCATAACCGTTTCCGGTCAACAGCGCCGCCAGCTGCTCCCGGATGGTCCGGTCGTCCTCGACGATGAAGATTCGCTGCTTCATAGAGACACCTCCCGGACCATACGATACCACATCCGGGAGGCGTTCTCAATCCGTATTCCGATAACCGGGCTGCCGGCTCACCGCTGCCAGGCCCGCACCAGCGCCCGGGCGCCCTGCTCCAGCTGCTGGTCCGTCAGGCTGCCGAAGCCCAGGAGGACCTTGCCGTCGTACGGGCACGGGCCCATGAAGTACGGGGAGATGGGATAGACCCGGACGCCGTGGGTCAGGGCCGCGTCGCACAGCTCCCGCTCCGTCATGCCGTTGACGGCCTGGACCGTCAGATGGTGGCCGGCGGCCTCGCCGATGATCCGGATCTGTCCCTCCAGCGGCGCCAGGGCCGCCACCAGCCGGCGGCGCTTGGCCCGGCAGTAGACGCGCATCCGGTTCAGGTGCGTGGCGAAGTGGCCGCGGACCAGGAACTCCCGCAGGGCCAGCTGCTCCACCGTGGACACCTGGGAGGAGAAGCGCCGGTACTCCGCCTCGTACAGCCGCAGCAGCTCCGGCGGCAGCACCATGTAGCTGACCCGCAGGCCCGGCGCCACGCTGCGGGAAAACGTCCCCAGGTAGATCACGCGGCCGTTCTCGTCGGCGCTCTGGAGGGAGGGCAGGGGGCGGATGTCGTAGCGGAACTCCGAGTCGTAGTCGTCCTCGATGATATACCGGAAGCGGCCGCTGCCCGCCCAGTTCAGCAGCTTGACCCGCCGCCCCATGGGCATGCTCAGGCCCAGGGGATACTGGTGGGACGGCGTGGTATACAGCAGCACGTCGTCCAACGCCTCCAGCGGCTCCACCAGGACGCCCTGCTTGTCGATCTCCGCCGGGCGCACCGGGTGGCCCATGCGGGCGAAGAGCCGGTACGCCTGGTTGTAGACGGGGTTCTCCACGGCCACGGTGCAGCGGTTGGGCAGGAGGTAGCTGAGCATGGAGAGGAGGCTGTCGGTGCCGGCGCCGAGGATCAGCTGCTCCACGGAGCATCGGACACCGCGGGCCTCGTACAGGTAGTCGGCCACGGCCCGGCGCAGCCCCGGGTCGCCCTGGGGGGCCGTCCGCTCCAGGGACGCCGGGTCCTCCAGCGCACTGCGCAGCAGCCGCTGCCAGACGGAGAAGGGGAACTTCTCCCGCGCCGCGCCGCCGGGCCGGAAGTCCACCGCCACCGCGTCCGGCTGCGCCGGCTGCGTCTCCGGCCGCCGCCCGGGCAGGGAGAGCTTCTGCAGCGCGTCGATGACACAGACGTAGTACCCGCTGCGGGGGCGGGACTCCACGAAACCCTCCGACTGCAGCTGGCTGTAGGCCCCGTCCACGGTGTTGACGCTGACGCCCAGCTGAGAGGCCAGCGCCCGCCTGGAGGGCAGCCGTGCGCCGGCAGGCAGCGTCCCGGCCTGGATCTGGTCCCGGAGCTGCCGGTAGATGGCCACGTACAGCGGTTCGTCGCCGCCGGGCAGGATTACCACGGAATCACCTGACTTTCTGGCCGGAACCCGGCCGATTTCCCGGGAAAAACGGCGCACGGCAGTCGACTTTGCCGTGCGCCGCAGACGTATGGATGGTTGAAAGGCGCCTCAGCCGCCGAAGCCGCCTCCGCGGCCCCCGCCGCCGAAACCGCCCCCGCCGAAGCCGCCGCCTCCGCCGCCGAAGCCGCCCCCGCGGCCCCCGCCGCCGAAGCCGCCTCCGCCGAAGCCGCCGCTTCCTCCGAAGCCACCGCCAAAGCCGTCAAAGGGGCCGCGGTGGTTGCGGTGGGACGGTCCGGGCGGCGGCGGGCGCCGGGGCCGGATGGGTCCGCCTGGAAAGCGGTGCGGGAAGAAGATCGGCCCCCAGTAGGGCCCCCAGAATCCGTACCCGGAGACACGGCCGCCGACACCCATGGAGGCGAAGGCGATCGCCACCACAATGAGCACCACCACCAGCACCGTCAGCACGCCGCCGAGGCTCACGCCGCTCTGCTGGGGGGAGAGGTTGTCCTCATACCAGGTGAACATGTCGCGGTACAGCTCCGGCAGCAGGCCGTCGGCCTCCGCCGTCACGGAGCCGGCCCCGAAAGACGACGTGACGATGGCCTGGAAGTCGCTGTCCAGATACCCGGCAATGTCCTGGCCGGGCTGGAGGTACCAGTTGTCGGTGCCGGTGTCGATCAGCAGGATCATGTCCACGCCGCTGAGCTCCGCGTCGTTGGCGATCTGCACGGCCCGGTCCGCCAGGGTCATGCCGCCGGCGTCCGTCTCCGTGACCAGGGCGACGATGCTGCCGTACGCCTGGTCCATGGCGGCCAGGACGACGGCCACCTCCCGCTCCGTGTCGTCGGAGAGGATGTTCGCCCCGTCGTCAATCCAGCCCAGGTAGGCCGCGTAGTTCTCCCGGCCGTACTCCAGCGGCGCCAGGTCGGCCGCCGTCTCATTTGGCCGGGTCACAAAGCCGTAGACGCAGCAGCCGGCGATCACCAGGACCGTAAGGATCACAGCCACCGTGTGGTTTTTGAAAAATTTCATGGAATCACCGTCCTGTGGCGGGATGGATGGCTCAGCCGCGGACCTCCAGCAGCTTCTGCTTCAGCTCGCCCTCGATGCGCCGCAGCTCGGTCTCGGCCTCGCGGCGCTTCTTGGCGCCGTCGGTCTGGATCTGCAGCACCTCGTCCAGGGTGGAGATGAGGCTCTCGTTGGTGTGCTTCAGCGTCTCCACGTCCACAATGCCCCGCTCGGAGGCCTTGGCCGTCTCGACGGTGGCCATTTTCAGCTTGTCGGCGTTCTTCTTCAGCAGCTCGTTCGTCATGTCCGTAACCTGCCGCTCGGCCTCGATGGCCTGCTGGGAGTGCTGCACACCCAGGGCCAGCACCATCTGGCTCTTCCAGAGGGGGATGGTGTTGATGATCGTGGTCTGGATCTTCTCGGTCATGACCGTGTTGTTGTTCTGGATCAGCCGGATCTGCGGCGCCATCTGCATGGAAATCACGCGGGTCAGCTCCAGGTCGTGGAGCTTCTTCTCAAACCGCTGGCAGAGGTTGGCGAAGTCGTTGGCCGCCTGGGCGTCCTCGGCGGCGCCGGAGGCCTGGGCCTTCTGCTGCAGCTGCACCAGAGTGGTGGCGCGCTCGTGCTCCAGCTTCTCGCGGCCGGCCAGAATATACATGGTCAGCTGCTTGTAGTATTCCAGGTTCTTGTCGTACATCTGGTCGAGAATCGCGATGTCCTTCATCAGCGTGATCTGGTGCTTCTCCAGCTGCTCGGCGATCCGGTCCACGTTGACCTCGACCTTCTCGTACCGGGTCTTGAGCACCTCGATGCGCTTGCCGGCCTTGCGGAAGAGGCCCAGGAAGCCCTTCTTCTCCTCCTCCTCGGCGTCGAAGCCCTTGAGCTCCACCATCAGGCCGCTGATCATGTCGCCAACCTCGCCCATGTCCTTCGTGCGGACCGAGTCCAGCGCCGACTCGGAGAAGTCAGTGATGTTCTTCTGAGCGGCCACGCCGTACTGGAGGATCTGCGTGGAGTTCGTCAGATCAATCTGCTGGGCAAAGCTGTGCACCGCCTGCTGCTCCGCGGGCGACAGGGCCGCCAGCTCCGGGCCGGCCTCGGGGGCCGCCGGCTTCTGCGGCGCCACAGCCGTCTCCGGCGGCACCGCGGGAGCCGTTCCGTTCAGGTCGGGCGTCAGGGTCAGCTGGGGGATTTTTTCATCCATCGGTCGTCTCTCCTTCGTCGGTAAAGTCATCCTGGCCGGTCAGGCCCTGGCTCTTGAGCATCTGTTCCATCACCGAGATCTCGGCGTTGATGTCCACCAGGTCCGGCGCAAACAGGCTGTCCAGCAGCTTGCGGAAGGCCTTCTGAATCATGGCAATGCTCCGGCGGATCTTGTCCATGGCCTCGGACACGTCGCTGCCGCGGTCCATGCCCAGAGACTGGAGCTGGACGTACCGCTCCAGCAGCCGGAGGGTGGTGGGCAGGTAGTAATTCAGGAACTGGCGGCAGCGCTTGACCTGGCGCTTGTCGGCCGCCAGCTGCTGGAAGATCTTCGCAATGGTCGACTCCAGATCCAGCAGGGAGGCGGAGAGGACCTTGTCCGGAATGTCGTCGTTGAACTTCCGGATCCGGCGCACCGCGTCGCGCCCCTGGAGAATGACCTCGTCCAGCTCGGCGTCGCCGGTGTCCGGCGGCGTCTCGGGGACCTCCACCTGGACGACCTTCCCCGGGAAGGCCGCCTTCATCAGCAGGAACACCCCCGCAGAGATGGCCGCGCACAGCAGCAGCTGCGGCACCGAATGCAGGCCGAACAGCAGCGTGTAGAGCAGCCATACGGCAGCCACCGAATAGACCGGGGCCACCGACGGCCGGCGGACCGTTTTCATGGGCTTCACCATCGCTTCCCGAAGGGTAAATTTCAGTTTCATCTTACCGCCGAACCGCCCGGAAGTCAAGACCGTTCGCCCGTTGACACCTGCGGAGGCAGCGGATATAATAATAAGGAATCCCGAAAGCACCCAACGGGGCCGCCCAGGCCGGGCGGCCCCTATCTGAAGCGGCCGGCAGGATCCTCTGCGCGGGAGCCGAGAGCCGCCCCCTGCCGTGTGGGCCGCATACCCATACCTATGCTGCCGCAGGCCCGCCTGTGACAGAATTCGAGCCCGGAGGTCTTTTTATGATTAAAGTAGCCCCTTCCATTCTGTCCGCCGACTTCAACAACCTGGGTCGGGACATCCAGGCGCTGAAGGACACCGGCGCCGACTACGTCCATTTCGACGTGATGGACGGCCTGTTCGTTCCCAATCTCTCCTTCGGCCTGCCGGTGCTGGAGTGCGTCCGGAAAATCACCGACCTGGTGCTGGACGTCCACCTGATGATCGACCGGCCGGTCCGCTACGTGGAGCGGTTCTGCCAGGCCGGGGCCGACATCGTCACCGTCCATGTGGAGGCCGACACCGCCGAGAACACCCGCGCCGCCCTGGAGAAGATCGTCGCCTGCGGCAAGCGGGCCGCCGTCTGCGTCAAACCGGCCACGCCGGCCGAGGCGGTGCTGCCGTTCCTGGACCTGTGCAGCATGGTGCTGGTGATGACCGTGGAGCCCGGCTTCGGCGGCCAGTCGTTCATGGCCGACATGATGCCCAAGGTGCAGGCCATCCGCCGCTTCATCGACGAGCGCCGCCCCGGCTGCGAGCTGGAGGTGGACGGCGGCGTCGGTCTGGAGACGGGTCCCGTCTGCGCCGCCGCCGGCGCCGATGTGTTCGTCGCCGGCAGCGCCTACTTCAAGGCTGCAGACCCGGCAGCTTTCGTGGCCGCCATCCACGCCATGTGAAGTTTTTCCCGGAAGGAGGACTTTCATGAATTATCGCGGCCTGAAGCAGGCGGCCCGCCAGTGCCTGCACGACTGCGAAGGGCATCCGCGCCGCCTGACGCTGCTGTTCCTGCTGTGCCTTCTGGGCGTGTCGCTGGGCATGGACCTCATCACCTACCTGCTGGAGCTTCAGCTGACCAGAACCTCCGGCAGCAGCTTCGACGCCGCGGGGCTCCGCGCCCGGGCAGACCTGTGGACGGTGCTCTCCTCCCTGTGCTTCTTCGTGGTGCAGATGCTGTGGAGCGCCGGATACCGTGCCTTTGCCCTGCAGCTGAGCCGGCGGAAGCCGGTCGCCTTCCGCACCTTTACCGTCGGCTTCCGGATGATCGGCCGGGTTCTTGCTGTCCAGCTGCTGCAGCTGCTGTATATCTCCCTGTGGAGCATGCTGCTGGTCGTGCCGGGCCTCGTGGCGGCCTACCGCTACCGGATGGCTCTGTTCATCGTGCTGGATAACCCGGACGTCTCCGCCTCAGAGGCTCTGGCCATCTCCTCCCGGCTGACGTACGGCCACAAGGCCGAACTGGTGCTGCTGGACCTGAGCTTCCTGTGGTACTATCTGCCGGGCTTCCTGTGCTCCATGCTCGTCACCAGCTACAACTACGGGCTGCTGCCGGCCGTGGCCTACACCGAAGCCGGCTACTGGGCCACGTACCTCGTCAACCTGCTGCTGCCCATGGCCATGGACGTGCTGGCGCTGGCCTACGTGGAAACGACCAACGCCCACGCCTACAACTGGCTGCTGACGCTGGACCGCGCCCGCCGCGAGGAGGCGCGGGGCTACCACATGCCCGGCGGCTATTGAAGATCACAGCAAAACGAGGCGGCCGCGCTGCGATGCAGCGCGGCCGCCTTTCCTGATTTCTCAGGGGCAGAAGGACCGCATGGCGGCCAGCGTCCTGTCCAGCAGCTCGTCGAGCTCCCAGCCCAGACGCTCGGCGCCCCGGGTGATGACGTCCCGGGAGCAGCCGGCGGCGAATTTCTTGTCCTTGAACTTCTTCTTCAGGCTCTTGAGCTCCATGTCCTGGACGCTCTTGCTGGGCCGCATCAGCGCCGCGGCGCCGATGAGCCCGGTGAGCTCGTCGGTGGCGTAGAGCACCTTCTCCATCTGGTGCTCCGGCTCCACATCGGAGCAGAGGCCGTATCCGTGGCTGACGACGGCGTGGATCAGCCGCTCGTCGGCGCCGGCCTGCTGCAGCAGCTCCACACACTTTTTGCAGTGCTCCTCGGGCCACTGTTCGAAGTCGATGTCATGGAGCAGGCCCACGACACCCCAGAAGTCCTCCTCTTCGCCGTAGCCCAGCTCCCGGGCGAACCAGCGCATGACGCCCTCGACCGTCTCGGCGTGCTGCAGGTGGAAGGGCTCGTGGTTGTACTCGTTCAGCAGGCTCCAGGCCTCGTCTCTCGTCATGGATCGATCGTCCTTTCCGGTAAAAGTTACGCCCGGACGGTACCGTCGGCGTGGAACACCGGCAGCTTCTCCAGGTAGATGATGTCGTCGCGGTTCTGGGCGTCGCCCTCGGCCAGGATGGCCATCCGGCCGGCCACGATGCCGCCGGCCGCCTCCACCAGCTTCTCGATGGCCGTCAGGGACTCGCCGGTGGAGATCACGTCGTCCACCACCAGGATCCGCTTGCCCTTCATCAGGGCCGCATCCTCGCCGTCCAGATACAGGTGCTGCTCCTTGGCTGTGGTGATGGAGTGGACCGCCACGTCGAGAATGTCGCGCATATAGAGCTTCGGACCCTTGCGCGCCAGGAAGTACTTGTTCTGGCCGCTCTGGCGGGCCATCTCGTAGATCAGCGGGATGCCCTTGGCCTCGGCGGTAATCATGTAGTCGTAGGCCGGGGCCCGCTCCAGCAGGGCTCTGGCGCAGGCGCACGTCAGCTCCACGTCTCCGAAGATCACGAAGGCGCCGATGTAGAGGTCGTCGCTGACCCGGCAGATGGGCAGCCGCCGCTCCAGGCCGGCGATGGTCATGGTGTGGTACATGTGCAGTCTCCCTTCCCGGCGGCCTTTGCCGCTCCGATATCCGTTCGGTTCCCCGCGCAGGCCAGCCGTCCCGCAGCCGGCCCGGCAGACATTATTATAGGACCCGGCACGGGAATTGTCAAACCCCCTCCGGCACCAGCGCCGCCAGGGCGGGGAACGGCTCCAGGCTCCGGCGGAGGATGCCGTGCAGCAGAGCGATGGCCGTGCCGTAGTTGGTGAAGGGGATGCCGGCGTCCTCAGCACAGCCGCGGCGGTACTGCATCTCCCGCTCGCTGAGCATGCAGGCGCCGCAGTGGACGATCAGGCGGTACGGCTGCAGCTCCTCAGGGAAGTCCCGGCCGGAGCACGTCTCGAACACCGGCTCGGCGCCGGTATACTGCCGGATCCAGCCGGGCAGCTTGACGGTGCCGATGTCCTCGCACTGGCGGTGGTGGGTGCAGCCTTCGGCGATGAGCACCCGGTCGCCGGTGCGCAGGGTCCGCAGCGCTGCCGCGCCGCGGACGGCCGTCTCCAGGAACCCCTTGTACCGGGCCATAAGGATGGAGAACGACGTCAGCGGGACGTCCGGCGGCGTCTCCCGGGCCACCCGGCCGAATACCTGGGAGTCCGTGACCACCAGGGCCGGCTTCCGGCCCAGGGCGGCGCGCACGGCGGCGTACTCCGTCTCCCGGACGACCACCGGCGCGGCGCCGACCTCCAGGGCGTCGCGGATCACCTGCTGCTGCGGCAGGATCAGCCGCCCCCGGGGCGCCGACTTGTCGATGGGCACCACCAGCACCGCCAGCTGCTCCGGGCCCAGCAGGTCGCCCACCAGCTGGCCCGTCCGGTCCTCGGCCCGCAGCAGGCGGGCCAGCCGTTCCTTGAACGCCTCGACGCCGGCGCCGGTCCGGGCGCTGACGGGCAGGGCGTCCGCCGGCGGCGTCCGGGCGGCGGCCAGGTCGGCCTTGTTCCAGGCCACCAGGTGCGGCAGCTTCTTGGCGGCGAACAGCTCCAGCAGCTGCCGGTCGGCCGCCGTCATGCC
Source organism: uncultured Oscillospiraceae bacterium (assembly GCA_904395865.1). Taxonomy (GTDB): domain Bacteria; phylum Bacillota; class Clostridia; order Oscillospirales; family Oscillospiraceae; genus Avoscillospira_A. The sequence continues at coordinate 24,040 of CAJFNY010000001.1, forward strand.
CTCGGCGGCGTCCACCACCAGCACGGCGCAGTCCACCCGGTTGAGGGTCTGGCGCGTCCGGCGGATGCGCAGCTCGCCCAGGGCGCCCTCGTCGTCGAAGCCCGGCGTGTCGATGATGACCACCGGCCCCAGGGGCAGCAGCTCCATGGCCTTGCGGACCGGGTCGGTGGTGGTGCCGCGGACGTCGGAAACCACCGACAGCTCCTGGCCCGTCACGACGTTGACGAGGCTCGACTTGCCGGCGTTCCGCCGGCCGAAGAAGCCGATGTGTACCCGCTCGGCCGACGGGGTCTCGTTCAGTCCCATGGCGCGCCCTCAGAAGCGGAAGTCCCGCTGCCCCTGGACGATCTTCTCCAGCCGGTCGGCGCAGATGGCGCGGACCTTGTCCCTGGGGATGTTGGCCAGCTCCGCCTGGATCACCTTTTCGCCCAGGGCCCGGGTCTCCGGCGAGGCGTAGTCCGTCAGGAACTCCCGCAGGGTCAGCAGCGCGTTGGGATGGCAGCAGTTCTGAATCTGCCCGGACTTGCAGAGGCTCATGAACCGGTCGCCGGTGCGGCCCTCCCGGTAGCAGGCAGTGCAGAATGACGGGATGTACCCCAGCTCCATGAGCCAGCGGACGACCTCGTCCAGGCTCCGCTGGTCGGAGACGTCGAACTGCTCGGTGTCCGTGGGCCGGACGTCCTCCTCGTAGCCGCCCACCGACGTCCGGGAGCCGCCGCTGATCTGGGACACGCCCAGGGGCAGCACCCGCTCCCGGACGGCCTGGCTCTCCCGGGTGGAGATGATCATGCCGGTGTACGGCACGGCGATGCGGATCAGGGCGCAGATGCGGGCGAAGGTGTCGTCGTCGATGCCGTTGTCGAAGGCCGACGGGTCGATGTCGTCGGCGTGCTTGATCCGCGGGACGCTGATGGTGTGCGGCCCCACGCCGTGGACGGCCTCCAGGTGCTCGGCGTGCATCAGCAGGCCGGCGAATTCATATTTATAAAGCTCCAGGCCGAACAGGACGCCCAGCCCCACGTCGTCGATGCCGCCGGCCATGGCCCGGTCCATGGCCTCGGTGTGGTAGGCGTAGTCGTGCTTCGGGCCCGTGGGGTGGAGCTTCAGATAGCTCTCCTTGTGGTACGTCTCCTGGAACAGGATGTACGTGCCGATGCCGGCGTCGTGGAGCTTCCGATAGTTCTCCACGGTGGTGGCGGCGATGTTGACGTTGACGCGGCGGATGGCGCCGTTGCGGTGCTTGATGTGGTAGATGGTGTCGATACATTCCAGGATGTACTCGATGGGGTTGTGGATCGGGTCCTCGCCGGCTTCGATGGCCAGCCGCTTGTGGCCCATGTCCTGCAGGGCCACGACCTCCCGGGCCACCTCCTCCTGGGTCAGCTTCCGCCGCGGGATGTGCTTGTTCTTGGCGTGGTACGGGCAGTAGACGCAGCCGTTGACGCAGTAGTTGGACAGGTACAGCGGCGCGAACAGCACGATGCGGTTGCCGTAAAAGTCCAGCTTGATCTGCTTCGCCAGGGCGTACATGCGCTCCACCCGGTCCGGCAGCTCGCAGGCCAGCAGCACCGAGGCGTCCCGGTGGCTCAGGCCCTTGCGGAGCGCCGCCTTTTCGAGAATGGCGTCGATCAGGGCGCCGTCGGCCTTGTGGGCCTCGGCGTAGGCCAGGGTTTCGAGGATCTCCTCGTGGCAGATGAACTCCTCCGCCTTCATGGATTTGGGATCGTACATGGGTATCTCCTTCTTTCTTGCGGGTCAGCTCCGCTTCCCCGTCAGAGTTTCAGGGGGCTGTCGCCCCGGTTTTCGATGTCGGCCTCGTAGCCGATGGCCGCCAGGCGGCGGCGCAGCTCGTCCAGGCCGGCGGCCGATTCGGCGCCGGTGGACAGCTTGTCGTGGTACAGCAGATAGTGCGCCCGCTCCGCCGGGGGCGTCAGGTTCGGCATGACGACGTTTGCCCCGTGGAGGATGCCCTGCTCCCGCCCGTCCGGCAGGGCCGTGCCCAGGGCCGTGGTGGACGGCAGCAGCGCCTGCGGCAGCAGCAGCCGCACGATGGACAGCAGCACCAGCGTCCGCTCCGCCGAGCCGTCCGGCGCATGGCGGAATGGCGTGTCCGGATGGGAGAGGAACGGGCCGATGCCCACCATGTGCGGGCGGAAGTCCCGCAGGAACCGCAGATCCGCCGCCAGACATTCGTCCGTCTGGCCGGGGGAGCCGATCATCATGCCGGCCCCCACCTGGTATCCCAGATCCTGCAGGTCCCGCAGGCACTGCATCCGCCGTTCCAGCCGCTGCTCCGGCGGGTGCAGCAGCGCGTAGTGGTCCGGGTCCGCCGTCTCGTGGCGCAGCAGATACCGGTCAGCCCCGGCAGCCCGCAGGCGGGCGTAGCTCTCCCGGCTCCGTTCCCCCACCGACAGCGTCACCGCGCAGCCGGGGCAGGCCGCCTTGACGGCGGCCACCAGACGGCAGAGCCGGTCGTCGTTCCACCAGCCGTCCTCGCCGCCCTGGAGCACGAAGGTCCGGAAACCAAGGCCGTATCCCAGGCGGCAGCAGGCGAGAATCTGCTCCGGCGTCAGCCGGTAGCGGACGGCCCGGGTGTTGCTGCGGCGGATGCCGCAGTAGCGGCAGTCGCAGCGGCAGTAATTGGTGAACTCGATCAGCCCCCGCAGGTACACCTTCCGGCCGAACGCCGCCCGGGCCGTCGCCGCCGCAGCGTCCCGGAGGAAGGCCGCCGTCTCCGGCCCGCAGCCCGCCAGCAGCGCCAGCAGGCCGGCGTCGTCCAGCGTATGCGTCTCTGCCAGCCGCCGGGCCAGCGCCAGCGCCTCAGCCATGGGCGGCGTACGCCGTCTTGGAGCTGACGCCCGGCAGCTTACCCACCCGGCCGGACAGCGCCGAGATCACGTCCTGCGGCGCATCCACGGCGATGGAAATGATGCTGATCTGCTTCTGCCGGTAGGGGATGCCCATCCGGCCGATGATGTAATCCCGGTACGTGTGCAGGATGTCGTTGAGCGCCTCCACGGACGACGGGTCCTCCACGACGATGCCGATGACGGCGATTCGAGTCTCACGGGTCTCCAAAACAATTCTCCTTTCCGGCAGAGCCGTCGGCGAAACCAAAGCGTGCCGCGCCCGGAGGGCACGGCACGGGCCCGCTCACCGTGAGCGGGCCGATCGCCGGGCCTTCCGCCGCAAAGCCTGTTTTTGGCGTCAGGATCGGATGTCATTCAAAATTCCGGGCGGACCGTCAGACGAGGACGCCGGCCAGCGCCAGGCGCAGGAACCGGTCCAGCCGCCGCGCCCGCTGCTCGTCGGAGCCGCCGGCCAGGTCGTTCCACTGGAACTGGGCCACCAGGTAAACCCCCATGAACAGGTCCACCAGCTCCCCGGCCGACACGTCCCGGCGGAACTCGCCCCGGGCCAGCCCCTCCTCCGCCAGCCTCCGCAGCAGCTGCAGCATCTCCAGCCGCGCGGCGTACAGGTCGCTCTCCTCACACGAATTGAGGTACGTGATTTTCCGGCTCAGCGGCGGGCAGTCCAGCGACTGGTCCACAAAGGTGCGGAGCACGCGGCGCAGCTTGTCCACGGCGCTGGGCACAGCGGCCAGCTCGTTCTGCAGCAGCTGATGTACCTCATTCAGCTCCGCCTCGGCGATGCCGAGGAGCAGGCTGTCCTTGCTGGGGAAGTAATTATACAGCGTGGCCTTGGAGACCTCCGCCTGGGCCGCCACCGCCTCAATGGTCGTGCTGTCGTAGCCGTCTGAGCTGAACAGCAGCCGCGAGGCGTTGAGGATCCGCCGCCGGCACTGGATTTTATTCAGTTCCCGTCTGCTCTGCTTCATGTTCAAACACCCGCTTTCCTGATGGCATTTGAAAAAGACGCACCCCTGCTGCCCCTATTATACCGAGTTTTCCGGTCAAAAACAACCGTCGTCCCGTGCCGCATTTGGAGATTCTTTTTCAGAAAAAATGGATAATATCCACAAATTCAGCATGAAAGTAACCACTTCTCTGTCCGGCCTCCGCCGCCGGGCACGGCCGCCGGCGGGAAAAACCGGCCGCGGCAAACGCCGCGGCCGGCTGCAGTCAAAGCGTTTCCGGTTTCTCCCCAGCCGAACGCCGGCCCGGCAATGCCAAGAGCGTGCCGCATCGTAGAAGCGCATGCAAAAAAATTGCGCCCGACAACATCCGCTGTCGGGCGCTAGGTAACGATTTCCAATCCAATTCTCCTTTGAATTCCCCGCCGCCATCCTGCCTCGGACCGAAGCGCCCGTCGGTACTTCGGAACTGCAGGGACTGCCACGAACGGCGCCGCCATTCGCCAGTCTCCATGACTTCCGGGAAACTCCCTTTTGTGGTGCGGCCGGAAAGCTCCGGGCTCGCCTGTTGCGTCGGCCTGCCTTACTGCCGAGGAACCGTCGGCGGTCATGCTGCGCAGCGCTGGGTCGTCGATTGCGAACGGTATTTCCAATGCGGGGGATTTGCACCGACCTGTCCTCGGATACGAAACCCGTCCGGATTTTTCTTCAACGAATACCTGTCAAACGAACATTCATCGGTTTACGCCGATACGCTGGTCAGATGAAAGCCTGTGTCAGCTTCAGCCTTGGCAGGAGCGCCATGCAATCCGCACATACATTTCGATTTCATTGGGCGGATGCAACCTTACCGGCCCATTGGAATCGACCCCTTTCTGATCTGGATGGGTGATTTCTTCTCTGTGACTACAGTATAGGCTGCCGCGCCCCCATTGTCAATGGGGGCGCGGCACAATCTCCGTTGTGTATAAAACGAACAGGTTTTCTTTGTTCAACTTTCCAGACTTGTGCATTTTAACGGATATCGTCGTCTTCTGCCGCAGCCAGCAGGCGATATCGTCCCGCTTCCTCGGCATATAGCGCCTCCCAGTCGCGGTCCAGCAGCGCCCGGCAGTCGCCGTCGGCCGCGTACCGGACACACGTCCCGCACGACGAGCTCAGGGCCCGGGGCACCGGCATCATCCGCGCCTGCGCCCCGGCCGCCTGCAGGGCCTGGCACGTGAGCATGGCGCTCAGGTGGGTGTGGAACGTGGCAAGATACTGCTCCATCTCAGCGCCGCAGAGTCAGGGTGAACTCCTCGCCGCCCTGCTCCGCCACCTCCACGCGGTAGCCGTGGTTGCCGGCAAAGCGGCTGATATTTTCCACAGCGCAGCGGTTGTCCACCAGGACCTCCAGCTCTGCCGGGCTGCCGTTCTTCACGGCCTTCTGCACCATGGCCACCGGCATGGGGCAGGCGTATCCTCTCGCGTCAATCATTGCTTCTTCTCCTCTCTGTGCAGGTTGGCCACGGAGATCACCGCCACCGCGATGAGGCCCAGCACCACCGCGATGCGCCCGTTGGTGGGGACGCCGCCGGCGGTAAACACGCCGTCAGCCATGGCGTCGGCGCTGCCGGCCAGGCCGAAGTTGTGGGCGAACGCGGCGCCCACCACCATGCCGAACACGGTCACGGCACTGTCGCCGCTGCCCTCGCCGGCCAGAATCAGCTGCCGCAGCGGGCAGCCGCCCAGCAGCACCGAGCCCCAGCCCACCAGGGACATGCCCAGGAAGCTCCAGATGTAATCATGGTGGGCCACCGGCTGCACGGCGGCGGTGGGGTTGAACTTTCCCAGGATCACGTTGCCCACCAGCACGGCCGCGAAGATGGCCACGAAGCCGCTGAGCAGATGGAAATCCCGGAACATGATGGCGTCCCGGATGCCGCCGGCCATGCACAGCCGGCTCCGCTGGGCCAGGGCACCCACGACGAGGCCGGCCGCCAGGGCGATGGGCCACGCCGCGTGCATGGAGCCGGGGCCGCTCTCGGAGAAGCGCAGGAAGGCCGGCTTTGCCAGCAGCAGCACCAGCAGCAGCACCAGCACGCCGGGCAGCGCGAAGCCCTCGCTGGTCTTGACCCGGTAGGCCCGCCCCAGGGAGAAGCCCCGCTTCAGGAACACGACGCCCACGGCGATGCCGGCGGCGAAACCCAGCAATCCGGCGATGGCCGTCACGTCGCCGCCGCCCAGCCGCAGCACCATCCGCAGCGGGCAGCCCAGGAAGGTCAGCGCGCCGATCATCACCAGCGCCCCCAGCACGAAGCGGAGCGCCGGCGCCGAGCCGGCGCGGCCCTTGAATTCGCCGCGAACCGCCGCCATGACGAGCGCCCCCAGCACCAGGCCGATGATCTCCGGCCGGACGTACTGGACGGCCGCCGCGCTGTGCATCCCTACGGCGCCGGAGATGTCCCGCAGGAAGCAGGCGATGCAGAAGCCCATGTTTCCGGGATTGCCGAAGGCCGTCAGGACCAGCGCCGCAATGCCGACCACCAGGCCCGTCACCAGGACGGTCAGATGGATTCGTTTCATAGCTTTCCCTCTTTCCTCGCTTTCGCGATCCTTTTCAGAGAATCACGCTCTCTACCGTTAAGTATAGAGGGATGGCCGCCGGATTTCCAACGGTTTTTTCCGGGGCATTCCGGGTTATCATCGATAAAACCGATATCAGCCGCCGCTGTGGGCCGCCGCATAGTTCCAGAAGGCCTGCTCCAGCGGCGTCAGGGCCGTGTCCTGCAGGCACGTCAGGCAGAGCTCCCGGTAGTAGCCGCGGGTATCCAGGTCGAAGGCCAGCAGGCGGCCGGCGTCCAGCGACTCCCTGGCCGCCAGCCGGGAGGAGACGGCCACCCCCACGCCCGACGCCACGGCGGAGAGGATGATGTCCGGCTGGTCGATCTCCGCGACGATCTGCAGGGTGTCCGGGTCCCGGCCGATCTGCCGGAGGTAGGCGTCGAACCGCTGGCGGGTACCGGAGCCCTCCTCCCGGACGATCATGGGCTCCTCCAGCAGCGCCGTGCCCAGGACGCCGTCGTCCCGAAGCGTCCGGAACCGCGGCGTGTTGGCCGTGACCAGCACCAGCCGGTCCTGCAACAGGGGCTGGTAGCGGAAGCGCTGCGGCTCCAGCCGGGCGCCCACGAAGCCCAGCCGCGCCTCGCCGGCCGCCAGCCAGCGGTGCACCTGCGCGCTGTCGCCCTTGCGCAGCTGGTAGCGGCAGCCCGGCCGGGCGGCCAGGAATCCGGCCATCAGCCCCGGCAGCAGGCACTGGCACGGCACCGTCGAGGCCGCCAGCTCCAGCAGGTCCGTCTGCCCCTCCTCCCGGAACAGCCCCTGCAGGGACTGGCAGCGGGAGAGGATCTCCCGGGCCCGGGGGTAGACGGCCCGGCCGGCCTCCGTCAGCGAGACGGCCCGGCGGGCGTCCCGCCGGAACAGCGTCTGCCCCAGGGCCTTTTCCAGCGTCTGGATATGGGCGCTGACCGTGGACTGGGTCAGATACAGGCTCTGAGCCGCCCTGGTGAAGCTGCCCTGTTCGGCGGCCGCCACGAAGGCCTCCAGCTGCTTGAGGTTGAATTCCAGCATGGTGTTCCCCCCATCTGTACATTTTTGCGCCGGTGTGCTACACTTTTGGAAAACCCGTGCGGCCGCCGCCGCGGAGAGGAGCGTCCCATGGAAACCATCTATCTGGACAACGCCGCCACCTCGTTCCCGAAGCCGCCGGCCGTGGCACGGCGGATGGCCGAATATCTGACCGCCGTCGGCGCCACCGTCAACCGCTCGGTCTACGGCGCGGCCCAGGAGGCCGGGGCCGTGGCCCTGCGGCTGCGGCAGCGGATCTGCCGCCTGTTCGGCACCGACGATCCCACCCGCGTGATCCTGACCCCCGGCAACACCTGGGGGCTGAACCTGGTGCTCCGGGGCTTCCTGCGCCCGGGGGACCACTGCCTCGTGTCCGCCATGGAGCACAACGCCGTCATGCGGCCGCTGCAGGACCTGGCCGCCGCCGGCGTCACCTTCGACCGGATCCCCTGCGACGGGGCGGGGCGGCTGGACGTGTCCGCCGTGGAGCCGCTGCTGCGGCCCGAGACGCGGCTGGTGGTCCTGGCCCACGGCTCCAACGTCTCCGGCACGGTGCAGGACGCGGCGGCCGTGGGCGAGATCTGCCGGCGGCGCGGCGTGGCCTTCTGCCTGGACGCCGCCCAGACGGCCGGCCACCTGCCCATCGACTTCCGGGCCCTGGGCCTGTCGGCCCTGTCGGCGCCGGGGCACAAGGGGCTGCTGGGCCCGTCGGGCATCGGCGTGCTGGTGCTGGACCCGGCTTTCGCCGCGCAGCTGACGCCGGTCGTCACCGGCGGCACCGGCAGCGCCTCCGACTCGGAGCTGCAGCCGCCGTACCTGCCCGACCGCTTCGAGCCTGGCACCCCCAACGTGCCCGGCATCTACGGCCTGGAGGCCGCGCTGGACTACCTGGAGACGGTGGGCATCGACGCCGTGGCCACCCATGACCGGCGGCTGACGGCCCGCTTCCTGGCCGGTCTGCGGGCCATCCCCGGCGCGGCGCTGGTGGGGCCGGACGGCACGGAGGGGCGCGTGGGCGTCCTCAGCGTGGACTTTCCCGGGCTGGACAACGCCGTGGCCGCCGACCGGCTGGAGCAGGAATTCGGCATCCTGACCCGCTGCGGGCTCCACTGCGCCCCGGCGGCCCACCGGACGCTGGGCACCTTCCCCCGGGGCACGGTCCGGTTCTCCCTGGGCCCGTTCAATACGGAGGCCCACGTGGATGCGGCCCTGGAGGCCATCGCGGCCGTCAGCGCAGGGTGATGTACGGCCCGCCCGCGTAGACCGAGACGGTGCCCACCCGCTGGGCGCTGGGCACCGCGCCGCGCAGGGCCTCGTACAGCGCGTCGGCGTCGGCCGGGTCCACAGCCATCAGCAGCCCGCCGGCCGTCTGGGGATCGTACAGCAGGTCCTGCACGGCCACCGGCGTATCGCCGGCGTCCACCACGGTCCCGGCGTACCGGCGGTTCCGGTACATGCCCTCGGGCAGCAGGCCGTCGGCCGCCAGCTCCAGGGCGCCGGGCAGGAAGTCCACGGTCGCCGTGTCCACGGTAACAGCCACGCCGCTGCCCTGGGCCATCTCCGACAGGTGCCCCAGGAAGCCGAAGCCGGTGACGTCGGTGCAGGCGTGGACGCGGAAGCGCACCATCACGTCCCGGGCGGACTTGTTCAGCGTCGTCATCAGCCGGTGGGCCGCGGCCAGGGACTCCGGCGGGCAGAGCTCCGCCTTGGCCGCCGTGGTGACAACGCCGATGCCCAGCGGCTTCGTCAGGAACAGGACGTCGCCGGGCTTCGCGCCGGCGTTGGTGAGGATCCGGTCCGGATGGACGAAGCCCGTGACGGCCAGGCCGTACTTGGGCTCCGGGTCGAAGATGCTGTGGCCGCCGGTGATCAGGGCGCCGGCCTCGTAGACCTTGTCGTACCCGCCCCGGAGGATGCCGCGGACGGCCTCGTCCGGCAGGGATTCCGGGATGCACAGCAGGTTCAGTGCCAGCTTCGGCTCGCCGCCCATGGCGTACACGTCCGACAATGCGTTGGTGGCCGCGATCTGGCCGAACAGGTACGGGTCGTCGGCAATGGGCGGGAAGAAGTCCACGGTCTGCACCAGGGCCAGCTCGTCGCTGATTCGGTAGACCGAGGCGTCGTCGGCCTTGTCGTACCCCACCAGCAGGTTCTCATCCCGGCGGACCTGCAGGTCGCCCAGCAGCTGGGCCAGGACGCCGCCGCCCACCTTGGCGCCGCAGCCGGCGCAGTTGGCCAGCTTCGTCAGGCGAATCTCCGTCTCCATCTCACTTTGCTCCCTTCTCCGCAGTCAGCGCGCCGCTCAGGCGCAGGATGGCTTCCAGCACGCCGCCGCCCACGGCCAGCGCCTTGTCCGAGGCGCGGGTGCAGTACTCCGGGCGGCAGCGGGGGTCCACGTCGCCGGACTTCATCCCCCGGCGGACCGGCGTCCCGTCGGCCAGCAGGCCCCGGAGCGTGCCGCCGATGGTGCACACCATGGGGACGCCGTCCACACGGCCCGCCACGTCGCCGGCCTCCACCCGGTCGCCGATCTCCCGGCAGGCGCGGAACACGCCGTCGGCCGGGGCCCGCAGGACGCGCTCGCCGGCGTAGCCGCCGATGAGCCCGGGGATGTTCGTGTTGGGCTGGGCGCTGCCGCGGTAGATCACGCGGCCCAGATCGTGGCCGCGCATGGTCTCCACCACCGCGTGGCAGTCGACGCCGGCCGTGAAGCCGGGGCCCACGGCCACCACCACCGGCGCGTCGGTGACGGCCGTGCCCACGTTCCGCTTGGCCAGGATGGCGTCCACCACCGCGTCGGGCCGCAGCGCCGCGATGCAGCGCCCCTCCGGGTCGGCCAGCACCGGGATCTCCCCGGCCGCCAGGACGGCGGCCGCCGCCTCCGGCGCTTCAATCCGCACGGCCGTCACGTCCTCCACCGTCCAGCGGCCCAGGACCACCGCCTGGGAAAAGCAGACCGTGCGGCGGATGGCCGTGGGCCGGGGGAGATCCGTCATGACCACCTGCAGCCCCGCCCGGTGCAGCCGCAGAGCGACGCCGGAAGCGATGTCTCCGGCGCCGCGGATGAGTACCAGCATGGGCGCTTCCTCCTCGTGATGTTTTTATCAGAATAACACTCCGCCCGGGAAAGGTCAAGCGGAACGGTTGACGGCAGCAGCCGGCCGTGGTACACTGGCCGTATGGAAACGAAACTGCATCCTCAGCTGAGCATCCGCCTGTACCGGGACGAAAAGTGCTTCGGGCCCGGCATCGCGGAGCTGCTGGAGCGGGTGGAGGAGCACCGCTCCCTGCGGGCCGCGGCCCGGTCCATGGACATGGCCTACTCCAAGGCCTGGACCGTCGTCCGCCGCTGCGAGGCGGCGCTGGGCCGCCAGCTCCTCGTATACGCCACCGGCGGCCGCCACGGCGGCGGCGCGTCCCTGACCGACGACGCCCGCCAGCTGCTGACGGCCTACCGCGCGTTCTGCAGCGACGTGCGCCGGGAGGCGGACGCGCTGTTTGCCCGCCGCTTTGCCGAGTTTCTGCAGGACTGACGCCGCCACGCCCTTCCAGGCTGGCGGCCTTTTTCCGGGGGTGAACCATGAAGCGCTTACGACTGGCCGGCGAACGGGACGTTCCCGGCATGCTGGCCATCTACCGGCCGTATATTGAAACGACGGCCATCACCTTTGAATACGACGTCCCGTCGGAGGCGGACTTTCTGGCGCGGTTCCGGGACATCACCGCCCGCTGCCCCTGGCTGACTGCCGAGGAAGACGGGCAGCTGCTGGGCTACGCCTATCTGGATCGGGCGTTTGCCCGGGCCGCCTACCAGTGGGCAGCGGACGTGTCAGTCTACCTGCGGCCGGAGGCCCGGCGGCAGGGGCTCGGCCGCCGCTTTTACGCGCTGCTGGAGCGCATGGCCGCCCTCCAGGGCTACCAGGTGGTCTACGGCCTCGTGACCACCGACAACGCCGCCAGCTGCCGCTTCCACGAGGCCATGGGCTACCGGCCCGCGGGCTTCCTGGCCGACTGCGGCTTCAAGCTGGGCCGCTGGCACGGCGTCACGTGGTACGAGAAGCGCCTCTGTCCGCCGGCGGCGCCGGCACGGCCGCCGGTCCCGGCGCCGGAGATGGACTGGTCCGCCCTGTGCACCGCAGACGCCGGCGGCTGGGAGGTGCGGCTGTGAAGGTGACGCTGGGCATCCTCGCCCACGTGGACGCCGGCAAGACGACGCTCTCCGAGCAGCTGCTGTACCGCTGCGGCGTCCTGCGGCGCTGCGGCCGGGTGGACGACGGGGACGCCTGCCTGGACTTTACGCCGGTGGAGCGGAGCCGCGGCATCACGGTGTTCACCGCCGGGGCGTCGTTCTCCCACGGCAGCAACGACTATTTCCTGCTGGACACCCCGGGGCACGGCGACTTTTCCCCGGAGATGGAGCGCTGCCTGGCGGCAATGGACTGGGCGGTGCTGCTGATCTCCGCGGCCGGCGGCTTCGACGCCCATACGGAACGGCTGTGGCGCCTGCTGGAAGCCCGGGGCATTCCCACCGCCGTGTTCCTCAACAAGTGCGACCTGCCCGGCGCCGACGGCGACGCCGTCCTGGCCGACGTGGCCCGGCGCACCGGCGCGCCGCTGTGGGATCTCCGCCGCGGCCTCACGGAGGCCGCCCGGGAGCAGGCGGCCCTGACCGACGACGGCGCGCTGGAGGCGTACCTCTCCGGCACCCTGGACGACGGCGGCCTCTGGGACGCCGCCGCCCGGGCCGCGGGCCGGCGGCAGCTGATCCCGGTGTTCGCCGGCAGCGCCCTGCAGGGCGACGGCGTGGCGGAGCTGCTGGACGGGCTGGACCGTCTCTGCCGCACCGCATACGATGCCGCCGGCCCGGCGGAGCTGCTCGTCTGTCAGATCCGCCGGGACCGCCAGGGCGGCCGGATGGCCCTCTGCAAGCTCCTGTCTGGAACGCTGCGGCCGCGGGAAACCGTGGCCGGCGAGAAGGTCCACGAGCTGCGCCGGCTGCTGGGCGCCCGCTGGGAGCCGCTGGCCGAGGCCGCCGCCGGCGAAGTAGTGGCCGTCACGGGCCTCTCGTCGCTGCAGGCCGGCGACCGGGCCGGCAGCGGGCCGACGCAGCGTCCGCCCCGGCCGGTGCCGCCGCTGCGGGTACAGGTCTGCGCCGACGCGCCGCCGGCCCGGCTGCTGGAGGCCTTCCGCCAGCTGGAGGATGAGGAGCCCTCGCTCTCCCTGCGCTGGAGCGAGTCGCGGCGGCAGCTGCAGCTGGCGGCGTCCGGGCCGCTGCAGCTGGAGATCCTGGCCCAGACGGCCGCCGAGCGGTTCGGCCTGGACGTGACCTTCGGGGAGCCGGAGGTGGCGTACCAGGAGACCATTGCCGCCCCCGTCCGAGGCTGCGGCCACTTCGAGCCGCTGCGCCACTACGCGGAGGTCCACCTGCTGCTGGAGCCGGCGCCCCGGGGCAGCGGCGTCACCTTCGCCTCCCGCTGCCCCACCGACGACCTGGCCCTCCGCTGGCAGCGGCTCATTGAAACCCACGTGCTGGAAAAGGCCCACACCGGCGCGCTGACCGGTTCGCCGCTGACGGACGTCCGCGTGACGCTGCTGGCCGGACGCGCCCACGAAAAGCACACCGAGGGCGGCGACTTCCGTCAGGCCGTCTACCGGGCCATCCGCCAGGCGCTGTTCCACGCGGAAAACGTGCTGCTGGAGCCGTGGTACCGGTTCGAGGCCGAGGCGGAGCCGGCCGCGGCCGGCCGGATCCAGACGGACGTCGTCCGCATGGGCGGCGTCTGCAACCCGCCGGAGCACCGGGGCACGGCCGTGCATCTCACGGGCCGCTGCCCGGTGGCCGCCATGCTGCCGTACCGCCGGGACTTCGCCCAGTGGAGCCGCGGCCGCGCCGTTCTGGAGCTGGCGCCCGACGGCTTCGAGCCGTGCCGCGACACGGCCGCGGTGGTGGCCGCCACAGGCTACGACCGCACCCAGGACGCCGACAATCCGGCCGACTCCATCTTCTGCAGCCACGGCGCGGGCCACGCCGTCCCCTGGGACGAGGCCCCGGCGCGGATGCACCTTTCCGTTGACTGATTCAGGAGGTTTCTGACCATGAAAATCTGTGTGTACGGCGCGTCGTCCAACGCCATCCGCGCCGCGTATCTGGAGGCCGGCGAATCGCTGGGGCGGCTGATGGCCCGGCGTGGCCACGAACTGGTGTTCGGCGGCGGCGCCCAGGGCATGATGGGCGCCGTCGCCCGGGGCGTCACCGCCGGCGGCGGCCGGAGCACCGGCATCGCGCCGTCCTTCTTCCAGGTGGACGGCGTGCTGTACGACGGCTGCACCGAGTTTCTCTACACCGAGACCATGCGCCAGCGCAAGCAGCTCATGGAGGACCGGTCGGACGCCTTCGTCATGACGCCCGGCGGCATCGGCACGTACGAGGAGTTCTTCGAAATCCTGACGCTGAAGCAGCTGGGCCGCCACAACAAGCCCATCGCCGTGCTGAACGTGGAGGGGTATTTCGACGACCTGCTGCGGCTGCTGGAAAACACGGTCCGCGAGGGCTTCATGCAGGCGGCCTGCCTGCAGCTGTGCGGCGTCTTTACCGATCCGGCCGCCCTGCTGGACTACCTGGAGCGCTACGACGCGGCTGCCCTGGACGTGCGGCATCTGAAAAACATCTGAAGCTGCCGCAGCGACGGCCCCGGAGGAACGCTCCGGGGCCGTCGCCGTGACGCTCGCTGCCGTGCAGCATCGAACGGAGGAAGTGCGTATGGAATATACCATCGTCCGCTCCCGGCGGCGGACCGCCGCCCTGGAGCTGACCCGGGACGGGAAGCTGCTGGTGCGGCTGCCACTGGCCGCGCCGGACGCGGCCGCGGCGGAGCTGGTGGCGCGCCACCGGACGTGGATCGCCCGGGCCGCGGAGCGGCAGCGGCTCCGCCAGGCGGCCCACCCGGAACCCACGGCGGCGGAGGCCGAGGCCCTGCGCCGGCAGGCGCAGGCGGTGCTGCCGGGCAAGGTGGCCGCCTACGCCCGGCGCATGGGCGTGACGCCGGCCTCGGTGCGGATCACCTCCGCCCGGACGCGGTTCGGCAGCTGCTCGGCCAAAAACGGCCTCTGCTTCTCCTGGCGGCTGATGCAGTACCCGGAGGCGGCCGTGGACTACGTGGTCGTCCACGAGCTGGCCCACATCCGCCACCACGACCACAGCCCGGCCTTCTACGCCTTCGTGGCCCGGTTCCTGCCGGACTACCGGGAGCGGGCGGCGCTGCTGCGCCGCTGAGCCGCCGGTCAGCCGCCCTCCGGCGACGCCGTCTGCATGATGCCGCTGTTGATGGCGCGCGACAGAAGCCCGATGCTCTCATTGGCCTGCCGGTGCGCCGCATCGCCGCTGTCGACCGCCAGCCAGCCCACCGACTGTGTGGCCAGCAGGCTGCCGGTGTTCCGGCAGTTCTCCACGACCACGGCGTCCACATCCAGCGTCCCCGCGTCGCTGCCGACGAAGAAGCCCAGGTGCGCACCGGTCAGGGTGCCGCGGTTCCTGCAGTTCTCAAAGACGATCCGGCCGGAATACGGGATCTCCGGGATCACCGAACCGAAGGCGCCGGTGCGCGCCTTCCTGCCGACCGCCCCGCCGATGAACAGCCCGGTGCCGGTCCCGTCGCCGCAGAGCACCAGATTGGCCTCGTTGGTGCAGCCGCGAAAAACAATCTCCGTATCCGCCGCACCCCGACGGACGGCGCCCAGGAACGACGCCTCCTGCTGTTCCAGCCGCACCACGGTATTCTCCTCGCTCCGGACCGTGATGTTTTCCAGCAGCACGTCGGCAGGCTCCATGCCTTCTCCGTTGACGATGCCGATCAGGGTCACGAAGTGCTGATTCTGCACCACCGTCAGGTCCCGGATCGTCACGTTGCCGCTGTTGTACTGCATCAGATATCCGCTGTTGGCGTGGTCGGCCCAGAGGGCGTGGCCGTCACCGTCCAGCGTGCCGGAAAACTGCCGCGTCACGTTGCCGTACGGCTCCCCGAGCACGCCGTCCAGGCGGATGTCCGCACCGAGGAACACCGTCCTGCCCGGCTCCTGGTTCGTCAGGGCCGCCGCCAGCTCCTCCGCCGTATACACCCGGGCGCCCGGCACGAACACTGCCGAGACCGTATACGTACCCGCCGGCCGCTCCGGCACGGTATACAGCTGGAACGTGTCCGCCAGCTTGCCGGCGTCGCTGCGCAGGACCTCGTCCGTGATGTCCCGCACCGTTCCATCCGGCAGCGTCAGCGCTGCCTCCGCCAGAACGTACCCGGTTTCCGGCGTGAACCGGACCGCCAGCTGCTCCGGCCAGGCCGGGAACGCCCCGGACTCCGGCGCCGTGAGGCTGCCGTGGTCCGCCTCTGCCAGCACGATGGTATACGGTTCCTCCGGCTCCGCGTCTCCGGTTTCTTCGCCCGGCTCCTCCGGCTCCGGCCCCGGCGTCTCCGGTTCCTCTGGCGGCTCTTCGGGTTCCTGCTCTGCCGGGGCTTCGCCGGACGGTCCTGCCGGCAGCGCCGTTACGGTGCTGCTGCCGGGCTGCAGCGGCTGCCCGCCGGCGACGGTCCCGTGCGCGCCATCCGCAGCCCGCACGGCCGTGCCGCCGGTCTCCACCACGGTGCCGTCGCCCTCTGCCATAACTTCCTCCACGGAGCCCGCGCCGGCGATCTGCACGCCTGCGCCGCAGGCGCGGACCGTCCCCGCCTTCGCCCCGCGCTCTACGGTCATCCGGACCCGGTCGCCCAGCTCAGCGCGGTATACGTCCGCTCCGGCCTCCAGCGCCACATGGACGCCCCCGGAAACCAGCAGCCGCTCCACGTCCCCCGTCAGGCGGACCGTGCCGGCTGCACCGGGCGCCGCCAGGAGCTGGCCGCACCGCCCGGTGACGGTCACGCCGGGCGCCGCCACCACCGTAATCCCCGATACGCTTCCGGCTGCGGATTCCCCCGCCGTTCCCGCGTAGACGGCGACGGCGCGGTCCAGCAGCGTGGCCAGTTCTGCCAGGCTTACGGCGGCGGTCGGGGAAAAGCGCGCCTCCCCGGTTCCGCGCATCAGGCCGCGGCTGACCAGGGCCGCCACGTACCCGTCCGCCCAGTCTGCAATGCACGCGCCGTCCTCAAAGGCCGCTTTCACCCGCGGCAGCGGCTCCAGCTGCAGCGCGCGGCACACCAGGACGGCAGCCTCCTCGCGTGTCACCGGAGCCTCCGGCCGGATCCGTCCGCCGCTGCCCTCCAGGATGCCGGCGGCGGCGCAGCGGAGTACCGCGTCGGTATGCGGGCCGTCCTCCGGCAGGTCGGAATAGACGTTTTCCGCCTCTGCCCGCAGGCCCAGCAGCCGGTCCAGGATCTCCGCCGTCTGGCCGCGTGACAGCGGCGCATCCCAATCCCATAGAAAAAGACCGCCGGATTCGTCCAAGATCCCGCAGTCATACCACCGTTCCACCGCCGCTGCCGCCCAGTGGCCGTCTCCGCCGCCGGCAGCCGCCGTTCCTGTCAGAACCGCCGCCCATACGGCCGCTGCCAGCAGCCGGGCAATCCATCTGCCGATCCGCATACGCTCTCCTTCCGCGCACACGGCGGCCCGGGCCGTCGCAGACGGGCCGCCGCCTGTTCCCAATTTCCCAACCCGGCAGCAGGCCCCTTCCAAAGCCGCCTGCTGCCGTCGCGTTTATTATGGCATAGCGTGTCGAAATCGACAAGGCGCTTCCCGGGGTGTCCGGAAAAATTCCCCACATTATCCAGATTCCGGCAGGATTTTTTATGGCTTTTACCGTATGGCCCCGGCGCCGTTCCGCCCGGCAGTCCCGGGTTTTACAAATTGTTCACCCAAAGCGCCGCAGGTGCGGTATAATAGAATGAAAACTGATTTCCGGTTCTCCGGAAGTTTCTGGAGGTTGAAACCATGGCAAAGACCGTGCTCGTCGTGGAGGACGATTCCAACATTGCGGAGCTCCTGCGGCTCTATCTGGAGAAAGAGGGCTATCGGGTCATCACCGCCGCCGACGGCAACAAGGGTCTGGAGCTCTTCCGCTCCACCGAGCCGGATCTGGTGCTGCTGGACCTGATGCTCCCCGGTCTCGACGGCTGGGGCGTCTGCCGCGCCATCCGTCAGACGTCCCAGGTGCCCATCATCATGCTCACCGCCAAGGGCGAGACCGTCGACAAGGTCGCCGGCCTCAAGATGGGTGCCGACGACTACATCACCAAGCCCTTTGAGATGAAGGAGGTCCTGGCCCGGGTGGAGGCCGTCCTCCGCCGCGGCAGCCTTCCGGAGGAGTCGCCCCGGAAGCGGCTGACCTTCGACAAGCTGGTCATCGACCTGGACTCCTTCGAGCTGATCGTCGACGGGAAGAAGATCGACACACCGCCCAAGGAGATGGAGCTGCTCTACCATCTGGCCTCGACGCCCAACCGGGTCTACACCCGGAACCAGCTGCTGGACGAGGTGTGGGGCTTCGACTACTTCGGCGACAGCCGGACGGTCGACGTCCACATCAAGCGCCTGCGGGAAAAGCTGGAGGGCGTCTCGGACCAGTGGAGCCTCAAGACGGTCTGGGGCGTCGGATACAAGTTTGAGGTGCAGAACGCATGAAAACCACCTTTGCCCGGCTGTTCGTGTTCATCGCCGGGCTGGTGCTGCTGTGCGTCCTCTTTCTGTTCGCCGGTTTCCGGGCGCTGATGCAGAATTATCTGGTGGGGGAGTCCCGGACGTCTCTCTCCAACAACGCCGACGCCGTGGCCCAGCTGGCCTCCGCCTACGTCACGACCGGCCAGCTGGAGGACAACTGGGACTTCCGCATGAGCCTGAGCTTCGCCTCCCAGGTAGCCGGCACCGACGCCGTCGTCTGTGACGACAGCGGCACCGTGGTCGTCTGCTCCTGCGGGGAGCTGACGTGTGAGCATGTGGGCCGGCAGCTGAGCGCCGGCCTCACCGCCCAGGTGCTGGCCGGCGGCGACTCCACCTACTCCCGCGGCAGCCTGGATGGCCTGTACGACGAGGAGCGGTACTACGTGGTCGTGCCGGTCATCTCCCAGGCCACCGGCAATGCCATCGGCCTGGTGGCTTCCTCGGCCCCGGTCTCCGATTTCACGGAGGTCATGGGACCCATGCTGGAGATCTTCCTGCTGACGGCCGGCGTGGTGCTGCTGGTGGCCGTGGCCGCCACGTCCATTCTGGCCCGCCACGAGGCCCAGCAGCTCAAGGACCTGGCCGACACGGCCCACCGCTTCGGCCACGGCGACCTGCACGCCCGCGCCACTATCAGCTCCCACACGACGGTGGAGATGAACGAGCTGGCCACGGAGTTCAACAGCATGGCCAACTCCCTGGAGCAGTCTGAAACCCGCCGGAAGGAGTTCGTCGCCAACGTGAGCCACGAGCTCAAGACCCCCATGACGACCATCGCCGGCTTCATGGACGGCATGCTCGACGGCACCATTCCCCCGGAGCGCCACCGGCAGTATATGCAGACGGTCTCCGACGAGGTACGCCGGCTGTCGCGCCTGGTGCGGAGCATGCTGGACATCTCCCGGCTCCAGTCCCAGGGCGTTCCGGAGTCGAAAAAGCGCCGCTTCGACATCGCGGAGAGCGTCGGGCGGGTGCTGATCTCCTTCGAACAGAAGATCAACGCCAAGCACATCGACGTGGACGCCGACCTGCCGGACAACGGTCTGACCGTCTGGGCGGACGCCGACTCCATCACCCAGGTCATCTACAACCTGACGGACAACGCCGTGAAGTTCTGCCCCGACGGTGGGAAGCTCTGGGTCCGCGTGACGGCCGAGGGCGGCAAGGCCCGCGTCACCGTGGGCAACACCGGCGCCACCATCCCGCCGGAGGAGCTGCCGCTGGTGTTCGACCGCTTCCACAAGACGGACAAGAGCCGGTCCGTGGACCGGGACGGCTACGGCCTCGGCCTCTACATCGTCAAGACCATCATCGACAGCCACGGGGAGGACATCTACGTCACCAGCCACGAGGGCCGCACGGAGTTCACCTTCACGCTGCCGCTGAAACGGTAGCGGCGGAAATTCACAGCGAATTCCCGGGAAGTTCACAAAAAATTCAACATCTGCCCGGAAAACCCGGATATAATGCAAGCAGAAACGCAGGAAAGGGGGTTGCGTCATGGCACCTGCACCGTATGAACCGTATGAGCCGTCGCCCGGCGACTGGGAGCCGCGCTATCCCTATCAGGAGTTCTACAGCGGCGGCGGAAAAAAGCCGAGGCGCAGCGGCGGCCGCGGCGGCTGGTGGGTGCTGCTGGCGCTGGCCGTTCTGGTCGTCGGCGCCGCGGCGCTGTTCAGCCGCTTCTCGGTGGACATCCGCCAGACGACGGAGGGCGTCACCGTGTCCATTCAGGACACGGCCAATCCGTCGGACAGCGAAGCCGCGGACTCGTCGGCATCCGACTCCGGGGACGCGTCCTCCGACATCATGGTTCTGCAGCCCAGCGCCGGCGACGGCGGCGCCGAACTGACCGTAACGGAGGCACCGGACGATCTGCCGCCCACGTACGCCGGCAGCGGCGAGGGGCTCAGCTTCCAGGAGATCTACCAGAAGGCCATCCCCAGCGTCGTCTCCATCACCACCACGCTTTACAGCGGGTCCGTGGCAACGGGCAGCGGCATCATCATGTCCGCAGACGGCTATATCATCACCAATGAGCACGTCATCAACGGCGCCGTGGCCATCGACGTGCTGACCTCGGACAACGAGACGTACAGTGCCGGCCTGGTGGGAAGCGATGCCACGTCGGATCTGGCCGTCCTGAAGATCGAAGTCTCCGGCCTGACCCCGGCGGAGTTCGGCGATTCCACGCAGATGGAGGTGGGGGACACAGTGGTCGCCATCGGCGACCCGCTGGGCACGGAGCTCCGCGGCACCATGACCGACGGCATCATCTCCGCCATCAACCGCGACCTGGTGGTCAACGGCCGCAGCATGACGCTGCTGCAGACGAACGCCGCCCTGAACAACGGCAACTCCGGCGGCCCGCTCATCAACGTCTACGGCCAGGTCATCGGCGTCAACACCATGAAGATGAGCTCCTACTACTCCACCGCCACCGTGGAGGGCCTTGGCTTCGCCATCCCCATCAGCACCGCCAAGCCCATCATCGACGAGCTGATCGACCAGGGCTACGTCTCCGGCCGCCCCGCCATCGGCATCAGCACCCGGGAGCTGCCGGACGTGGTGCGGGCCTACTACCGCATTCCCAGCGGCGTCTACGTGGAGAGCGTCGACCCGGAGAGCGATGCCTACGAGAAGGGCCTCCGGAAGGGCGACACCATCACGGCCATCGAGGGCGTCGCGGTCTCCACCACCGAGGAGCTCAACGTCGTCAAGAATCAGTTCCGCGCCGGCGATACGGTCCAGCTGACCGTCTACCGGGACGGCAATCTCTACAGCGTGGAGGTCGTGCTCTCCGACGCCTCCGGCACGTAAGGCTTTTCCGGACACTGCGGCGCCACAAGCGTGGCGCCGCAGTTTTTTGTTTCTTTTATGGAAAGTATACTTGACATTTCACGGTGCAGCTGGTATACTGAAGCCGCAAACGGAAAGTAAGCTTTCCATTCGAAGGGAGGTACGCTTTGAAAAACCGATTGGAAGAACTGCGCAAGGCCCGCGGCATTCGGCAGGAGGAGCTGGCAGCGGCGCTGGAGGTCTCCCGCCAGACCATCGGCTCGCTGGAGAACGGCCGGTACAACCCCTCCATTCTGCTGGCCTTCAAGATCGCGCGGTATTTTGGATTGACCATTGAGGACATTTTTCTCTACGAGGAGGACGAATCATGAAGAAGCAATTCTGGACGGCATTGGCCGCCGTGGCCGGCATCGCCCTGTCCACGGCCGGGCTGCTCCTGCTGCGGCGCGGACAGGCGGGGGACGGCACTCTGTCCGTGCTGTTCTACGTCTGCATCGGCGTGGGCTGCGGGCTGTTCGGCTGCAGCGTCGGGAACCTGGTCAACGACCGGGTATACCGCAGCCACCCGGACCTGAAAAAACAGATCGAGATCGAACAGGGCGACGAGCGGAACGTGGCCATCGCCAACCGTGCCAAGGCCAAGGCGTACGACACGATGCTCTACGTTTTCGGCGCGCTGATGGTCTCCCTGGCGCTGATGCAGGTGCGCCTGGCGGCCGTGCTGCTGCTGGTGTTCGCGTACCTGCTGGTGGTGGGCATCTTCATCTACTACCTGGCCAAGTACCAGCGGGAGATGTGACGGCATATGGAGCGGCCCCGCCCTTCCGGGCGGGGCCGCTCAGCTTGTCAAAAAAGTCTCCTGTGAGAATTTTTTGACAAGCTGCCTGCGAATTTGCAACTTCAAAAAGTTGCAAATTCTGGTTTGATTGAACGCGAAAGGGAACCCTGACGGTTCAGCCTCCGCGCCAAGTGCCGCCCGCGCAGCGGGCGGTTGCGCTCCGGCACGCTCTGCGGAGCAGCCTTTCACAC
>CAJFNY010000002.1 GCA_904395865.1 uncultured Oscillospiraceae bacterium
CCAGGCCGGCAGCCAGCGGACGTCGTCGCAGGCGGCCACGGCCTCGTCCTTGAAGGCGTCCACCGAGCAGAACCACTGGGGCGTGGCCCGGAAGATGATCGGGCCCTTGCAGCGCCAGCAGTGGGGGTACGAGTGGACGATCTCCTCGCTGGCCAGGAGCATGCCGCTCTCCTTCATGTCGGCCAGGATGACGGGGTTGGACTCCTCGGTCCTGAGGCCGGCGTACTTGCCGGCGTAGTCGGTGTGGCGGCCCTGGTCGTCCACGGGCACGACCATGTCCATGCCGTAGCGCAGGCACGTCTGGTAGTCGTCGGCGCCGAAGCCGGGGGCCGTGTGGACGCAGCCGGTGCCCGAGTCCATGGTCACGTAGTCGGCCAGGACGAGGCGGGACGTCTTGGGCAGGAACGGATGGTCGGCCAGCATGTTCTCGAAGAAGCTGCCCGGGTGCGTCTCCAGCACCTTCCAGCCGGTGATGCCGGCCACGGCCATGACCTTCTCCGCCAGGGCCTCGGCCACGATATACACCTCGCCCGACGGCACCTGCACCAGCGCGTACGGCTCGTCCGGGTGCAGGGCGATGGCCAGGTTGCCCGGCAGGGTCCAGATGGTCGTCGTCCAGATGACGAAGAACAGCTTTGCGTGGTCCACGCCCGGCAGCCTGCCCAGGTCGTCGTGGAGGGGGAACTTGACGTAGACGGTGGTACACGGGTCGTCGCGGTACTCGATCTCGGCCTCGGCCAGGGCCGTCTCGTCCTTGGGGCACCAGTAGACGGGCTTGAGGCCCTTGTAGATGTACCCCTTGCGGTACATGGCGCCGAAGATCT
This sequence comes from uncultured Oscillospiraceae bacterium, assembly GCA_904395865.1. Classification (GTDB taxonomy): domain Bacteria; phylum Bacillota; class Clostridia; order Oscillospirales; family Oscillospiraceae; genus Avoscillospira_A. The sequence goes on from CAJFNY010000002.1 coordinate 825, forward strand.
TCACTTCCTCGGCCTCAAAGCCGGGGTCCATGGTCTTGTACGGGTGCTCCCAGTCGCCCAGGACGCCCATGCGCCGGAAGCCGGCCATCTGCACGTCGATGTACTTCTGGGCGTAGTCGTGGCAGGCGGAGCGGAACTCGGGCACGGACATCTGCTTGCGGTTGAGCTTCTGCTCCTTGATGATGGCCGACTCGATGGGCATGCCGTGGTTGTCCCACCCGGGGATGTACGGCGTGTAGTACCCGCGCATGGCGTACGACCGGGTGATGAAGTCCTTCAGGGACTTGTTCAGGGCGTGGCCCATGTGGAGCCCGCCGTTGGAGAACGGGGGGCCGTCGTGGAGGGAGAAGCGGGGCTTGCCCTCGTTCTTCTTCAGCAGCTCGCGGTAGACGTCGATCTTCTCCCAGCGGGCCAGCATCTCCGGCTCCCGGGCCGGCAGGCCGGCCCGCATGGGGAAGTCGGTCTTCGGCAGGCGGATCGTCTTGTTGTAGTCCATGGTTCGTAATCTCCTCACTCGTAATCGGCCCGGCACGCGAAAAAACAGCCCCTGTCTCCCAAGAGACAAAGGCTGCAACCTCTGCGGTACCACTCTCGTTGCCGGCAAGCCGGCCCCTCTCCGCGCCGTGGCGCGTTCGACGGGGTAACGGCCGTCGGCCGGCGCGCCCTACTGGCAGTTCAGGCGGCACGCTCCCAGGTGATTTTCGGCCCCACTCCGCCGCCGCCTCGCACCTGCCGGCGGCTCTCTGGGCGCGGGCGAAGGGCCTACTCCTCCTGCTCATCGCGACATCGTATCAAGCTACGGGTATCATACCCGGTTTCCCGCCGAATGTCAATACGGTTTCACGCCGCCGGGGCCGGGACCGTCACGTCCGCGGCGTCCTCCGGCGCCGCGGCGGCCGTCTCCGCCACGGGGCCCAGGTACGCGGCGATGCCCGCGGCGATGCCGTCGGCCAGCAGCTGCTGGTATTCCGGGTCGGCGATCCGGGCGCACTCGTCCTCGTTCGTCAGGTACCCGGTCTCCACCAGGACGGCCGGCATGTCCGTGTACCGCAGGACGTAGAAGTTGGCCGTGCGGACCTCCCGGTCGTTGGCGCCGGTGGCCGCCAGGACAGCCTCGTGGATGCACTCGGCCAGGACCTTCGCCCCCTGGCCGCCGGGCAGGTGGTACGTCTCCACACCGTTGACGTCGGGGTTCTGCGGGAAGGCGTTGGCGTGGATGCTGACGAAGATGTCGGCCCCCTGGGTGTTGGCCTGCTCGGCCCGGGCCGCCAGGGAGACGGTGGTGTCGTCGCTGCGGGTGTAGGAGACCCGGTAGCCCATGGCCTCCAGCCGCTCCCCCACCGCCAGGGTGATGGGCAGCACCAGATCCTTCTCGTAGTAGCCGAAGGACGGGGCGCCCACGTCGTCGCCGCCGTGGCCGGCGTCCAGCACCACCAGCGGCGCGGCCTCCGCCTCCGGCGTCTCCTCCTCAGAGGGCGCCGCGGCCGTCTCCGGCTCGGTGATCGTCAGGACGCCGCCGGTGAAGTCGACGGTCAGGTCCTCCAGGGACGCGCCGGGCTGCAGGTCCAGCACCACCCGGGCCACGCGGCTGACGCCGTAGCCGTGGTCGTACTGGTTGTACCGCACGGCGGCCACGGCCGTGCCGTCCGCCGCCACGGTGCCGAAGCCGCTGCCCTCCAGGACGCCGCCCGGGAAGTCGATGACGACGCGGTCGGGGTCGTCCAGGGTGAACACGCTGGGCTGCGCCGCCGGGTCGGCGGTCACGGTGATGACGCCCGCCTCGTACGTGGGGGCCGTCAGGCCGTACGTCTCCTCCGCCGGCGACGTGAGCGCCACGGTGTACGTCTCCCCGTCGAAGGCCGCCTCGGCGCCCAGCTGCTCCGACACGAACCGCAGCGGCACCACGGTCCGCGTGGCCCCGTCCACGGCGGCCTTCATGGCCGGGACGCCGTCGTACAGCGGCACGGTCTCGCCGTTGACGACGGCCTCGGCCGAGCCGATGGTCAGCGTGATGGACGTCTGCCCCGTCTCAATGCGCACCTGCTGGGTGTCCTGCAGCCACGTGACCTCCGCGCCCAGGCCCTCCGACACGAGCCGCACCGGCACCAGCGTCCGCCCGTCCACCAGGAAGGCCGGCACGTCGCCGGTCTCCAGCGGCACGCCGTCCAGCGTCACGGCCACGGTGGTGACGGCGCGGTCGGCGTACTGCCCGCCGCTCCCCTGCAGGGCCACGACGGACGACGCTGCCGAGGCCGTGGCGGCCAGCAGCGTCAGCAGCAGGATCGTGATGAACGCGGCGGCAATCTTTTTCATGGCGCATCCCTTTCCGCGGGCCCCGCGGGCCCGAATTATGTCAACGAAAACAGCATACCACACTTCCGCCCCGCCGTCCAGGGCCGTCACGGCGAAAAATCCTGGAAGCGGCGGTTTGCAACCGGGGCGGAATATGATATAATTGTCTGCAGCAATTCCGCGCCGCGGGCCTCCGCCGGCGCTCCGGAGGCGAAAGCATGGAAAGACAAACGAATCGAAGGGCCGTGCTGGTGCTGCTCCTGCTGGCCGCGGCGGCGGGCCTGGCCCTGCGCCTGTGGCAGCTGGGCGACGCCTTCGACGCCGCCGGCCTGCCTCTGGCCGGCCGTCCCAGCACCTGGGCCCTGGGCGTCCTCAGCGCCGCGGCGGCCGTGGCCGTGGCCTTCCTGGCCCGCGGCCTGCAGCCCCGGGCCGTCTACACGGAGACCTTCTCCTCCGGCCGGCCGGAGCTGGCGGTGTCGCTGCTGGCGGCGGCGCTGATCCTGGCCGGCAGCGCGGCCGACCTGGCCGCCGGCGCCGCGGGGGCGGCGCTGCTGGTGGGCTTCCTGGGCGTCGTCTCGGCCCTGTGCGTCGGCGTGACGGCGGTGCAGCGCAGCCGCGGCATCGTCCCGCCCCTGGCGGTGCACCTGCTGCCGTGCGTGTACCTCGTCGTCCGGCTGATCGTCGACTTCAAGGGCTGGAGCGTCGACCCGGCCGTGCTGGACTACTGCTACGACCTGTTCGCCGCCATCGCGGCCATGTGCGCCGCGTTCCACCTGGGCAGCTTCTGCTTCGACCGGGGGCAGCGGCGGATGACGGCCTTCTGGTGCCTGCTGTGCCCGTACTTCTCGGCGGTGGTCCTGGCCGGCGGCGGCCTGAGCCGCTGCCTGCTGGCCGCGGGCCTGGGCCTGTGGACCGCCATCAACGGCTGGCAGCTGCTGGAGGACTAGGCGAAGCGCGGCGCGCCGTGCCGGCCGTTCAGCGGAACAGGCCGCGGGAGAGCATCATGTCGCCCGCGCCGAGCATGACCACGTCCAGCGCCGCGCAGAGGGCCGGCGCCGCGGTCCGGGCCGCAGCGGCGGCCGGCCGGGTGTCGGCGGCTTCGTCGGCCGCCATCAGCAGCGACGGCGTCGGGTTCTCGTGGACCCGCACCAGCAGCGCCACGGCCGCCTCGTTCGTCATGCTCTCCCGGGGGTTGAAGCAGCCGTCGCTGCCGCTCATGAGGCCGCAGGCCGTCACCTGGGCCACGGCCTCCGCCGCCCACGCGGCCACCTCGCCGGCGTCGGCGTAGACGGCCAGGGCGGCCGTGTCCGCCGCGGCCTCCTGGCCCAGCAGGTCCAGCAGCCGCGCGGTGATGACCGCCGCCTCCTGGCGGGTCAGGGCGGCGGCGGCGTCGGCGCTGCCGTCCACCAGGCCCAGGGACGCGGCCTGCTCACACGCCGTCCCGTCCGCCGCCGGCTCCACGCCGCGGGCCGCCAGGACGTTCAGCGCCATGGCGCAGAACGCCTCCCGGGTGACGGCGCTCTGGAAGTCGGTCTCCAGGTCGGCGATGCCGGCCTCGGCGGCCGCCGCCAGATACGGCGCGGCCCAGTCGCTGATTTGCGCCGGCGAGCCGTCCACCGGCGCGATCTCCGCGCCGGAGCGGGACACCAGCGTGAACGCCCGGTAGCTGGTGGTGGGGAACTCGATGACGCGCCCGATGCCGGCCTGGCCGTTCCACCGCCAGTTCTGCTCGAAGAGCGTCAGGCTGTCGCCGTTGTTGCTGCGGACGAGGGCCCAGTGGTCGTACCCCTTGCCCCGGGCCGCGGCGCTGCCGAACAGCACGTCGCCGGGCTGCGGGTCGTCCGTCTCCACGAAGTACAGACCGTCGCTGTTGAGGACCGTCAGGTTGCCCTGGGCGCACCGGATCTCCAGGCCGTAGACCTCCTCATAGTACCGGATCACCAGCTCCACGCACTGGTACGTGGGGCCGTACAGATTGTACCGGGCCTCCACGCCGTTCATGGTCTCGGCCACGAACTCCTCGCCGGTGATCGGGATGTACGTACACGAGATCGTCCCCTCGGCCGCGCCGGCGGGCAGGGCCAGGGTCAGGAGCAGCAGCACGCAGCAGGCGGCCGCCGCGGCACGGCGAATGGAGTGCTTCCAGTTCAATGCGGTCAGTCCTTCCGGGGTGAATGTACGGTAATCGTAACATTTTGTAACCGCTTTGTCAAGATTTTTGGAACCATTTTGTTACCATCCTGCGAAGCTGCCGAATTTTTGTCACCATTTGCCTTGGATTCGTCCCCGTTCTGTGGTATTCTGGGGGAAATCATCGAGGAGGAAACCCGTTGGAGAACTACTTTCACGTCCGCCTGGAGCCCCGGGCGGTCAACGCCATCAGCGTCCTGGGCCTGGCCCACCTGGGGGACGGCGTGTTCGAGCTGCTGGTGCGGGCGCAGCTGTGCGCCGACGGGCGGGTGACGCCGTCGGCGCTGCACCGGGCCGCCGTCCGGCAGGTCCGCGCGCCGGCCCAGGCCCGCCGGGCCGACCGGCTGCTGCCGCTGCTGACCGAGGAGGAGCTGGGCTACTTCCGCCGCGGCCGCAACGCCCATCCGCACCACACCGTCCCCCGCGGCGCCAGCCGCGAGGAGTACGCCAAGGCCACGGGGCTGGAGACGCTGTTCGGCGCGCTGTACCTGCTGGGCCGGCGGGCGCGGATCAACGAACTGTTCAACCTGACCATGGAGGACGACCATGCCCTTTGACGCCGTATTTCTGACCGCCCTGGCCGCCGAGCTGCGGGCCGGGGCCGTGGGCAGCCGGGTGGACCGGGTCCACCAGCCGGCCCGGGACCAGATCATCCTGCAGCTCCGCGGCCGCAGCGGCACGCTGCGGCTGCTGCTGTGCGCCAACCCCGGCCGGCCGCGGGTCCACTTCACCGCCGCCCCGGCCGAGAACCCGGCCCAGCCGCCCATGTTCTGCATGCTCCTGCGCAAGCACCTGACCGGCGGCAAGCTGACGGCCATCGACCAGCCGCCCATGGAGCGGCTGCTGGACCTGACGTTCCAGTGCACCGACGAGCTGGGCGAGCCGGCCGAGCGGCACCTGATCGCCGAGGTCATGGGCCGCAACTCCAACCTGATCCTCTGCGGCGGCGACGGGCGCATCGTCGACTGCCTGCGCCGCGTGGACCTGGAGATGTCGGAGCAGCGCCAGGTGCTGCCGGGCCTGTTCTACCACCTTCCGCCGGCCCGCCCCCTGCGCAATCCGGCGGAGACCGGGGAGGCCGACCTGCTGGCCCTGCTGCCGGAGGCCGCCGGCGCGCCCCTGGCCCGGTGGCTCCAGAGCACCTTCGCCGGCCTCTCGCCGCTGATCTGCCGGGAGCTGGCCTTCGGCTTCGCTGGGGACGTGGACGCCCCGGCGCCCGGGGAGCCGGCGGCCCTGGCCGCGTACCTGGCGGCGGAATTCGCCCGGCTGCGCGGCGGCCCGTTCACGCCGGTGCTGCTGCTGCAGGACGGCGCGCCGCGGGACTTCACGTACCGCCCCATCGCCCAGTACGGCGGCCTCTGGCAGCAGGAGACGCTGCCGGACTTCTCCGCCCTGCTGGACCGGTTCTACAGCGCCCGGGAGCGGACGGAGCTCGTCCGCCAGAAGGGCCAGGCCCTGCGCAAGACCGTCACGAACCTGCGGGACCGGACGGCCCGGAAGCTGGCCGCCCAGGAGCAGGAGCTGGCCGCCACCCGGGACCGGGAGCGCCTGCGCCAGCTGGGCGACATCGTCACCGCCAACCTCCACGCCATCGCCCGCGGCCAGCCGCGGCTGACGGCCGTGGACTTCTACGACGAGGCCATGCCCGAGATCGACATCCCGCTGCAGCCGCAGCTCTCCCCCCAGCAGAACGCCGCGCGGTTCTACAAGGCGTACGCCAAGGCCAAGCACGCCGAGCAGGTCCTCACTGGCCTCATCGAGCAGGGGCGGCAGGAGCTGGCGTACCTGGGCAGCATCCTCGACGAGCTGGACCGGGCCGAGGGCGAGCGGGACCTGCAGGAGATCCGCGCCGAGCTGACCGACGGCGGCTACCTGCGCCGCAGCGGCGGCAGGAAGCAGCCGCGCACGGCCCCCAGCCGGCCCATGGCCTTCCGCTCCGACGAGGGGTACGATATCCGCGTGGGCCGGAACAACCGCCAGAACGACCAGCTGACGCTGAAGACGGCCGACCGGCGCGACCTGTGGCTCCACGTGAAGGACCTGCCCGGCAGCCACGTGATCGTCGCCTGCGCCGGCCTGCCGGCCCCCGGCGACGAGACCGTCACCCAGGCGGCCATGCTGGCGGCCTGGTTCTCCCAGGCCCGGGACGGGCAGAACGTGGCCGTGGACGTGACGGCCGTGCGCAACGTCCGCAAGCCGGCCGGGGCGCGCCCCGGCATGGTCATCTACGAGCACTACACCACCGTCTACGTGACGCCCGACGCCGCCCTGGCCCAGCGGCTGCGGGCCGAGGGAAAGGAGGGCTGACCATGGACGGGCAATGGCGCGGCAAGCACTACAGCTTCTTTCAAAACACGGCCTGCGAATACTTCCCCTGCCACCGGACCGACCGGCCGGAGGACTTCAACTGCCTCTTCTGCTACTGCCCGCTGTACGCCCTGGGCGACCGGTGCGGCGGGAACTTCCGCTACACGGACGGCGGCGTCAAGGACTGCACCCTCTGCACCGTTCCCCACCGGCGGGACAGCTTCGGCTACATCACCGGCCGCTTCGCGGAGGTGGCGGAGCTGGCCCGGCGGAAGCCGCCGGCGGACGAATGAAATCCGCGCAGAGCCGCCATACTACCTCCGTAAGGAGGAGGACGGCCATGAAGAAGAAGCCCCACAAGCTCCCCTGCGAGCTCCACGACCCGGCGCCGGACACGCCGGTCTGCCGCCCGCTGGACCTCTCGGACCAGCCCGCGGCGTCCGACAGTCTGCTGCCCCAGCCCGGCGACGCCCCCGGCGAAGCCCGGTGACTGCCGGCCGTTCCGCGGCCGGATTGTGACAGAAATCGGCCGCCGCCCCGAACAGGGCGGCGGCCGGTTTTTGCGAATATGCTTCGTTCAGTACAGTCCCTGCAGGCGCCGGAAGGCGTCCTCGAACTTCGGCAGCAGGGCGGCGTAGCGGCCGGCGCGCTCCGGGTCTGGCTCGGTGACGGTGACGACCCGCAGGAAGCGCCCCACGTCCTCCAGGCCCGACAGGGCGCCGCAGCCGATGCCCGCGGCCACGGCCGCGCCCAGGGAGCAGCCCTCCTCCGGCAGGTTCAGCAGCTCGATGCGGGCGTTCAGCACGTCGGCCAGCACCTGGCGCCACACCGGCTCCCGGGCCGCCGCGCCCAGGATCCGCAGGGACGCGAACGGCCGCTGCTCCCGGAACACCCGGAGGATCAGCGCCAGATTCATGGCCACGCCCTCCATGACGGCCCGGAGCAGCTGGGCGTGGGTCGTCTCCTGCCGCAGGCCCAGGAACGCGCCGCAGGCCGAGGCGTCCCACCACGGGCTCCGCTCGCCCATCAGGTACGGCAGGAACAGCACGCCGCCGGCCCCCGGGGCCTCCGCGGCGATCTGCCGGTTGATCTCGTCGTAGACGCTGCCGCCCCTGGCGGCGGCGTCGCGCTGCTCGCCGCCGCACAGCTGGTCGCGCATCCAGCTGTACGACGAGCCGGCGGCCTGCATGGTGCCCAGGGGGTAGACGCTGCCCCTGCGGATGCCGGCCATGTTGAACGTGCGCATGGCCGGGTCCAGCAGCGGCGCGCCGTCCAGGTACGAGACCCACGCCGACGTGCCGAGGCTCACGTACCCCTCCCCCGGGGCCGAGATGCCCGAGCCCACCGAGGCGGCCGTCCCGTCGCCGCAGCCGCAGAACACCGGCGTGCCCTCCAGGAGGCCCGTCTCGGCGGCGGCCCGGGCCGTGACGCGGCCGGCCAGGTCCGTGGAGGCCCGGAGCTCCGGGAAGTACGACGCCGGCAGGCCGGCGGCCTCCAGGATCTCCCGGGACCACTCGAACGTGTGGACGTCCAGGGCGCCGGTGCCCGAGGCGTCGGAGTAGTCGGTGGCCACGGTGCCGGTCAGGCGGGCGGCCAGGTAGTCCTTGCAGTTGACGACCTTGTCCAGCCGCGGGCCGAGGCCGTCGTGCTCCAGGGCCCACAGGAGCTTGCAGACGGAGCTGGTGGGGTTGTTGCGGCTGCCGGTGATCTCGTAGAACCGGGCGTCGCCCACCCGCTCCGACAGCAGCCGCTGCTGCTCCGTGGCCCGCTGGTCGGCCCAGATGATGGCGCTGCGCAGCAGCTCCCCGCCGCGGCCCAGGAACACGGCCCCCATCATGTGGCCGCTGAAGCTGACGCCGGCCACGTCGGCCGGGTCGATGTCCGCCAGCAGCTTCCGCGTGGAGCGGCAGACGGCGGCGTACCAGTCCTCCGGGTCCTGCTCGGCCCAGGTGCCGTGGGAGTAGCGGCACGGATACGGCTCCACGGCGCTGGCACGGAGCGCGCCGTCGGTGGTGAACAGGGTGGCCTTGTCGCCGGAGGTGCCCACGTCGTGGGCCAGAAGATACTGCATACGATGCCTCCTCATGGTTTTTCCCCAATTATACCGCTGCCGCCGCCCGTTGACAAGGGCGGCAAAAAAAGCGCTTGACAGTATAGCAGCTATATCCTTTATACTCGTGCCATGGAGGAGTGATACCATGAAAACCCCGCGCAAATGGAAGCACTACGGGCTTCTGCTGCTGGGCGCGGCCATTCTGGCCTTCGGCATGTACAACGTCCACAGCCGCACGAACATCACCGAGGGCGGCATCCTCGGCCTGCAGCTGCTGCTGCAGCACTGGCTGCACATCTCGCCCAGCGTCTCGGGCCTGATCCTCAACGCCGCCTGCTACCTGCTGGGCCTCCGGCTGCTGGGCCGGGAGTTCCTCAAGGGCGCCATCGTGGCCAGCATCGGCTACTCGGTCTTTTACAGGGGCCTGGAGCTGACCGGCGTCTACGTGCTGCCCGACCTGTCGGGCCAGCCGCTGGCGGCGGCCGTGGCGGGCGCGCTGTTCGTGGGCGTCGGCTGCGGGCTGGTGGTCCGGGAGGGGGCGGCCTCCGGCGGCGACGACGCCCTGGCCCTGATCCTCTCGAAGCTGCTGCGCTGCCGGATCTCCCGGGCGTACCTGGCCACGGACCTGACGGTGCTGGCCCTGTCCCTGAGCTACATTCCGGTGCGGCGGATCGTGTACTCACTGGTGACGGTGACGATCTCGTCGCTGGTCATCGACCGGGTGCAGCGGCTGGGCACGGCCAGTCCGGCCAAACACGGCCGCCCGGCGGACGACGCCGCATAGCCTGCGCCGACGAAAGGCCCCCGGAGAAGTCTCCGGGGGCCACAGACTGTCGAAAAACCGCTCCGGCCGAAGGGCTCGGAGGGAGGGGATGTGTGCAGGGGAACCGTCAGGGTTCCCCTGCGCGTTCAATCAAACCCGAATTTGCAACTTCAAAAAGTTGCAAATTCGTGAGCAGCTTGTCAAAAAATTCTCGTAAGAGACTTTTTTGACAAGCTGAGGCCCCCGGAGAAGTCTCCGGGGGCCAAAAAACGTGATTACGGCGTTCTGGTGCTCCGGATCCGCCGCCGGAGCTGGACGGCCGCGCGGATGCACAAAACCACGACGCAGACGAAGCAGAGCACCGCCAGCCATTGGACGCGCCGCACGGCCGTCACACCGCCGTCGTCCCACGTCACGTCGTAGCGGAACAGGAGATAGGGGGCGGCAATCTCCGCACGCTCCGGCTCCAGGCGAAACCGGTCGTCGAACAGATACCCCAGGCCGAAGGGGAGCTCCCGGAGCAGCACGTAGAACGGGTACTGCCCGGTGTCCGTCTCCACGGTGCCGCCGGCGATCCGGAGCCCGTCGAAGGCGATGGAGGACGCCGGCCGGAACACCACCGAGCTTCCGTCCTCGTACGGCACGGACAGGGGGCCGGTATGTGCCGCCTCCAGGAGCCGCTCCGTGAAGGCCGCCTCCCAGCCGTCGGCCGGCAGGCGGGACATCGTGATGACGCGCTGCCCGATGATGGGGAACACGAGCAGCAGCGAGGCCACGATGGCGACGACCTCCATGGCGATGTCCACGGCGCCGTACCGCTGCCGCTGCAGCACGCGGGCCCGGTATGCGGCGACCTTCTGGGAAATCCTCTGCCGCAGCGACATGGAAGCACCTCCTTTGCCGGTGTCGGGGCGGTTTCCGGACGGGTTTTGACACGGATACCGTACCAGTTTCCGCGAATTTTTACAATCTGGCAGCGGAAAAATCGGATATTTTCACGAATGGCGTGGTGCCGTTCTGTCCATTTGTGACAAAGCACATCGTCCGATACCGCCCGATGCGCCTGGTGCACCCGGGAGAACCAACTACAACTACAACACCAACATCAACTACAACTCCAACCACAACCGAAACCGAAACCCAACCCCAACGGCAGCCCCAGCGTCAGCTGGAACGAAACCGGCGCCCGCGGCGCTTTTCAGAGTCTCCACAGGCTTTTCCACAGAGTTGTCCACACAGAGGGCGAGTTATCCACAGAATATCAACAGCATTATCAACAAGGCCGGATGCAGACAGCACACGGGCACAGCTTTCGCCGGAAACCCGGGAGGTCAGGCGAAGCCCTTCAGCTGGTCATGCCTCCGGCGGGCCCCTTTTCACCGGGGAAAAGGGGCGAAAACCCGCCGGTGGCTGCGGCCCCCGGACCCCGGGGAGCAGG
>CAJFNY010000003.1 GCA_904395865.1 uncultured Oscillospiraceae bacterium
CCGCCCATCGAAAGTCGCCGCCGCCCCGCAGGCCGCCGGCAGTCCCTAGTTTTGTTTATCGACAGGATGGTCACGAACTGTCTATGCAATTTTCGGAACGGGGATCATTCTACCAGAAAACCGCACCGCCGTCAAGCAGAAAACACCGCCCGGCCTCCTGCGGGGCCGGGCGGCGACGTTCGGTTACACGGAGGTACGCGTCAGATAGTCGGCCATCAGGTCGTCCTGCAGCTGCTTCAGCAGCTCCGGCGCACGGCCGCCCACGGGCCTGCCGTCGACGGTGTCGACGCCCATGCAGAAGGACCCGGAGGAGGAGACGATGACCTCGTCGGCGTCCAGCAGCTCCTGCATGGTGAACGGCGTCTCGTCCACGGGCACGTTCCGCTGCTTGCAGACGCGGATCAGGTTGCCGCGGGCGATGCCCGGCAGGATCAGGTGGTCCGTGGGGTGGGTCTTGAGGATGCCGCCCTTGAGGATGTGGACGTTGGAGTGGGCGCACTCCGTGACCATCTCGCCCCGGTGGAACACCGCCTCATCGCAGCCGGCCTCCGCCACCTGCTGGGCCGCCAGGACGTTGGGCAGCAGGTTCAGCGTCTTGATGTTGCAGTGGAGGAAGCGGGTGTCCTCCAGGGAGAGGAGCTTCAGCCGCTGGTACGTGTCCTGCACCTTGGCCGGCCGGAGCATGACCCACAGACTGGCCGGCACCCGGGGAAACGCGTGCTCCCGGGTGGCAGCGCCGCGGGTGATCTGCCAGTAGACGAACTGCTCCCCGTCGTCCACTTTCTCCACCAGCTCCTGCAGCAGCGCCTTCAGCTGGTCCTTCGTATACGGAATCTCGATGCGCACCAGGCCGGCGGAGTTGTAAAACCGCTCCACGTGCTCGTCGAGGCAGTAGATGCGATGGTTCCGGGCGTACGTGGCGTCGTAGACGCCGTCGCCGAAGTAGCAGGCCCGGTCGGTCATCGGGACGGTCATCTCGGCCAGCTCGCCGATCCTCCCGTTGTAATACCCCAGAGTTTCCATGATCGTTTCCTCCCTAAGCGAAAGTCTGACTGTACCCAGTATAGCGGATTCTCTCCGGCGGCGCATGGCGAATCGTGCGCTGTTTGATCGCTGCTATGGGCGTTTCCTGCGCTCCTGGCGGCTTTCCTCCAGCCGCTGCCGCAGCAGGCGCAGCTGCTCGCCGTACCGGCCGGAGCGGGCCGTGGGGTTGCCGCGGAGCAGGCGGCGCTTCTCCCAGCTCAGCCGGCTGCGCAGCCGCTCCCGGCCGGCCTCCCGGCGGGCGCGCCAGTCGTCCAGGTCGGCCCGCAGCCGCTGCACGGCCTCGCTCTGCTCCAGCCGTTCGGCCGCCTGGCTCAGAGACTCCATGTACCGGTTCAGCGCCTCGCCGCCGTCCGGCAGTTTCCGGGCCAGGAAGTCGGCCAGATCCGCCCGGCGGAAGGCCGAGACGACTTCCATCCGCTTCTGCAGCAGGCGGGCCTCCTCCCGGGCCTGGGCAGAGACGGTCTGCAGCTGCTCCAGCAGTTTCCGCAGGTCCAGCGCCGCCCGCAGCGACACGGCCAGGTCCGCCAGGAAGATCGCCGACAGCACGGCGGCCGTCACCCGCGTGACCGTCTCCGGCAGGGACAGCACCAGGCGCTCCGCCGGCCGGTGGAGCCACTCCACCAGCACGACGCTCAGGGCGCCCCAGGCCAGGGAGGTGTTCAGGCAGACGTAGCCGTGGAGGTTGAAGCGCTTGTCCGAGTAGTCCCAGTAGCGGACGCGGAGCGTCGCCTCCATGACGGCGCCGGTGACGTACTCCAGCACCGTCGCCGCCGCCATGCCCAGGAAGAACACGGCCACCGGGTGGCTCCGCACCGGCAGCGTCGCCAGCAGGATCACCACGGCGCCGGAGCCGTAAATGGGGATCACCGGACCGTTGAGGAAGCCGCGGTTGATCCACCGCTTCTTCCGCCAGGAGACGAACGACGACTCGATGCACCAGCCGCAGAAGCAGTAAAACAGGAAAAACAGCACCCACTGGGGCAAGGTATAATCGTACATAGGCACCTCCGGTCCGATGGGAAAACGTCCGCCTCTATTCTACAGAAAGCCGCCGGAGAATGCAACTGCTTTTGCAATCGGCCGGCAGCCGTGGTACAATACCGGAAGATTTCCATTCAGGAGGCGTGCCATGTATCTCCACACGCTCAACGACGAGCTGCAGCGGCAGTTCGGCTGTAAGGTCTACAAGCTGGCGCTGGACGGCGGCATGACCTGTCCCAACCGGGACGGCACCGTCGGGACCGGCGGCTGCACCTTCTGCGGCGCCGACGGCGGCGGCGCCTTCGCCGCCGGGGACGGGGACGTGGCCGCCCGTCTGGCGGCGGCCCGCGCCCGGGTGGCCGCCAAGGGGCCGTCGAAATTCATCGCCTACTTCCAGAGCCACACCAACACGTACGCGCCCGTTCCGCGGCTGCGGCAGCTGTTTGAGGCGGCCATGGCGCCGGACGACGTGGTGGCCCTGTCGGTGGCCACGCGGCCGGACTGCCTGCCCGCGGACGTGCTCGACCTGCTGGCGGAGCTGAACCGCCGGAAGCCCGTGTGGGTGGAGCTGGGCCTCCAGACCATTCACCCGGCCACGGCCGCGGCCGTCCGCCGCGGCTGGGAGCTGCCGGTGTTCGACGAAGCCGTCCGGGCTCTGAAGGCCCGGGGGCTGACGGTGGTCGTCCACATGATTCTGGGCCTGCCGGGCGAGACGGCGGCGATGATGTACGAGACGGCGTCGTACATCGGCCGCTCCGGCGCCGACGGGATCAAGTTCCACCTGCTCCACGTGCTGGACGACGCGCCGCTGGCCGCCGACTAACGCGCTGGCCGCTTCCCGGTGCTGGAACTGGACGAGTACCTGCCGCTGCTGGCCGAGTGCATCCGGCGGATCCCGCCGGAGCTGACGGTTCACCGGCTCACCGGCGACGGCGCCAAGCGGCACCTGGTGGCGCCTCTCTGGCCGGCGGACAAGAAGCGGGTGCTCAACGCCGTGGCCGCCCGGTTCCGGCAGGAGGACGTGGTGCAGGGCTCCCGCCGGGCGCTGCCGCCGGAGACCGAGGCGCTGGACGTGGTCAGCGAGACGATGGCGCCGCTGGGCACGGCGCCGCGGAGCCGTGTCCACGCCGAGGGCCTGTGGCACCAGGTGGTCCACGGCTGGATCGCCTCCCGCGGGCCCGACGGCGTCAGCCTCTGGTTCCAGCGGCGGGCCTTCACCAAGCGCGACTTCCCCGGGCAGTACGACCTGGCCGTGGGCGGCCACGTGGACGCCGGCGAGGACTGGCGCGCCGCCATGGCCCGGGAGCTCCGGGAGGAGCTGGGCCTGACGCCGGACCCGGCCCGGCTGCAGTATCTGGGCCTCTGCCGCCGGGAGACGGACGCGGGTGCCTTCCACGACCGGGAGTTCGGCCGGGTGTTCCTGCTGTGGGACGACCGGCCCGACTTCCGCCCCGGGCCGGAGGTGGCCTCCATGGTGCGTCTGCCCCTGGCGGCCTTCCGGGCCGCGGCCGCCGGCGCGCCGTGGGCCGACGGCTTCCGGGCCGACGGCACGCCGGTGCGCATCTTCTCCTGGCAGTGGGCCGGCAAGCCGGTGGACTTCGAGACCCTCGTCCTGCCCGCCCTGGAGCGGGCGTGAAGGCCGGCCGGCTTTCGCACCGGACGTGCCACCTTTTCACCATCTCCCGCGTCTATCTCAAGGACAGCAAAGCCTGTCGAAACCCTTGCAGATGAGGTGGTTCTTATGAAGCGCGCGTGTGCGCTGCTGCTGTGCCTGGCCCTGCTGAGTCCGCAGGTCCTGGCCGTCTCCGGAGGGGCCTGGCCCGGCTGGGCCGCGGACGCCCGGGACTGGGGAGAGGCGGCCGGCATCCACGAAGCCCTGCTGGCCGGGCCGGAGGCGGCGGTCAGCCGCGGCATGGCGGCCCGGCTGCTCCATGACGCCGCCGGACGCCCTGCAGCCTCCGCCCCCTGCCCGTTCTCCGACGTCTCCGGGGAGGAGGCCGCGGCAGTGGCGTGGGCGGCGGAGCAGGGATACGTGACGGGCATCGGAGGCGGGCAGTACGCGCCGGACCGCCCCGTCTCCCGGCAGGCCTTCGCCGTGCTTCTCTGGCGGCAGGCCGGCTCCCCCGCCGTGCCGGTCCAGGGGCTGGACGACTTCCGGGATGCGGACGCCGTGGCGGCCTGGGCCCGGGACGCGGTGATCTGGGGCCTCCGGGCCGGCGTCCTGCGCGGCCGGACGGCCGGGACGCTGGACCCGGACGGCACCGTCCGGACGGAGGAGGCGGTGACGATGCTGCAGCGCGCCGCCGGCCTTCCCGACGTCAGCGGCCTCCGCGCCGACCTGGACGCGCTGACCGCCGCCCATCGCCCCATCGGCTCCCGGGGCGAAGCGGACGCCGCCCGGCACCTGCAGGCGCGGTTTGCAGAGATGGGGTACACCGTCACGCTCCAGCCCTGCACCGACGATCAGGGCCGGACCGGCACCAACGTCATCGCCGTAAAGCCGGCCGCCTCCCCCGGCGCGGACGTCTTTCTCCTGTCCGCCCACCACGACACCGTTCCCACCGCCTACGGCGCCAACGACAACGCCTCCGGCGTGGCCGCGCTGCTCCGCGCCGCGGAGGCGCTGCAGGACGTGGAGACGGACACGGAACTCCGCTTCATCAGCTTCACCGACGAGGAAACCGGGAAGAACGGCTCCCGGGCCTATACGGCCGCCCTGCCGGCCGGGGAGGCCGAACGGATCGTCGGCGACGTGCAGTTCGACATGCTGGGCGGCCTGGGCTCTGAGGGCACCCTGGTCTGCACCGTGGACGGGGAGCCCAACTGGGTCAGCGACCTGCTCCAGCGCCACGACCCGTCGCTGGAGCGGCGCGCCGAGACGGCCAGCGACCACGCCTCGCTGCAGCTGGCCGGCGTTCCGTCCGTCCTGCTGATGCAGGATGGGCGCGGCTACCTCTACCACTCCGCTGCGGACACGGCCGATCAGCTGGATGTGTACGCCATCGCCGCGGCGGCGGACACGGCGGTGGCCGCCGTCCGGGAGATCGCGTCCCCTGAGACCCCGTCCTACCGGGAGCTGGCCAGGGAGACACACACCACGTACCGGCAGACCCGGCAGAACGTGATCTACTTCGGCAGCTCCCTGGCGGACACCGAGGCGTACATCGGCGCCACCGGTGAGCTGACCGACACGTACGAGATCTCCGGCGACGGCTGGACCGACGTCTGCACGGTCTACCGCTATTCCATGCGCTGGTTCGGCGGGGAGACGCCCATGAACACCTACTACCAGTACCGCAACGGCTTCCTGGAGCGCATCGAGCTTCGGCCGGAGGAGACGGGTTACACGGCGGCGGAGGTCCGCTCGCTGCTGGAGGCCATGTACGGCGCCCCCACGTCGGAGCGCGACGGGGCGGTCAGCTGGGCCGACGCCATTTACAGCAAGTATCTCACCCTTTCCTCCGACGCGGAGGGCTGCCTCGTCACCGTCAGCAGCTACTCCGAGGGCATCACGAACGTGCTGGCCTCCTACCCGGTCACGGGCGGCCAGGCGCAGATCACGGATCCGGAGGACGCGGCCGTCTGGGCGTACCTCTGCTCCATCCTCCCCGTGGAAGCCCGGCAGAAAATTGCCGAGTTCAACCTGTTCACCGACGGGACGAGCAACGTGCTGGCCTACACCTCGCCGATCCAGGTGGACGGCCGCAGCGACAACACCCGCTTCTCCATCAGCATTGACTACTACGACGTCTACGACGAGCACGGCGCCAAGCGGGACTGGAGCAAGCTGACGTACACGATTCTCCACGAGTACGGCCACGTCCTCCTGGAGGACGAGACGCAGGTGGACCTGACCGTGGGCGAGAGCACCCACGATCCGGCCGGCTTCGTGGAGGGCTCCTTCCGCAGGAACTTCTACGAGACGTTCTGGCAGGCGCTCGGGGATACCGGCGTCGGAGACTACGAGACCAGCCCCACCCACTATGTCAGCCGCTACGGCGCCAACTACTTCCACGAGGACATTGCCGACACCTTCGCCGTGTTCGTCCTGGGCGGCGCGCCCAAAGGCGGCACGGTGGCCGAGGAGAAGCTGCGCTTCTTCTGGGACGACCCGGAGATGGTGGCGCTGCGCGCCGCCATCCGGCAGCGGCTGGGGCTCGACTGGCCGGAGACGTCCCCGGCGGACTGAGCGGCGTTCCCGCCGGCCGCCCGCTTTCCCGGTCCGCGACGCCGGGCGGAAACCGCATGGGTTCCGCCCGGCGAAACTGTCAGGAGACCGCCGCCCGGCAGACGCGCCGGCGGCGGAAATGTTTACAAATTATTTGTAGACGGCTCCGTCTGTAAGTGCTATTCTGTTAGAGGCATCCGTATCAACCGAAAAGGGGAAATTCACATGGAATATCTGCTGGACGTGCTGAGGCTCCTGGCCTCCATCGCAATCGCATTCCTTGCGGGCAAGCTGATCGCAAGGCTCCGGCTGCCCTCCATTCTGGGCTGGCTCATTGCGGGCATGATCATCGGCCCCCACGCGCTGAACCTGCTGGGGGCCTCCGTCCTGGACGCCCCGTGGTTCGAGGTCCTGGAGAGCGTCTTTGAGTGCACCTTCGGCCTGATGATCGGCACGGAGCTCATCTGGAAGGAAATGAAGAAGGCCGGGCCGCAGATCGTGGTCACGACGATCACGGAGTCCCTGGGCACCTTCGTGGTGGTGAGCCTGGTGTTCGGCATCCTCTTCTGGGCGGCGGGCATTCCGCTGTACCTGGCCTTCCTGTTCGGCGGCATCGCCCTGGCCACGGCGCCGGCGCCGTCCCTGTCGGTGGTGCGGGACATGCGGTCCGACGGCCCAGTCACCCGGACGCTGATCCCCATGGCCGTGCTGGACGACCTGGTGGGCGCCCTGGTGTTCTTCCTGGTCATCGCATTCGTGTCCGCCCACATCTCCACCCAGGGCATTCCGGTGCCCGTCGTGCTGTTCCTGGTCTTTCTGCCGGTGCTGCTGGGCATCGTCACCGGCTTCATCACCGGCAAGCTGCTGCGTCTCACGCGCAGGCGGAGCAGCACGCTGATCGTGATGATCCTCATGCTGCTCCTCTCCGCCGGCCTGGGCTTCTGGATCAACCGCCAGCTGCCCACCCCGGTGCTCAACTTCATGCTGATCGGCATGTCCTTCTCCACCGTCTTTGCCAACATGATCGACAAGGAAAAGCTGGACGGCATCATGAAGGTCATGAATCCGGTGATCGGCTTCGCCATGATCGTCGTCATTCTGGACCTGGCGGCGCCGCTGGACTACCATCTGATCTTCAACGCCGGGATCTACACGGCCGTGTATATTGTGACGAGAGCCATCGGCAAGTATCTGGGCGCGTATTTCGGCGCCTCCGTCACCCACGCCCCCGCAACCGTCCGGAAGTATCTGGGCTTCACGCTGCTGCCCCACTCGGGCGTGTCCCTGGTGTTCACGGGAATCGCCGTCTCCGTGCTGGCGGAGCCGGCGCCGGAGTGTGCCTCCATCATCCAGGGGACGATCGCCGCCGCCGCGGTCATCAATGAGATCATCGCCGTGTTCGTGGCCAAGAAGGGCTTCGAATGGGCCGGAGAGCTCGGTAAGGCGGACCGCCCCGTGCCCGGATCAGAGGGCGCCGGCGCATGACCCAGCAGGAGCGCCAGGCGCGCAGCCGGGCCGAGATCCTCCAGGCGGCGCTGGCGGAGTTCTCCGTCCGGGACTTCGACCAGGTCAGCACCGAGGGGATCTGCGCCCGCCACGGGATCTCCAAGGGCATGATGTACCACTACTACGCGGGGAAGGACGCGCTGTTCCTGCTCTGCGTGGAGGACACCTTCACGGCCCTGCGCCAGTACGTGGAGCAGGAGGCCGCGAAGCTCCCGGCCCAGAGCGCCGCAGAGCGCATCAAACACTATTTCCTGCTGCGGGAGCGCTTCTTTCAGGCCCACCCGGAGCGGACGCGCATCTTTGAGAACGCCATGCTCCGCCCGCCGGAGCACCTGCGGGAGCAAATTCAGGCACTTCGGGCGCCGCTTCGCCGGCTGAACGAGGAGCTTCTGCACGACGTCATCCGCTCCATGCGCCTCCGGCCGGGGCTCCGCTGGGAGCAGGTGATCCGCTACCTGGAGAGCGCCGAGCCCGTATTCCGGAGCGTAGCGCTCCGCTACCAGGCCGACCGGCAGGCGCAGGACCTCCATACCATGCTGGCCGCCGCGGAGGAGGTCCTGGATATGGCGCTGTTCGGCATTTTCTGCCCGGACACTCCGGGCGGCCCGTCCGGAACCGCGCCGTAGGCCGATCGGCTCAGGCCCGGCGATCCCGCACCGCCCGCCGAAGCGCGCTCCACAGGGTCTGGCCGTGCAGCGCGGCGACTGCCAGGAAGCAGAGGCCTGACCACGCCGGCCACAGCGGGATGTCCCGCTCCATGACGGCGCACTGGATGCCCAGCAGCCCCGCGCCGGCCAGCGAGACGAGCAGGCCGGTGGTAAAAATCGCGCTCCGGTCCCGGCCGGGCGCGAGGCCGTACCGCACGACGGCGTTTGCAATCCCGGCCGAGGTAAGCTGGATCAGCAGGAAGGTCAGGAACCGGGCCGCAAACATGCTGACGCCGAACAGCATCGTGTCGGAGACGAGCTTTCGGTACGGATTCAATCGTGCACCTCCTCCGGCAGGCGGCTGCCGGGCTTTTTTCGAGTTTATCTTTTGTTTACGTTCCCGCCGGAATTCTGTGGTATGATGAGTACGGCGGGCGGCCCGGCACAGCTGCGCATACGCGCGGGGATGCAGGCCGTCCGTTCCGGGTATCCTATCCTGTACGATCATATGGAGGCGAACTGGCGTGTGGATCATCTTCGCGGCAGGCTCCGCGCTGTTTGCGGGCATCACGGCAATTCTGGCCAAGTGCGGCATCCGAAAGACGGACTCCACGGTGGCGACGGCCATCCGCACCGTCGTCGTGCTGATCTTCGCGTGGATCATGGTGCTGGTGGCAGGCTCCCAGGGGCAGCTGCGCCGGCTGGACGGTCGGACGCTGCTGTTCCTGGTCCTGTCCGGCCTGGCCACCGGCGCGTCGTGGCTCTGCTACTTCCGGGCGCTCCAGCTGGGCGACATCAACAAGGTCGTCCCCATCGACAAGTCCAGCACCGTGCTGACCATTCTGCTGGCGTTTCTGCTGCTGCAGGAGCCCATCGGCCTGTTCCAGGGCATCGGCGTGGTGCTCCTCGGCGCCGGCACCTTCCTGATGGTGGAGCCGGGCCCGGCCGCGGCCGGCGCGCCGCCGCGGCGCGGCGGCTGGCTGGTCTTTGCGTTCGGCTCGGCGCTCTTTGCCAGCCTCACTGCGATCCTCGGCAAGGTAGGCATCCAGGGCGTGGAGTCGAACCTCGGCACGGCCATCCGCACCGGCGTCATTCTGGTGATGGCCTGGGTCATGGTGCTGGTCACGGGCCGGACCGGGGCCGTGCGGCGCGTCCCCCGGCGTGAGCTGGGCTTCATCTGCCTGTCCGGCCTGGCCACCGGCGCCTCCTGGCTGTGCTACTACCGCGCGCTCCAGGACGGCCCCGCCAGCATGGTCGTCCCCATCGACAAGCTGAGCATTCTCGTCACCGTGGCGTTCTCCCGGGTGGTGTTCGGGGAGCGGCTCAGCGCCCGGTCCGGCTGGGGCCTGGCCCTGGTGGTGGCCGGGACGCTGGCCATGCTGCTCTGAGCGACGCCCCGTCGGGTGCGGCCCTTCTTCGGGCCGCACCCGGTTTTTTTCAGGCGCCGGGCACCCGGTGGATGCGCTCCTTGCCAGCCGCCTGCGGATGGCAGAGCCGCCGCATCCCCAGAGCGGCCGCCCGCTCAGCCACGGCCGCCAGCGCCGCGGCGATCAGGACATTGAACAGGTTGAACAGCGTGCAGACGTGCTCCCGCACGATCTGTCCCGCGGAGCCTGCGGCGGGCGGCGGCGGATTGCCGCCGCCCCTGCGCCGGATCTGAAGCACTTCCTCGTCGGTCAGGCCGAAATGCTCGGATTCCTTCTCCATGCGGCACACCTCCCGGCAGCTTTTACGGCAACAGCATACCGCGTTCCGTGAAACAGGCGTGAAACTGCGGATACCAACTTCTGAAACTGCACACCGCCCTGCCGGCAATGCCGGCAGGGCGGTTTCCGTGCGGGGCATCCGTTTCACGCGCCGCATCAATCGTCCCAATCGTCGTCCCAATCGTCGTCGTATTGGTCATCCCAGTCGTCATCATACTGGTCATCCCAGTCGTCGTCGTACCGGTCGTCCCAGTCGTCGTCGTACCGGTCATCCCAGTCGTCGTCGTACCGGTCATCCCAGTCGTCGTCGTACCGGTCGTCCCAGTCGTCGTCGTACCGGTCGTCCCAGTCGTCGTACCGGTCGTCCCAATCGTCGTCGTACCGGTCGTCCCAGTCGTCGTCGTACCGGTCGTCCCAG
The DNA here is from genome assembly GCA_904395865.1 of uncultured Oscillospiraceae bacterium. Lineage (GTDB taxonomy): Bacteria > Bacillota > Clostridia > Oscillospirales > Oscillospiraceae > Avoscillospira_A. Next base: position 10,471 of record CAJFNY010000003.1, read on the forward strand.
TCATCGTCGTACTGATCGTCCCAGTCGTCGTCGTACCGGTCGTCCCAGTCGTCGTCATACCGGTCATCCCAGTCGTCGTCGTACCGGTCATCCCAGTCGTCGTCGTACCGGTCGTCGTAGACGTCCTCCAGGTCGTCGTAGTAGGCCCAGTCGCCGTTGCCGGCGTAGTCGGCGGCCCGGAGCTTGCCGGTGTTGGCGTCGATCTCGTACGCGTACCGCACGCCGCCGGACGTGAACTCCAGCTCGTAGACGTCGTCATCGTACGTCCGGGGCGTGAACTGGGCCTCGGTCATGCCCAGCTGCTCCAGTGCCAGGGCCTCAGCCGCGGCCACGGTCAGCCGCCCGCTGTCGTCCAGCTCCTGGCCGGAGACGGTCAGGGCCTGGGCCTCGGCGCCGCAGCGCACCGACGCCGCGTGGATGCCGTCGGCCACCGCCTCCAGCACCTGGGTGCCCGGCTCCTCCGAGCCGGCCTCCAGCTTCACGACGATGCTCTGGCCGCCGCTCAGGTAGCCGCCGCCGTACAGGTGCTCCACCAGGTCGTCGGCCACCTCGTCGCAGGGCCGGCCCGCCTGGTCGCCCAGCGCCGCGGCCACGGCCCGGCCGTCGTCATTGCGTCCCTCCAGGGAAACCACCAGGCCGTCGGCGCTGTAGTGCATCCGCACCTCGGGATTCAGGCTCAGCAGCAGCGAACCCACCGCCGTCAGGTCCTCCGCCGGGGCCTCCGCCGCGCCGGTCGTCTCCGCCGGGGCGGCGGTCTCCGGCTGCACGGATTCGACGGTCGTGTCCGCCGGCAGCGGCGCCGGCTCGGCCGTGGGGGCCGCCGAACAGGCAGTCAGGGTCAGGGCCAGCAGGGCGCCGGCCGTCAGTCGGGTCCAGTCGTGTTTACACATGGTCATTCTCCCTTCCATCATTCGTCGGTCGTCTCGACTTTGACACGTACAGGATACGGCCGCCTCCGGCCGAAACCGGGGTCCCGGGAAAAATTTTTGAAAAAGTTTTTCAGTCATCCCCGTCGTCGTCCCGGTCATCGTCCTCCCAGTCGTCGTCTCCGTCGTCATCGTCCCGGTCGCTGTCATCCCAGCCGTCGTCATCGTCCCCATCGTCGTCATCCCCGTCGTCGTCCGGGGGCGGCACGGTCGGCTCCTGCGGCGTGACGGGCGGTGTCTGCTCCTGCGGCCGGGAGGCCGGCGGCTCCGCCGTCTGCCCCGCCGGCGGCGTCAGCGGGACGACGACGGTCTGCTCCGGAACCGTCTCCGGCGCCTCGTCCACCGGCGCCTCATCCGCCGGCGGCTCCGGGACGTCGTCCGCCGGCCGCTCCGTCGTCACCGTGACCGACGCGGCCACCCGGTCGGCCACGGCCGCCAGGAGCGCCGCCTCCGTCTCCTGCTGCCAGCGCCGGTGCTCAGACGAGACGGTCAGCACCACGGTGCCGTCGTCCGGCAGCGAGCCCTGCTCCGCCGCCCGGGCCGCCAGATCCCCGGCGGCCGTCTCGGCCGTTCGGAAGCGCCAGCGGTACCCCTCCAGCAGCGCCGCGCCGTCGGCGTTGCCGGCCTCGGCGCCGACGACGTAGCCCAGACGGCTGACCGCCAGCGTCACGTCCGGATTGATCTCCATGCGGACGGTGCCGTACGTGGTCAGCAGCAGCTGCCACGACGCCAGCACCACCACCGCCAGGCACGCCGCCGCGGCCAGCAGCGGCTTCCACGGCCGGACCCGCTGCGGCCGGCGGAGCTTGACGATCCGCTCCACGGTCTGCCCCACCGCGTAGCCGCAGTTGGCCGCCTTCCAGAAGCGGCCGCGGCTGTCCAGAACGACGGCGTAGCCCGGGTGGCACTCCATCACCAGATACGTCATACAGCCCGCCTCCCTTCCGGATCCAGCTGCCGCAGATGGCCGCGGATGACCTCAAAGCCGTTGGTGTACGCCAGCAAAATTGCCAGCACGTAGCGCCGGTGGCGCTCCAGGGTCTTGCGCTCCACGCCGGCCCCGTCGGCCATGCGGGCCAGCGGGAGCTTCCCGGTGGCCACGGCCTGCTCCAGCACCGCCGGGTTGGCCCTGGCCCACGCCAGCGCCGCCATGCAGGCCCGCAGGGTCCGCTCCTGGCGCGGGCAGCTGTCGGCCACGTCGCTGAGGCTCAGCCCCAGGGCCGCCAGCTGGCCGGCGTAGTGGGCGATCTCCTCCCGGGCCGCCTCGGCGTGGACCAGCTGTCCCAGATGGTCGTCCCCGCCGGCCAGCCGCTCGCCCAGCGTCGTGTCGCCGTCGCCCACCGGCTGGTCCAGGGAGGCCTGGCCCCGGTGGCGCCGTTCCCGGCGGTAGGCGTCAATCAGGCGGTTGCGGATGGCGGCCGCGGCCAGCCGGAGGAACGGCCCGCGGCGGCGCTGGTACGCCATGGCCGCCTCGTAGAAGGCCAGCATGGCGATGCCCAGGGCGTCCTCCCCCTCCGCCGGCGGCCGCTTCAGGAACCTGGCGGCCTCCGCCCGGATGAACGGCAGATAATCGCGAACGAGGCCGTCGGCGGCCTCCGGGTCGCTCTGGGCGTCCAGCACCCGGTGGATCAGCTCGTGTTCTGCGGTCATCCCATCTCTCCTCTCCTTCTGACAGGAATACGCAGCCGCCGGCGGCAAAACGGGGTCGCGGCGGCAGTTTCCGAAATTTCGTATGAATTCTCCCATACGTTCCGGCCGGGCGCCACCGCGAATCCGTAAAGCTTCCGTAAAATCCACGCAAAATCTGTGCGCCGGTCGAAAAAAGTGCCGGAGGCAAAAGCCTCCGGCACGCTGTACGTTCTGTGGATTCAGTTTTCCGAGTAGCGCGTCAGGAACTGGCGCGTGCGCTCCTCGCGGGGATGCTCGATGACGTCGCGGGCAGGCCCCTGCTCGACGATGACGCCGCCGTCCATGAAGATGACCTGGTCGGCCACGTCCCGGGCGAAGGCCATCTCGTGGGTGACGATGATCATCGTCGTCTTCTGCTGGGCCAGGGAGCGGATCACCCGCAGCACCTCGCCCGTCAGCTCCGGGTCCAGGGCCGAGGTGGGCTCGTCGAAGCAGAGGATGTCCGGGTGCAGGGCCAGGGCCCGGGCGATGGCCACCCGCTGCTGCTGGCCGCCCGACAGCTGGTGGGGATAGTGGTCCGCCCGGTCGGCCAGGCCGATCCGCGCCAGCAGCTCCCGGCCCTCGGCCTGGATCTCGTCCAGAATGGCCCGCTTGTTCTGCTTGAAATCCGGCTGCGCCTTGGCCAGCAGCTCCTTGGCCAGCGTCACGTTCCGCAGGGCCGTGTACTGCGGGAACAGGTTGAACGACTGGAACACCATGCCGAAGTGGAGTCGTTTCTGCCGCACGTCGGCCTCCCGCTGGGTGGCCGGGTCGTCGGCGTCGAAGATGCACTGGCCGTCCACCCAGATGGTGCCGCTGTCAGGCTTCTCCAGGAAGTTCAGGCAGCGGAGCAGCGTCGTCTTGCCGGAGCCCGAGGAGCCGATGATGGCCACCGACTGGCCCTTCTCCAGGGAAAAGCTGATGTTCTCCAGAACCGGTGTCCGGTCAAAATGCTTCTGCAGGTCCCGGACCTCTAAGATTGCCATACCGTCTCCCTCCTCTCAGCGGAAAAATTCCAGCTTCTTCTCCAGCCGCCCCAGCAGCACTGTGACGATGCCGCTGAACACCAGGAAGTAGACGCCCGTGAAGAACAGCGGCCACAGCAGGCCCGAATACCCCTGGTTGCCCTTGAGGAACGACTCGCCCATCCAGATGATCTCCTGGAGGGCAATGGTCCGGGCCAGGGACGTGTCCTTGACCAGGGTGATGATCTCGTTGGACATGGGCGGGACGATGCGCTTGACCATCTGCAGCAGCGTCACGCGGCGGAAGATCTGCCACTTGGTCATGCCCAGCACCTGCCCGGCCTCCTGCTGCCCCACGGGCACGCCCTGGATGCCGCCGCGGAAGATCTCGGAGAAGTAGCAGGCGTAGTTGACGATGAACGCCGCGCAGACGGCCGCCATCCGGCTGGGCCAGTTGAACCAGTCCTTCATGCCCGGCACGTAGAAGATGGCCAGGATCTGCAGCACCAGCGGCGTGCCGCGGAACACCCAGACCACCAGCCGCGTCACGGCGCTGATGGGCCGGAAGCCGGCCAGCACCTTCCAGAAGCCCGCAAGCCCGCTGCCCTTCCGCCGGGCCAGATACCGCAGCGGCCGGCCCAGGGGCGCCCAGCGGTTCATGGAGCCGAAGGAGATCACCAGGCCCAGGGGGATGGCGCCGATCAGCGTGATGAAGAAGAGCTGGAGGGTGGTGACGAAGCCGGTGTTCAGCGCCGACAGGACGGTGCGGAACTCGTCGGATTGAAAGAATTCGATCAAGGGGGATTCCATCCTCTCCGTATGTACTCCGCCGGACAGCCGCCAAGGGCAGAGCGCGGACGCGCTCTGCCCCGGAGCTTGCCTTTCCGGCAGGTGGATTACTCCAGAATCACGGCCTCCTGCAGGCCATACTCGGTGGCAACCGCCATGACGGTGCCGTCGGCCACCTTCTCGGTCCAGAAGGTGTTGAACTCGTCCACCAGGTCGGAGCCCTGGCGGAAGCCCACGCCGTACTCCTCAGAGGGCAGGCCCTGGGCGTCGTTGAGGTTCAGCGTGTACGTCAGGTCGGCGTAGCTGGTGCCCTCGCCGATCATGGCGCCGGCCATCAGCAGGTCGATGACGGCGGCGTCGGCCGTGCCGGCGGAGACCTCCAGCAGCGTGTTGGACTGCGCCTGCACCGGAATCGTCGTGGCGCCCAGGGCCGTGGCGGCCTCCTCGCCGGCGGAGCCGGACTCCACGGCCACGTTCAGGCCCTCCAGGCTCGTCAGGTTCTCGAAGTCCGCGGCGCTGTCCGCCGGGACGACCAGCACCTGCGCGTTGAGGCAGTACGGGTTGGAGACGCTCATGGCGGCCAGGACCTCATCGTTGATGGTCATGCCGTTCCAGACCACGTCGATGTTCTTGGAGTCCAGCTCCATGACCTTGTAGTCCCAGGTGATCTCCATGAACTCCACATCCACGCCCAGGTACTCGCCGAAGTGCTTTGCCATGTCGGCGTCGAAGCCGATCCACTCGTCGCTGCCCTCGGCCCGGTAGTCCATGGGCTCGAAGTCGGTGATGCCCACCACCAGCGTGCCCTTGTCCTGGACGTAGGCCAAGTCGGACGCGGCGTCGCCGGAGGTCTCATCCGAAGTTTCACCGTCGGCGGGCTCCGTGGTGTCCGCCGGCTCCGTGGTCTCGTCGGTGCCGGACGGCTCCGTGGTCTCGTCGGTGCCGGACGGCTCCGTGGTTTCCGTGGTATCGGCCGGCTCGGTCGTGTCGGCACTGTCGCCGCCGCAGGCGGTCAGGGAGAACACCATCACCGTCGCCAGCAGCAGGGCAAGAAGCTTTTTCATCGTTCCATTCCTCCATACAGCATCCGCGGCCGGGACCGCGGTGGATTGTGGAAGTATTTTATCATGCTAAAGCGCTACTGTAAAGAAGTCATTGTTGCAAAAACCAGCCGAAAAATCCGGCTGGTTTTTGTGCGAATCGTCCAACTTTTCAAAAATGCCGCCAGAGCGCTCCGCGGCTGCCTACGCGTCGAACAGGCCCAGGATGGCGATGCCCGCCACCACCAGGAGGATCATGGCGTAGTGCTTCCAGGACAGCTTCTCCTTCAGGAACACCCGGCCCCACAGCACCGACGCGGCGCAGTACGACGAGATGATCGGCGCCGAGAGCATCAGGTGCTCCGGGTCGGCGATGGCGTAGATGTAGGCGAACTGGCCGGCCGTCTCGAAGACGGCGCCCACGTACTTGGGCGCCTCCATCTTCGGCACCAGCCGGTCCCGGCGGATCAGCACCACGTAGACGAAGCTGACCACGGCGGCAAACAGGAACGTCAGCTCGTACGCCACGTTGGCCGACGCCTCGCCGGAGGCCGTCATGGTGCCGATCTTGGCGATGACGAGATTGTCGGCGAAGGTGCCGGCGGCGTCCAGCAGGCAGTAGGCCACCGGCAGGGCCAGGGCCAGCCACGACTTGGCGTACCGGTAGTTGGACGCCTGCTGCCGGGCAGCCCGCAGGTCCTCGTCCTCCCGGGACTCGACGACGCCCAGGCCGATGACGCCGGCGCAGACCAGCGCCACCGCCCCCAGCTGCCAGCCGTTGACGGCTCCGATGCCGCCGGTCACCAGGCTCAGCACGGCCACCAGGGCACCGGAGGAGTTGCAGATGGGCGAGGAGATGGACAGCTCAATGTACCGCAGCCCCACGTACCCCAGCGTCATGGACAGGATGTACAGCAGCGAGACCGGCAGGTACGTGACGATCACCTGCAGGTTGATCTCCACGCCGTTCATGAAGATCTCCCACGCCGCATGGAGACCCATGACGACGCCCACGGCCATGACCATTTTCAGGTGGCCGTACTTGTCCTTCGGATCGCGGCAGCCGATCTTGGAAAACAGGTCCGAGCCGCTCCAGCAGAGCAGCGTAATCAGTGACAACCAGAACCACATAAGCAAGTTTCTCTCTTTCTCTCAGAATTACACGTTGACCAGCCCGTCGTCCACTAGGGCCTGCACGGACTTGAGGATGCCCAGCTTGGCGTGGTACCACGTCAGGCCGCCCTGGAAGTAGACGGCGTACGGCGGACGGATGGGCCCGTCGGCCGACAGCTCGATGGACGACCCCTGGACGAAGGCGCCGGCAGCCATGATGACCGGGTCGTCGTAGCCGGGCATGTCCCAGGGAAACGGCGTCACGTAGCTGTCCACCGGCGCGGCGGCCTGGATGCCGCGGCAGAAGGCCACCATGGCCGCCTCCGACCCCAGCTCCACCGCCTGGATGATGTCGTGCCGGTCCTCGGCGCCGCCGGGGACCACCCGGAAGCCCAGCCGCTCGTAGAGGCAGGCCGCGAAGATGGCGCCCTTCAGGGCCCCGGCCACCACCGTGGGCGCCAGGAAGAAGCCCTGGTACAGCGCCGGCATGAGGCCCAGGTTGGCCCCCACCTCCTGGCCCAGCCCCGGTGCGCTGAGCCGGTACGCGCAGCGGCTGACGCACGCCTCGGTGCCGCAGATGTAGCCGCCCACCGGCGCCAGACCGCCGCCGGGGTTCTTGATGAGGCTGCCGACGATCATGTCGGCCCCCACGTCCGACGGCTCCTGCATCTCCACAAACTCGCCGTAGCAGTTGTCCACCATGCACACCACGTCGGGCTTGCACGATTTGCAGAAGGCGATCAGCTCACCGATCTGCGCCACGGAGAACGACGGCCGCGTGGCGTACCCCTTGGAGCGCTGGATGGTGACGAGCTTCGTCCGGGGCCCGATGGCGGCGCGGATGGCGTCGTAGTCGAAGGTGCCGTCCGGCAGCAGGTCCACCTGCCGGTACGTGACGCCGTACTCCTTCAGCGAGCAGGCCGACGGCCGGATGCCGATGACCTCCTCCAGCGTGTCGTACGGCCGGCCCACCGGGGAGAGCAGCTCGTCCCCCGGCAGCAGGTTGGCGCTCAGGGCCACGGCCAGGGCGTGGGTGCCGCAGGTGATCTGCGGCCGCACCAGCGCCGCCTCGGTGTGGAAGCAGGCGGCGTAGACCTTCTCCAGCGTCGTGCGGCCCACGTCGTCGTAGCCGTAGCCGGTGGTGGCGGCGAAGCAGGCCGCGCCCACCCGGTTGATCTGCATGGCGTGAAGGACCTTGGCCTGGTTGTACTCGGCCACCCGGTCGATCTCCGCGAAGCGCTCCGCCAGATCCGCCAGCACCGATTCGCCCAGCGCCAGCACCGGCCCGCTGACCCCCAGCGACCCGTACATCTCTTCCAAACTCACGTCTCATCCGCTCCTTTTTTCAGCTTCTCCAGAATCTGCGCCGCCACGTCCTGCAGGACCTCCGGCTTGGAGACCACCAGGCCGCTCTCCGGGTCCACCAGGATCAGCAGCGTGTCCCCCGGGCGGATGCCCAGCAGGTCCCGGGCCTCCTTGGGGATCACGATCTGCCCCTTCTCGCCCACCTTGGCCGTCCCCACGATCTGGCTGCTGCGGGCCTTGCCCAGCAGATGCTTTCCGGCTGCCACGGCGCTCCCTCCATTCCTACAAGTCATACTTGTATAACTTACTCCGCCGGCAGGGCTTTGTCAAGCCCCGGATTTCCAGCCGGCGGGGCTTGACATTTATCCGCGGATCCTTTATTGTGATTCCAACAAAACCGTTGGAAAATCAACGGTCGGAGGTGCATGCTCATGGAGTTTCCCGCCCTGAGCCGGTCGCCGCTGTTCCGCGGCGCGTCGCCGGAGGAGGTGGAGACCATGCTGGGCTGTCTGGGGGCCGAGCGGCGGCGGTACGCCAGAGGCGCCTGTCTCTGCCGGGCCGGGGAGACGATCTCCGCGCTGGGCCTGGTGTTGTCCGGCAGCGTGCTGGTGGAGAACACCGACTTCTGGGGCAATACCACGGTGCTGGAGCGGGTGGGCCCGGGGCACGTGTTCGCCGAGACGTACGCCTGCATCCCCGGCCAGCAGCTGATGGTCAGTGTCGTGGCCGACGAGGCCACGGAAGTGCTGTATCTGAATGTGGAGCGGGTGCTGCGCACGTGCCCCAACGCCTGCAGCCACCACAGCCTGCTGATCCACAATCTGCTCCTGCTGACGGCCCGGAAGAACCTGATGCTCTCCCGCAAGATCTTCCACACCTCGCCCCGCTCCATCCGCGCCCGGCTGCTGTCGTACCTGTCCGACCGGGCCATCGCCGTGGGTAGCCGCAGCTTCACGATCCCGTTCAACCGCCAGCAGCTGGCCGACTACCTGAACGTGGACCGCAGCGCCCTGTCCAACGAGCTGAGCAAGATGCGCCGCGAGGGCCTCCTGGAGACGGAGCGGAACCACTTCGTCCTGCGGGTGGACAGCGGCGATTATGCGCCGTGATCTTGTAGGTTTGTCAAACATTATTGGACGGCGAACTGGGAAGGAGAGCAGTAGTTTAAGGGCCTCATAGGGAAGTTGTTGGAGCGGCGGTTGTGGGCAGCGAGCTGTCTGGCGAAGTCATCCAGGGAGTAAAA
>CAJFNY010000004.1 GCA_904395865.1 uncultured Oscillospiraceae bacterium
GATTGAACGCGAAAGGGGACCCTGACGGTCCCCTTTCACACTTTCCCTCCCTCCGAATCCTTCGGCCGGAGCGGTTTTTCGACAGTCCGTGCGCCCTGGCCGTTCGGCCGGGGCGTTGTGCGTCGTTACAGCGTTACAGCTTCAGCAGCTGCTTCTTCTTCTGATCGAACTCCTCCTGGGTCAGGACGCCCTGGTCCAGCAGCTCCTTGTATTGGCGCAGGGCCGCGGCCACGTCCTGCTCGGCGCGGGCAGGCTCCGGCTGGGGCGGCGCGTACGGCCGGGCGGCGCCGGCCTCCAGCCGCTCCACGGCGTTGATCTTGTCCTGCATCAGCATGGGCGGCACGATGCCCACGAAGATGGCCAGGATCAGGCAGAGGGTGCTCAGGTCGGAGGGAATGCCCCTGGAGTTGGCCAGCACGTCCACCCGCCGGGCGCTCTGGTACATCCAGTAGATGGAGTAGAACGGGACGAACATGCACAGCAGCAGCTTCGTCGTCGGATTCCGCCGCTCCATGTTCTCCACGCGGTTCAGGTAGCGGGTGGTGCGGTAGATCCAGATCAGGTAGTAGATGCCGAAGGTCAGCAGGAGCAGCAGCACGCACTTGGCCATGTCCACGTACCCCTCGCCCACGGGCACCACGGCGCCGTCGGGCCCGGGCACGGCGGCGGCCGGCTGCCGCGCCCCCAGGAAGCAGGCCAGGAATGTGACCATCAGCGCCGGGGCGGCGATGGTCAGCAGGTTCAGCAGGAGCGTCAGCAGGTGCAGCTCGCCCAGCAGCCAGAGCAGGTACCGGAGCTGAAGGATCAGCTGGATCACGGCCGCGGCGACGGCCGTGCCGGCGGCCCAGCCCCAGAGCTTCGTGGGCTTCTGCTTCCCCAGGAAGGCCGTGACGGCCAGCAGCAGCCACGAGACCAGGTACAGCGGCTGCCACAGCGGCCGCAGCAGCCCGCTCAGGCCCTGGAGCGCCGCGTAGTCGACGTTCAGGCCCATGCCGGCCAGGGCCGGGTAGACGGCGTAGATGGCGCCGGGGGCGTAGATGGGCGCGTGGGCCGTGACGCACCAGACGGATGCGACGGCCACCAGCGCCGCCGCCACGCCCAGGAACGTCTTCCTCCGGACGAAGGCCGCGATGACCAGCACCAGCAGCGCGACGGCTACGGCCATCATGTTGAAGCTGATGAGGTTGCCGTCGCCGTAGGCCTGGATGTAGTCGTAGCAGTCGTCCACGAATGAGATGGCGCGGAATACGGTCTGGATGCCGAACCAGATCGTCAGAATGCCGGCGAACACGGCCAGACCGCCGCGGGCGCGTTTCGGTTGCATGGCAATTCCCCTTTCTCCTTCTGCCGCCGGACGGCGGCCTCTCCCCTTGCGTATAGCCTCCTGAACGGTGAAGGTCAATTATTTCAGGATTAAATCCACTAATCCTGTCCGTCCTTCCGATACAATGACGGTGAAGACCGGCGAAGGGTGGGACGGAAAATGTACGTTTCGGAGATTGGGACGCGGGTCCGACAGCTGCGGGCTCAGCGGAATCTGTCCCAGGTGGACCTGGCCCGGCTGCTGGGGGTCTCCAAGTCGGTGGTCAGCGCGTACGAGAACAACGTCCACCAGCCGCCGTACGACGTGCTGCTGCGGCTGGCGCGGATCTTCGGCGTCAGCACCGACTACCTGCTGGGGGCCGGCGGCAACCGCTGCATCAGCGTGGACGGCCTGACCGACGGGCAGGTGGAGGCCGTGGCCAAGATCGTGGAGGAGCTGCGCCGCGCCCAGCGGCAGACGCCGGACGGGTAGACGTGTCCGGCGGCTCCCGGTGTCAAAAATCCGCGCCGTTTTCCGTCAATTTGAACGGTGCATTCCGCGGCGGTTTCCGGTATAATATTTTGGAAGAAAACGCCGCAGGAGGGATTGCCGCCGTGTATAAGCTGATGCTGGTGGAGGACGAGGCCGTCGTCCGGGAAAGCATGCTGCAGAACATCGACTGGGCCGGCCTGGGCTTCACGGTCTGTGCCGCCTGTGCCGACGGGCGGGAGGCCCTGGAGCGGCTGGACACGGTGCTGCCCGACGTGGTCGTCACCGATATCTGCATGCCCTTCGTGGACGGGCTGGAGCTGACCCGGTACCTGCGGGAGCACGTCCCGTCGGTGCTGGTGGTGATCCTGACGGGCTTCAGCGAGTTCTCGTACGCCCAGCAGGCGGTGAAGCTCCACGTCCACGACTTCGTGCTCAAGCCCGTGGCGCCGAAGGATTTCTGCGCCCTGCTGGCCCGGCTGGCCGACGAGCTGCAGGAGCGGGACAGCCGCCGCTCCAGCCTGCGCTCCCTGGAGAGCCGGGCGTACCGGGCGGAGACGATCCTCCGGGGCGACCTGCTGCGCAGCCTGCTGCGGGCCCCGGTTCCCCAGAAGGAGCTGGCCCGCCAGGCCGTCGCCGCGGGACTGACGCTGGACTGCCCGGTATACAGCGCCGTGCTCTGCCAGCCGCTGCAGCCGGCGGAGCACGCGGCCGAGGGCCAGCGGCTGCTGGACGCGGCCCGGGAGACGGCCGTGCGCTTCCCCCACTGCACGGCCGCAGTGGTGGACGAGCGGTATCCGGTGCTGCTGGTGGGCGGCCGGACCCGGGACGAGGTCACGCAGCGGACCCGGGACGCCGGCGCCATGCTCTGCGACGCCGTGGCCCGGGCCACCGGCGCCGATGCCCAGGGGGGCATCGGCAGCTGCGTCGGCGGCGCTTCCGGCCTCCACCGCTGCCTGCGGGAGGCCAGCCACGCCCTGGGCTACGGCTTCACGGCCGCCGGCCGCCTGGTGGCCGACCACCAGGGACGGGCCGCGGAGCGGCCCGTCACCGACGAGGACCCGCTGCCCTCCATGAAGCCCCTGCTCCACGCCCTGGACTTCGGCGGGGCCGATGTCCAGGAGCTGCTGGATGCGCTGCTGGACGAGCTGGCCCGCCGCCAGCTCCACCGGGATGCCTGCCTGCCGCCGCTGGAGCGGCTGCAGTACGCCCTGGAGGAGCGGATCCCGGACGACCGGCGCGGCGCCGCGCCGCGCATCCGGCCCCAGGACGAGTGGTTCCGCCTGCGGGACATCCGGGAGGATTTCCGGCAGCTGGCGGCCTTCCTGGCCCGCGCCCGGGTGCAGGCGGACGACCCGGCCCGCCAGTGCGTCGAGAGCGCCAGGGGCTACATGCTGCAGCACTTTCACGACAGCGCCTTCTCCCTGACGGAGCTGCTGTCGCTGCTGAACGTCAGCAAGAGCTACTTCTCCGCGGCCTTCAAGGCCCAGACCGGCAAGACGTTCATGGAGTATCTGACGGCGCTGCGGATGGACCGGGCCCGGCAGCTCCTGACGACGACGGCCCTGCCCGCCGCGGAGATCGCCGAGCGGGTGGGCTTCACCGACCCGCACTACTTCTCCGTGGCCTTCAAGCGGGCCGTGGGGATGACGCCCCGGGAGTATCGGGAGGCCCGCCCGTGAGGCGCCGCCGCCCCAGCATCAGCACCACCATGGTGGCGGCCTTCACGCTGCTGGTGACGGTGGTGACGCTGCTCATCAGCATCCGGTCGTACGGCTACACGCGCCAGCAGCTCCAGAGCGTGGCCTCGGACTACACCGGCCAGCTGATCGCCCAGGTCAACTCCCAGCTGGACATGTACGTGGAGTACATCGAGGACCTGTCGGACTTCATCGTGGACAACGCCGCCGTGGCGGCCTACCTCCGCAGCGGCGACGCGGAGCCGGGCGACGTGGAGGCCATGCTGCGCCACGCGGCCGAGACGCGCTCGGAGATCTACGCCGTGGCCCTGGCCGGCACCGACGGGCGCATCGTGTTCAACGATCCGACGTTCCGGGAGAACGCCTACGCCCGCTGGCAGGAGAGCGAATGGTACCGGGCGGCCCTGGCCGCGCCGGAGATGGTGTACGTCTCCTCGTCCCGGGTGGAGAACCTGGTGGAGGGGCGGTACGTCTGGGTGATCTCCTTCGCCAAGGCCGTCACCGACGGCGACGGCACCGTCCTGGGTGTCCTGCTGGCCGACCTGCGCTACGACGTCATCGACAAGATCCTGGCCGGCGTGGACCTGGGCAGCCGCGGGTACCTGTTCCTGCTGGACGACCGCGGCGAGATCCTCTGGCACCCCCAGCAGCAGCTGATCAACGCCGGCCTCAAGGAGGAGCGGGTGGCCGACGTCCTGGCCTCCGGCGGCGATCCGGTGACGGTCTCCGGCACCGGCGGGGAGCGGACGTACTTTTCGGCCCGCTCCGCGGCCACGGGCTGGACGGCCGTGGGCGTCACGTACACGTCCGAGCTGCTGCAGCAGCAGGACCGGATGCTGCAGCAGTACGTGGTGATCGCCCTGAGCGCCGTGGGCATCGCCCTGGCGCTGTCGGTGCTGATCTCCCGGGCCATCTCCGACCCGCTGCGGAAGCTGGCCGACACCATGGCCACGGTGGAGAGCGGCGACTTCACGGTCCGCAGCGGCCCCCAGACGTACCGCGAGGTGGAGCGGCTGGGGGACAGCTTCAACCACATGCTCGCCACCATCGGCGGCCTCATGGAGGAGCAGAAGCGCAGCGAGGCCGAGAAGCGGCAGTACGAGTGGGACCTGCTCCAGGCGCAGATCAAGCCCCACTTCCTCTACAATACCCTCGACTCCATCATCTGGATGAGCCACGCCGGCCGGAACGCCGAGGTCGTGGAGATGACCCAGGCCCTGGCCCGGCTGCTGCGCACGAGCATCGGCAGCGGCAGCGAGATCGTCACGCTGCGCCGGGAGCTGGAGCACGTGGAGAGCTACCTGACGATCCAGAAGATGCGCTATCGGGACACCCTCCGCTTCGAGCTGGACATCGAGCCGGACACGCTGGACTGCCTCGTGCCGAAGCTGGTGCTCCAGCCGCTGGTGGAGAACGCCATCTACCACGGGATCAAGGTCAAGGAGCACGGCGGCACCGTCCGCATCACGTCCATGCTGGACGAGGAGGCGCTGCTCATCACCGTGGAGGACGACGGCGCCGGCATGACCGCGGCCCAGCTGGCCCACATCCTCGACGGCAAGCCCGGCGACGGCGGCTCGTCGCGGATCGGCGTCCGCAACGTCCATGAGCGGCTGCGCATGTACTTCGGCGGGGACTGCGGCCTGCGTTTCTTCTCCGAGCCGGAGAAGGGGACGACGGTGATGCTCGTGCTGCACCGGCGCCGCGGCGGAGAGGAGGACGACCATGAGAGCCATCCGTAGTCTGGCCCTGCTGCTGCCGGCGCTGCTGCTGCTCCTGCTGCCGGCCGGCTGCAGCGGCGGGAAGGCCCCGCCGGAGATCACCCTGGTGCTCAAGACGACGGTGGAGACGGCCGAGTTCTGGCAGGAGGCCGTGGACGGCGCCCGCAGCGCCGCCCAGGAGCTGGGCGTGGAGCTGACGGTGACGGGCGCCTCCTCGGAGACGGCCATCGACGAGCAGATCGCCGTCATGGAGGACGTGATTGCGACGCTGCCCGACGTCATCATCCTGGTGGCCTCGGACTACACCCGCCTCAACGACGTGACGAACGAGGCCGTGGCCGCCGGCATCCCGGTCGTCACCATGGACTCCGACGTCAGCACCGACGCCCGCACCGCCTTCGTGGCCAGCGACAACTACGCCATCGGCCTGACCCTGGGGCAGGAGCTGGGCAGGCTGGTGGACGCCGGGCAGGTGGCCGTGCTGACCCACAGCAGCGTCTCCTCCTCCGGCGTCAACCGGGCCCAGGGAGCCATGGATGCCCTGGCGGACAGCGGCGCCATCGAAGTCACCGGCGTCTACGACTGCGGCAACGACCCGGAGAAGGCCCGGGAGATCGCCCTGGAGCTGCTGGAGCAGTACCCGGAGCTGGCCGGCTTCGTGTGCACCAACGAGGTATGCAACCTGGGCGTGGCCGGCGTTCTGACGGAGCTGGGCCTGGGCGGGGAGCTGGCCGTGGTGGGCTGCGACAACGCCCAGCAGCAGATCCAGTATCTGGAGCAGGGCGTCATCCAGGTGACGGTGATCCAGCGGCCCTTCAACATGGGCTACCAGGCTGTGGAGCAGGCCCTCCGGGTCCACCAGGAGCTGCCGGTCTCCAGCTTCACCGAGGTGCCGTGTGTGGCCATCACACAGGACAATATGTACAATTCTGAGAATCAAAAATTGTTATTTCCGTTCTAAATGTCGGGGCGGGGGAGAAAATCGTGTATCTTTTTCACCAGTCGGTGGACGATATTCGGTTGGAATCCCCGCCCCGTCTGGTATTCTGGTACCAGAACGAAGCGCGGCGGCAGGCCGCTTTTCCGGACCACAAGGATGAAACGTTTCGCGCCCCGGAAAATCCGGATCACGGCACAGGAGGCTGATCGATGAATGTCTGAGATTTTGCTCAAAATGCAGGGGATTCAGAAGTACTTCCCCGGCGTCCACGCGCTGGACGACGCCCAGCTGGAGCTACGGGCCGGCGAAGTGCTGGCCCTGATCGGTGAAAACGGCGCCGGCAAGTCCACCCTCATGAAGATCCTCACCGGCATCTACACGAAGGACGGCGGCACCATCGAGCTGTACGGCAAGGAGACGGAGATCACGTCCCCCCACCACGCCCAGCAGCTGGGCATCAGCATCGTGCACCAGGAGCTGAACCTGATGCAGGACCTGACCGTGGCCGAGAACATCTACGTGGGCCGTGAGCCCACCAGCGGCCCCTTCCTCAACAAGAAGAAGCAGAACCGCATGACCCAGGAGCTGCTGGACTCGCTCCACCTGAACATCTCGCCCCGCACGGTCGTCAAGCGGCTGACGGTGGCGAAGCAGCAGATGGTGGAGATCGCCAAGGCCCTGTCGTACAACAACACGCGGATCCTCATCATGGATGAGCCCTCCGCCTCGCTGACGACCGCGGAGATCGAGGACCTGTTCCAGTTCATCCGCCGCCTGAAGGCCACCGGCGTCGGCATCATCTACATCTCCCACCGGATGGATGAGCTCAAGGAGATCACCGACCGGATCACCGTCATGCGCGACGGCCAGTACGTGGACACCGTCAACACCGCCGAGACGACCATCGACCAGGTGGTGCAGATGATGGTCGGC
>CAJFNY010000005.1 GCA_904395865.1 uncultured Oscillospiraceae bacterium
CTATGAGAAGGCCGAGCGCATGAGCGGCAGCACCGGCGACAACCTGCTGCAGCTGGTGGAGCGCCGGCTGGACAACGTGGTCTACCGTCTGGGCTTTGCCGCCACCCGCCGCGAGGCCCGGCAGCTGGTCAACCACGGCCACTTCACCGTCAACGGCAAGCGCGTCGACATCCCCTCCTATCTGGTGGGCATGAACGACGTGGTGGCCGTCTGCGAGAAGAGCGCCTCCAACAACCGCTTCAAGAAGATGAAGGAGGACGACGCCTTCGTCGCCGCGCCCAAGTGGCTGGACCGTGACAAGAACAACCTCACCGGCAAGGTCATTGCGATGCCCACCAAGGAAGACATCGACTTTGAGATTGCCGAGAACCTCATCGTCGAGCTGTACTCCAAGTAACCCTGCGCCCTCGCCTATTGGAAAGCTGAAAACGGCAACGAAACGAAGTTTCGGAGTTACAAGGAGGGTATCTGTTTATGGTTGAAATTGAAAAGCCCCGCATCGAGTGCATCGATTCCCCGGACGACAGCTCGTACGGCAAGTACGTCGTGGAGCCGCTGGAGCGGGGCTACGGCACGACGCTGGGCAACTCTCTGAGAAGGATTCTCCTCTCCTCTCTGCCGGGCACAGCCGCGACCTCCATCAAGATCGCCGGCATCCAGCATGAGTTTTCAACGATTCCGGGCGTCAAGGAGGACGTAACGGAAATCGTCCTGAACGTGAAGAAGATCGTCGCGCGGCTCCACTGCGCCGGCCCCAAGACCGTCTATATCGACGCGGCCGGCGAGTGCGAGGTCTGCGCCGGCGACATCAAGGCCGACGGCGACGTGGAGATCCTCAACCCCGATCTGCACATCTGCACGCTGGGCCCGGATGCCGCGTTCAATATGGAGATCACCCTGAGCCACGGCCGCGGCTACGTCCCGGCGGACCGGAACAAGCCCGCCCAGAGCATCATCGGCGTGATCCCCATCGACTCCATCTACACGCCGGTGTATAAGGTCAACTACACCGTTGAGAATACCCGCGTGGGCAACCGCACCGACTACGACAAGCTGACGCTGGAGGTGTGGACCGACTCCACGATCTCGGCCCGGGACGCCGTGTCCCTGGGTGCCAAGATCCTCTCCGACCATCTGACGCTGTTCACCGACCTCTCCGAGGCAGTGGCCAGCAAGACGACGGTGGTGGAGAAGGCGGAGTCCCATCGGGACAAGGTGCTGGAGATGACCATTGAGGAGCTGGATCTCTCCGTCCGCAGCTTCAACTGCCTCAAGCGCGCCAACATCAACAACGTCGAGGATCTGATCTCGAGAACCGACGAGGACATGATGAAGGTCCGCAACATGGGCCGTAAGTCCCTGGAGGAGGTTCAGAACAAGCTGGCCATGATGGGCCTGAGCCTGGCCAAGGACGAGAACAGCACCAACAGCACCAACAACTGACCCTGAGAAGGAGGGAATGGAAATGTTCGGAAACCGCAAGCTCGGCAGAACCAGCGACCAGCGCAAGGCGATGCTCAGAGCGATGACCACGTATCTGCTGGAGAACGGCCGGCTGGAGACCACCTTCTACCGTGCGAAGGAGGTCCAGCCCCTGGCTGAGAAGATGATCACCCTTGGCAAGAAGAAGGATCTGGCCGCATACCGCCGTGCGCTGGCCTGGATCACCAAGGAGGATGTGGCGAAGAAGGTCTTTGATGAGGTCGCCCCCAAGTACGCCGACCGCAATGGCGGTTACACCCGCGTGACCCGCATCGGCCCCCGCCGCGGCGACGCCGCCGAGATGGCTGTCATCGAGCTGGTGTAACGCACCCGCTTTGGAAGCGCCCCCGAGCTTCGGGGGCGCTTCTGCGTTTGGCACATAAAAATTCCCCCAATCGGCCACAATAGGCCGAAAGGGGGAATTGCTTTGCAGCATCTGAGCAAGGCGCAGTACGCTGCCTACGTCCAGAGCCTGGAGCCGCCGTCGCGGCTGGGCAGGGACGTCTGCCTGGCCTTCGTGACCGGCGGCGCCATCTGTGCGCTGGCACAGCTGATCGGCAACGGCTGGGCAGCCCTGGGGCTGGACAGGGACACGGCGGGTGCCATGACGTCGGTGGCCCTGATCTTCCTGGGCGCGCTCCTGACGGGCCTGAGCGTCTTTGACGACATCGCCCGCTACGCCGGTGCCGGCACGCTGGTGCCCATCACAGGCTTTTCCAACGCCATCGTGGCGTCGGCCATGGAGTTCCGCTCGGAGGGCCTGGTGCTGGGCATGAGCGGCAAGATGTTCACCATCGCCGGCCCGGTGCTGGTGTTCGGGATCTCCGCCAGCGTGGTGTACGGCGTCATTCTCTGGCTGATCGGGCTGGGGTGAGAAAAGACGGGGCCGCTGCAGCCGCCCGGGGGCGGAACTGCGGCGGCCCCGCGCTGTGCGGTCCGTCAGGAATCGCTGTCGATGAGGATGTTATCGGTGCCGTGGGCCTCGAACTCGGCGATGTAGTCGTCCATGCGGGAGACCAGCTCGTCGTAGTTGGAGGGAGAGACCTCTGCATAGCCCATGTCCCGGCGGGCCAGCTCCTCGGCCAGGATCTCGTAGAATACGGTGTCCTCATAGTCCATGATGGCTTCGTGGATGCCGCCGTCGGAGAAGGCGCGGGACGGCACGTCCTCGCCCTCCCAGCGCTCCACCAGGGCCTGCATGCCGTTCTGCCGGCAGAGGCCGAACAGCTTGCTCTCCACCTGGTCGTAGTCGGCGATGCGGTCGTCGCCGCGGGTGGAATTCAGAATCCAGTTACCAATATACACCATGTCCAGCAGCCGCCGGAACTCTCGGGTCGTCAATTCGAGCTTCAAGACGCCGGCCTCCTTCCATACACTCATTATATACGGATGCGCAGGGAATTTCCACTGGAAAATAAGAATTTTTTGTGAAAAATACACTTGTCAAGGGCAGCAGTTTGGAATATGATATGTAGAGCGACTGCCCCTGCCTGGCAGGGGCTGGAAATGGGGAATTGATTTGAACAAGCTGAGCGTCTGCGTCCTGTTTGGCGGCATCTCCCCGGAGCACGAGATCTCTCTCCGCTCCGCGGAGTTCGTGCTGCGTCAGATGGATCCGGAGAAATACAACATCTTCCCGGTGGGCATCACACGGGAGGGCAGCTGGGTGCGCTTCGCCGGCACCGATTACGGCATGCTGCCGGCCGGCACGTGGCTGGACTGTCCTGAGAACCGCCGGGCGGCGCTCTCGCCGGTCCGCGGCCAGGGCCTTCTGAGCTTCGAGGGCGACTGCGTCGTCCGTGAGCGGGTCGACGTCTGCTTCCCGGTGCTGCACGGCGAGAACGGCGAGGACGGCTCCATCCAGGGCCTGCTGCAGCTGGCGGGCATTCCCTGCGTCGGTCCGCTGGTGGCCGCTTCCGCCACGGCCATGGACAAAACCCTGACGAAGCTGGTGGCGGACCATCTGGGCGTCCGCCAGGCGGCCTGGCAGCTGGTGACGAGCCGCGACGTGGCGTACTGCCTGGAGGAGGCCATGGACGCTGTGGAGGCCCGCTTCGCCTACCCGGTGTTCGTCAAGCCGGCCGGCACCGGCTCCTCGGTGGGCGTCTCCAAGGCGCGCAACCGCAGGCAGCTGGCCGAGGCGCTCCACAAGGCGGCGGAGTTCGACCGGAAGATCCTCGTGGAGGAGTTCATCGACGGCAGGGAAGTGGAGGTTGCCGTCCTGGGCAACGCCACGCCGGCCGCCTCCACCTGCGGCGAGATCGACTCCGGCGCGGACTTTTACGACTACAAGGCCAAGTACGTCTCCAACACCTCGCGGCTGTACATCCCGGCGCGCATCTCCGATGAGGCCGCCGAGCGGGTGCGGGAGACGGCCGTCCGCATCTACGAGGGGATCGGCTGCCGGGGCCTGTCCCGGGTGGACTTCTTCGTCACGGCCGATGAGGAGGTCATCTTCAACGAGATCAACACGATCCCCGGCTTCACCTCCATCTCCATGTACCCGAAGCTCTTTGAGGCCAGCGGCATTGCCGCGCCGGATCTCATCGACCAGCTGATCCAGCTGGCCCTGGAGCCATGACTGCGGCAGGCAGTTCCATGCGGAAGCGCGTGATGCTCTCCATCAGCGGCAGTCAGACGGCTGTGGGGAAAACGCCCCAGGTGATGGAGCTGACCACCGAGGGCATCCTGGCCCGCGAGGGGGACGTCTACGCCGTGTCGTACGTCGGAACGGCCCTGACGGGCCTGGAGGGCGTCGTGACGACGTACCGCGTCGACGGCAAGCGGTTGGAGATCACCCGGGACAGCCCGGCCGATCTGCAGCTCACCTTTCAGGAGGGGGAGCGGTACGACTCGCTCGTCACCGCCGGGGACCGCGTGGCCCTGATGTCGATCATCACCCGCCGCGTGTTCTCCGACCTGACCGATTGCGGCGGCACCCTGGTGCTGGAATACCGGGTGGAGATCGAGAGCATCCCCGTGGGGGAGAGCGCCTGCCGCATTCTCGTCCGCGACAGGAACGCCGGAGCCGGCGCCTGACGCGGCGCGCATACTGCAGAAAACGACGGATTCCGTTCGGAATCCGTCGTTCTGCCCGGCGGGGCATTGCGTGGAGCAATGCCCCGCTTTTTTACTTTGCGATGCTTACTTCAGGCTTTCCGCCACGGCCACAGCCACGGCCACGGTGGCGCCGACCATGGGGTTGTTGCCCATGCCCAGGAAGCCCATCATCTCCACGTGGGCCGGGACCGAGGAGGAGCCGGCAAACTGCGCGTCGGAGTGCATGCGGCCCATGGTGTCGGTCATGCCGTAGGAGGCGGGGCCGGCAGCCATGTTGTCCGGGTGCAGCGTACGGCCGGTGCCGCCGCCGGAGGCCACGGAGAAGTACTTCTTGCCCTGCTCCACGCACTCCTTCTTGTACGTGCCGGCCACCGGGTGCTGGAAGCGGGTGGGGTTGGTGGAGTTGCCGGTGATGGACACATCGACGCCCTCCAGGTGCATGATGGCGACACCCTCGCGGACGTCGTCGGCGCCGTAGCAGCGGACGTTTGCGCGCTCGCCGTCGGAATACTTGATCTCCCGAACGATGTTGACCTTGCCGGTGGCGTAGTCGAACTGCGTCTGGA
This sequence comes from uncultured Oscillospiraceae bacterium, assembly GCA_904395865.1. GTDB lineage: Bacteria > Bacillota > Clostridia > Oscillospirales > Oscillospiraceae > Avoscillospira_A. Next base: position 5,109 of record CAJFNY010000005.1, read on the forward strand.
CGTACGTGAAGCCGTTGATCCGGGAGATGATCTGGGCGGCGTCCTTGCCCAGGCCGTTGAGGATGACGCGCAGAGGCTCCTTGCGGGCCTTGTTGGCGTTCTTGACGATGCCGATGGCGCCCTCGGCGGCGGCGAAGGACTCGTGGCCGGCCAGGAAGGCGAAGCAC
>CAJFNY010000006.1 GCA_904395865.1 uncultured Oscillospiraceae bacterium
CCGCGCCAAGTGCCGCCCGCGCAGCGGGCGGTTGCGCTCCGGCACGCTCTGCGGAGCAGCCTTGCACACATCCCCTCCCTCCGAATCCTTCGGCCAGTACGGTTTTTGACAGCCTGCACCGCCCGCCAAAATACGACTCTTCACCGCCCTCCCGGCTGCGGGAGGGCGGCTTTTCCGCCGGTTATCGAAAAAAGCGTATTGCTTTATCGAGGATCACGATGTAAGATAAGGGGAAAGGAGGGAGGCCCCGTGCGCGACGGTTTCGGGCGGCAGATCACGTATCTGCGCCTGTCCATCACCGACCGGTGCGACTTCCGCTGCCGGTACTGCATGCCGGAGCACGGCGTCCCCAAGCTGCCCCGGGAGGCCATCCTCTCGGTGGAGGAGTGCGTGGCGGCCGTCCGGGCCGCGGCGGCCTGCGGCGTGACGAAGGTGCGGATCACCGGCGGCGAGCCCCTGGTGCGCCGGGGCGTGCTGGACATCTGCGCCGGCATCCGGGCCATCCCGGAGATCCGCGAGCTCTGCCTGACGACGAACGGCAGCCGCCTGGCGGAGCTGGCCGGGCCCCTGCGGCAGGCCGGCGTGGACCGGCTGAACGTCAGCCTCGACACCCTCCGGCCCGACCGGTTCGCCGCCCTGACCCGCGGCGGCCGGCTGCAGGACGTGCTGGACGGCATCGCCGCGGCCGAGGCCGCCGGCTTTCCGCTGAAGCTCAACGCCGTCCTCCTGGGCGGCGTCAACGACGACGAGATCCCCGCCCTGGCCGCCCTGACCTGGGAGAAGCCGTGGCAGGTGCGGTTCATCGAGCTGATGCCCATGGGCCCGTGCGCCGCCTGGCCGGCGGCGCGGTTCGTGCCGGCGGAGGCGGTGCTCCGGGCGTGCCCGGAGCTGCAGCCCGACGGCTTCGGCGGCGTGGCGGAGCGGTACCGCTTCCCCGGCGCCCCCGGCTCCGTGGGCCTGATCCGCCCCCTGAGCCACCGGTTCTGCGGCAGCTGCGACCGGCTGCGCCTGACGGCCGACGGCAAGCTCAAGCCCTGCCTCCACAGCGGCGCGGAGATCCCCGTCCGGGGCCTTCAGGGCGCGGCGCTGGAGGCCGCCGTGGCCGCGGCCGTGGCCGCCAAGCCGGCGGCGCACCACCTGGCCTCCGGCAGCGAGTCCGGGCGCGACATGAACGAGATCGGAGGATGAGACCGTGGACCCCCTGACCCACGTGAACGAACAGGGCCGCGCCCGCATGGTGGACGTGGGCGACAAGGCCGCCACCGACCGCCGGGCCGTGGCCGCCGGGCGGATCCTCGTCTCGCCGGAGACGGCGGCGCGCATCCGGGCCGGCACCGTGGCCAAGGGCGACGTGCTGGCCGTGGCCCAGGTGGCCGGCATCCAGGCGGCCAAGCACTGCTGGGAGCTGATCCCCATGTGCCACCAGCTGCCGCTGACGGGCGTGGACCTGCGCTTCGCCGTCACCGACCGGTCGGTGGAGATCGAGGCGGCCGTCCGCTGCCGCGGCGTCACCGGCGTGGAGATGGAGGCGCTGACGGCCGTCACGGCCGCGGCCCTGACGATTTACGACATGTGCAAGGCCATGCAGAAGGACATGGTCATCGAGGCCGTCCGCCTGCTGGAGAAGTCCGGCGGCAAGAGCGGCGACTACCACGCGGAGGCGAAGTGACATGGGCACCGTTCTGTCCGTCAACATCAGCGAGCGCCGGGGCACCGTCAAGCACCCGGTGCCGGAGATCCGGCTGGAGGTGGGCGTGGGCATCGCCGGCGACGCCCACGCCGGCAGCTGGCACCGGCAGGTGAGCCTTCTGGCCGCCGAGAGCGTCGACACCATGCGCGGCTGCGGCCTGGAGCTCCGCGACGGCGACTTCGCCGAGAACGTCAACACCCGGGGCATCGACCTGAAGTCCCTGCCCGTGGGCACCCGCCTGGCCGCGGGCAGCGCGGTGCTGGAGGTCACGCAGATCGGCAAGGAGTGCCACAGCGACTGCGAGATCCGCCGGCGCACCGGCCGGTGCGTCATGCCCACCGAGGGCATCTTCGCCCGGGTGGTGCGCTCCGGCACCGTCCGCCCCGGCGACACCATCGAAGTATTGGAGGCGCAGCCATGAAGCAGATCCCCACCACCGAGGCCGTGGGCCACGTCCTCTGCCACGACATGACCCAGATCATCCCCGGCCGGTTCAAGGGCCCCCGCTTCCGCAAGGGCCACGTGGTCACCGAGGAGGACATCCCGGTGCTCCTGTCCATGGGCAAGGAGTCGCTGTACGTCTGGGAGCTGCAGCCCGGCATGCTCCACGAGAACGACGGCGCCGAGCGCCTCCGCCGCATCTGCCAGGGGCCCGGCATGGCCGCCTCGGAGGCGAAGGAGGGCAAGATCGAGCTGACCGCCGAGCACGACGGCCTCTTCCTGGTGGACACGGCGCGGCTGGACGCCATCAACTCCATCGACGAGCTGATGATCGCCACCCGCAAGGGCGGCACGGCCGTGAAAGCCGGCGACAAGCTCTGCGGCACCCGGGTCATCCCCCTGGTCATCGACGGGGCGAAGCTGGACGAGGCCGACCGCATCGCCGGCTGCGAGCCGATCCTGCAGCTGCTGCCCTGGAAGCTGAAGAAGGCCGGCGTCATCACCACCGGCTCCGAGGTGTTCAAGGGCCTCATCGAGGACAAATTCACGCCGGTGCTGGAGCGGAAGCTGGCGGACTACGCCATCGCCGTCACGGAGCACGTGACCGTGGACGACGGCATGGACCACCTGCTCTCCGCCATCGCCGCCATGCGGGAGAAGGACATCGACCTGCTCCTGTGCACCGGCGGCATGAGCGTCGACCCCGACGACAACACCCCCGGCGCCATCCGCCGCAGCGGCGCCCGCATCGTCACGTACGGCGCGCCGGTGCTCCCCGGGGCCATGTTCCTGCTGGGGTACTACGAGGGCGGCCTGCCGGTCATGGGCCTGCCCGGCTGCGTCATGTACGCCGGGGCCACGATCTTCGACCTGGTGCTGCCAAAGGTCGCCGCCGGCGTCCCGGTGACGAAGGCCGAGATCGTCCGGTACGGCGAGGGCGGCCTCTGCCTGGGCTGCGGCGAATGCCGCTACCCGGTCTGTCCCTTCGGGAAATAGCACGGCTGCCGCGGCGCGGGCCATCCGGCCCGCCGCCCTTTGGCCACCGTGATATTTTACAAAGAATCACGAAGATTGGAGGAATGTACCATGAGAAAGCCCATCGCACTGCTGCTGTCCCTGGCCCTGCTCCTGGGCCTCTGCGCCGGCTGCGCCTCGCAGACCACCGAGGCCCCGGCCGACGACGCGGGCACGGCCGACACGGCCCCGGAGACCGCGGAGCCGGCCGACACCGCCGAGACCGGGACGGCAACCGAGCCGGAGACCGAGACCGCCGCCGACCCGGTGGAGCTGATCGTCTTTGCCGCGGCCTCCATGCAGGAGACCATGGATGAGATCACGGCCATGTACACCGCCGAGACGGGCGTGCAGTTCGTCTGCACGTACGACTCCTCGGGCACCCTCAAGACCCAGATCGAGAACGGCGCCGACTGCGACATCTTCATCTCCGCCGCGCCGAAGCAGATGAACCAGCTGGACATCGAGGGCGGCGAGGAGAACACCGACGGCCTCGACTTCGTGGACCACGCCACCCGCCGCGACCTGCTGGAGAACAAGGTCGTCCTGGCCGTCCCCGAGGGGAACCCCAAGGGCATCGAGAGCTACGACCAGCTGGCCGAGCTGCTGGCCGCCGGCGACGTGCTCCTGGCCATGGGCAACGAGGACGTCCCCGTGGGCCAGTACACCCAGAAGATCTTCGCCTGCTACGGGCTCGATGAGGCCGAGCTGGCCGCCTCCGGCGTCCTGACGTACGGCTCCAACGTCAAGGAGGTCACGACCCAGGTGGCCGAGGCCACCGTCGACTGCGGCATCATCTACGCCACCGACGCCTTCTCTGACGGCCTGACCGTCGTGGACGAGGCCACGGCCGAGATGTGCGGCCAGGTGATCTACCCGGCGGCCGTCCTGAACATCGCGCAGCACCCCGACGAGGCCGCCGCCTTCCTGGACTACCTGCGCACCGACGCGGCCGCCGCCGTGTTCGAGTCGGTGGGCTTCACGGTCCTGCCGTAAGCGGGGACCGCCATGGACTGGTTCCCCCTCTGGAACTCCCTGCGGATCGCGGCCATCGCCACGGTGGTGATCTTCTTCGCCGGCCTCGCCGCGGCGTACTACATCGCCCGGCTGCCGCGGCTCGTCAAGGGCGTCCTGGACGTGGTGCTGACGCTGCCGCTCGTCCTGCCGCCCACGGTGGCCGGCTATCTGCTGCTGCGGCTGCTGGGGCCCAACCGGCCCGTGGGGGCCTGGTTCCTGGAGACCTTCGGGACGAAGCTCGTCATGACGTGGTGGTCGGCCATCTTCGCCACGGTGGTGGTGGCCTTCCCGCTGATGTACCGGACGGCCCGCGGGGCCTTCGAGTCCTTCGACGAGAACCTGGCCGCCGCCGGGCGCACCCTGGGCCGCAGCAACACGTGGATCTTCTGGCGCGTCCGCATGCCCGTCTGCCGCCAGGGCATCCTGGCCGGCACGGTCCTCTCCTTCGCCCGGGCCCTAGGCGAGTACGGCGCCACGTCCATGGTCGCCGGCTACACGCCGGGCCGCACCGCCACCATCTCCACCACCGTCTACCAGCTCTGGCGCATCGGCGACGACGCCCTGGCCCTGCGCTGGGTGCTCATCAACGCGGCCATCTCGGCCGTGGTGCTCCTGGCCGTCAACGCCCTGGAGCGGAAAACCGGAAGGAGGCGGGCATGAAGCTGATCGTCGACATCGAGAAGCGCCTGGGGGACTTCCGCCTGCGGGCCGCCTTCGAGGCCGGGGACGAGCGGCTGGCGCTGCTGGGCGCCTCCGGCTGCGGCAAGAGCGTCACCCTCAGGTGCATCGCCGGCATCCTCCGGCCCGACCGGGGGCACATCGAGCTGGACGGCCGCGTCCTCTTCGACAGCGCCCGCCGCGTCGACCTGCCGCCCCAGCGGCGGGAGGTGGGCTACCTGTTCCAGCAGTACGCCCTGTTCCCCAACATGACGGCCCGGCAGAACGTCCTGGCCGGCTGCCGCCGGCTGCCCCGGGCGGACCGGTTGGCCGAGGCCGACCGGCTCCTGGCCCTGCTGCGGCTGGAGGACGCCGCGTCCCTGCGGCCCCACCAGCTGTCCGGCGGGCAGCAGCAGCGGGTGGCCCTGGCGCGGATCCTGGCCAGCCGGCCGAAGGCCATTCTGCTGGACGAACCCTTTTCCGCTCTTGACAGCTTCCTGCGCTGGCAGTTAGAATTAGAGTTGACGGAGACGCTGTCCGCCTTCGGCGGGCCGGTGGTCTGGGTGTCCCACGACCGGGACGAGGTCTACCGGCGCTGCCCGCGGGTCTGCGTCATGGACCGGGGCCGCACGGGCCCGGTCCGGGACATGGAGCGGCTGTTCCGGGACCCGGAGACCGTGGCCGCGGCGCGGCTGTCGGGCTGCAAGAATCTGGTACCCTGCCGGCCCGCCGGCGGCACGCGCATCGCCGTGCCCGCCTGGGGCGTCACGCTGGACTGCGGCCGGGAGCCGCCGGCGGGCACAACGGTGCTGGGCGTCCGCAGCCACTTCATCGGCCCCGGGCGCGCCGAAAACGCCTTCCCCTGCCGCGTGACGGAGGTGGTGGAGAGCGTGTTCTCCACGGTCGTCCTGGTGCGGCCGGAGGCGGCCGCCGCGGACAGCGCGCCCATCCGTCTGGAACTGGAAAAGGACGTCTGGCAGCAGTACGCGGGGCAGGACCGGCTGACGGTCGGCGTTGCGCCGGCGGACCTGCTGCTGCTGCGGGAGGAGGATGCGCAATGACGTACGAGGCAGTGGTCATCACCGTCAGCGACCGGGGCTACTGGGGCCAGCGGGAGGACCGCAGCGGCCCGGTGGTGGCGGAGCTGCTGACGGAGGCCGGCTACACGGTCTGCCAGCAGACCATCGTTCAGGACGAGCAGGGGCAGATCGAAAAGCTGCTCATCGACGCGGCCGACCGGCTGGACGCGGCTCTGGTGGTGACGGTGGGAGGCACCGGCTTCTCCCCCCGGGACGTGACGCCGGAGGCCACGGCGGCCGTCTGCGCGCGCATGGCGCCGGGCATCCCCGAGGCCATGCGGGCGGCCAGCCTGGCCGTGACGCCCCGGGCCATGCTGACCCGGGCCGCGGCGGGCATCCGCGGGCGGACGCTGATCGTCAACGTGCCCGGCAGCCCCAAGGCGGCCCGGGAGAACCTGTCGGCCGTCCTGCCGACGCTGGCCCACGGCCTGGACATGCTCCGCGGCGGCCCGGCCGACTGCGCCGCCGAGGTGCGGCCGTGACGCCGCGGACGCCGGAGGCCGTCCGGGCCGACCTGGCCCGGGCGGCGGACGATCAGGCCCGCTGGCAGAAGGAGACGGCCGCCCGGGACGCCCTGCTCCGGGAGCGCCACGCCCGGGAGCGGGCGCTGCTGGAGGCCGAGGCCGCCCTCTCCAGAGAGCGGCGGGACGTGGACCGGCTCTCGTCGGTCAGCCTGGCGTCGCTGCTGGCCGCCCTGAAGGGCGACCGGGCCGACCGGCTGGAGCGGGAGCAGGCGGAGGCTTTGGCCGCCTGCCTGCGGCGGGACCAGGCCCAGGCCGACCTGGCCGACATCGACCGGCGGCTGCTGGCCGCGGAGTCGGCCCTGCAGCGGCTGGGCTTCCCCGCCGGCCGGGTGACGGCCCTGGAGGCGGAGCTGGCCGAGGCCATTGCGGCGGCCGGCGGCCCCGCGGCGGCGCAGCTGGCGTCGCTGGAGGCGGAGCTGGCCGGCGTGCAGGCCCGGCAGAAGGAGCTGGAGGAGGCCGAAGCCGCCGGCCGCGCGGCCCTGCAGGCCCTGGACCAGATGGCCGACGCCCTCAGTGAGGCCGGCGGCCTGGGCCAGTGGGATCTGCTGGGCGGCGGCATGCTCGTCTCCCTGGCCAAGCGGGACGCTCTGGACCGGGCCCGGTCCGCGGCGGACCGGGTGCAGGCGGCCCTGCGGTCGTTCCGCGCGGAGCTGGCCGACGTGGCGCCCGCCGCCCGGGCCCCGGAGGCCCCGGCCGACGACTTCACGGCCTTCGCCGACTGGTTCTTCGACAATCTCTTCACCGACCTGGCCGTCCAGCGGCGGATCCGGGACTCCGAGTCCGGCGTCTCCCGCGCCCGGGCCGCCGTGGAGCAGGCCCTGGGCCGCCTGGCGTCCCTGCGGGACGCCCAGACGCAGCGGCTGGCCGCGCTCCGCTCCCGGCGCACGGCGCTGCTGCGCGACTTCTGAATCGAGCCCCGCCGGCCCGGCAGGGCAGTAAATGGCGCCCGCGGAAGGAACCGCGGGCGCCGTCAGCTTGTCAAAAAAGTCTCTTACGAGAATTTTTTGACAAGCTGCTCACGAATTTGCAACTTCAAGAAGTTGCAAATTCGGGTTTGATTGAACGCGCAGGGGAACCCTGACGGTTCCGCCTCCGCGCTAAGTGCCGCCCGCCCTGCGGGCGGTTGCGCTCCGGCACGCTCTGCGGAGCAGCCTGCACACATCCCCTCCCTCCGAATCCTTCGGCCGGAGCGGTTTATCGACAATCCATGGCCCCCGCGTGCGCTGCACGCGGGGGCCATTTCGTTCAACAGTAGTAAAATCCCCAGGGGTTGCAGCAGTAGCCGAAATTGCTGCACAGGCACAGGGCCAGGCACAGCTTGCCCACGCCGGGCGAGACGGACGTGAACGTCCGCTGGTGCTGCTGGTAGACGCGGCCCGTCTGCTGCAGCTGCTCCAGCGCCTGGCGGTACTGGCCGTTGTCCGGCTCCATCTGGACGGCGCGGCGGGCGTGGTCCAGGGCCGTCATCCGGTTGCCGACGCCGGAGTTGGCCAGGGCGCTCAGGTAGTACCACCGGGCCGTCCGGTCCGCCGACGCCACGCCCGACAGGGCGTTGATCGCCTCCTGGTACCGCCCGTAGCGCAGGTAGTTCTCCGCCGCCTGCATCTCCGGCGGCGTCGTCCGGCGGTACGCCTCCTCCTGGCGGCGCTGGGCCTCGTACCAGGCCGAGAACGGGTCGCCGTAGCCGCCGCCGAAGGGATTCCCGTACGGGTTCCCGTACGGATCTCCGCCGCCGTAGCCGGCGCTCTGGGTCTGGCGGTACTTGTCCGGGTTCTTGATCTGGTCGTACGCCTCGTTGATCTCGTTCATCTTGCGGGCCGCCGCCTCGTCGCCGGGGTTCATGTCCGGATGGTACTTCTTGGCCAGCCGACGGTAGGCCTTTTTGATTTCCTCGTCGGACGCGTCGGGTGACACGCCCAGGACCTTATAGGGATCCGGAACCATGGGGATCTCCTCCAGTTTCGTTGGCAGTCTTTTTGGCCTCCGCGGCCCGCAGCCGCGCCCACACGCCGGCGTACAGGACGCTCCGCAGCAGCGCCGCGTCCTGCACCAGGGGCAGCCGCTCGAAGGCCGCGGTGCACTCCCCCAGGAGCATCGTCAGCTCGTCGGTGAACGCCGACGGCGCCCGGCCGGCCCCCAGCTCCGAGAGCGGGTTGTACCGGCCCCGCCGCGTGTCCTCCGGCAGGTCGAGCACCGCGTCGAGGATGTAGACGAAGCGGCCCAGGCCCTCGCCCACGGTCCGCAGCTCGCCGGCCCAGTGGTCGTCCGGGTCCCAGACGAAGATCTCGCCCAGGAGCCGCCCGAAGGCGTTGGCCGCCCGGTCCGGGTCCGGGACGCCGCCGCGCTCCAGCCCGCCCAGCTCCGCCAGCCCCGCGGCCACCGCCGCCGCCTGGCGCGGATACCGCTCGGCCGCCGCCCGGCCGGGGCCGCGGAACAGCCGCGCCAGGGCCAGCTTCGGCAGGCTCCGGTCGTCCCGCCAGTCGTCCAGGCAGTTCTCGTGGGCCAGCAGGACGTTCATGGCCGCGCCGTAGTCGGTGAAGGGGCTGCGCCACCACGGCTGGGGCCGGAGCGGGTGGACGGGGCAGCGGCTCTCCCCCGCCGTCTCCTCCGGCTCGTACAGCGACGTCAGCAGCACCACCAGGAAGGTCATGTCGTACGTCAGGGACAGGCGGCTGGCCTGGGAGCACCGGTCCCCCAGGGCGCGGCAGAGGCCGCAGTAGGCCGCCCGGTATCGCCGCCGCTGGTCCTCGTCCAGCTGCGCCGGGTCGGCGACCACGTATCCGAACACGCAAACCCTCCCTATGGTACGGATTTTACACCATCATACGGCATAATTGTTACAGAAGTATAAAGAATCCTACGCATTCCGGAAAAACTTTTTCGCCGTCCGGAGGTTCAGCTTCCCCTCCGCCGACAGGCGGCAGAGGACGCCGCCGTAGAACAGGATGCACATGCAGATATACAGCCACAGCATGGCCAGCACCAGCGTCGTCATGCTGCCGTAGAAGTACGAGGTCCGGCCGTACGAGACGTAGATGGAGAACAGGTACGAGAACACCAGCCAGCCCGCGGCCGTGGCGGCCGCCGGCGGGAACACGTCCCGCAGCCGCAGGTGACGGGCCGGGAAGAAGGCGAAGATCAGCGTGAAGAGCAGCGTCAGCATGGCCATGGTCAGGACGGTCCGCTGGTGCACCAGGGACGCCGCGGCGTTCAGCAGCCAGGCGTCGCGCCGCGCCGCCAGGTCCAGCAGCGTCTCGCCGAACACCTGGAGGCCCAGGGTCACGAACAGGGCGATGATGAGCAGGAACGTGTAAAAGAGGGCCGTCAGCCGGCGGCGCACGTAGCTGCGGTGCTCGTCGGCGCCGAGGATGGCGCTGAGGCCGTTGAGGATGCCGAACACGCCCCGGGAGGCCGACCACAGGGCCACGATCACCGTCACCGACACGACGGCCGCCAGGGGCGTGGTATACAGCTCCCGGAGGAAGCCCTCGGCCATCCCCATCAGGGCGGCGGGCAGCACCCGCTCCAGCATATCCAGCAGGTCCTGGAGGGTCAGCGGCAGGTAGCGCAGCAGCGTCAGCACCAGCGTCAGCAGCGGCACCACCGACAGAATGATGAAGAACGACGCGCCGGCTGCCAGCATCGACACGTGGTACCGGTGCAGATACTGCGCGGCGGCCCGAAGCTTTCGGATCACGGCGGCCTCCTTTCCCGTGGAAGCGGGTTTTTCGTATTATATCCGATTTCCGGCCGGGGCGCAAGGGCGTCCCCAGACAGCATATCCCGCCGCGGCGCATTTCATGAACGAAAAGCGCCGCCCCGGCGTGCGGGGCGGCGCGGAGACGGCCGGAGCGCTGCCCGCTCTACGGCGTCGGGGCCAGGTAGCGGCGCAGCGCCGTCCGGCGCATCAGGAAAAAGACGACCCAGACGATCAGCAGATTGAGCACCGCGTAGAAGCCGTTGTAAAGCGCCGAGTAAAACCACGGCGTCGTCATCGTCATGCCGAAGAACTCCTCCGGCATCTGGCTGGCCCAGAGGGTGGCGCCGGCCAGATAGTTGAACACGAACCGGCCGGCCGTGCCCACCAGGCCGCCCCAGTAGCAGCCGCCCTTCCACTTCCAGCACAGGCCGCCCAGGCCCAGGGCCGTGAAGGCCAGCAGATAGTCCATCAGCATGCTCTGCCAGCCCCAGGCGTACGCCCCGTCCAGCATCAGCTGCAGCACCGCGTACGCCGCCGACATCAGCAGCGACGGTCCCGGCCCCCACCGGACGCAGTAGAAGAAAATCGGGATCAGCCCCGGCGAGACGGATCCGCCCTGGGGCAGCTCATACAGCTTGAGGTAGCTGAGAACCTGCGCCAGAGCCACCATCAGCGCTCCCTCGCAGATGGCCCGCAGAGCACGGTGCGCATTTCGTTTCATTCTGGAATCGACTCCTTTCCGATACGGAAAACGCCGCACTGCACAAGCCCTTCTCATGCAGTGCGGCAGAGTCTGCTCCAGTCCTTTTTCCCTACGCCGGCATGATCCGTCAGGTTCACGGGTCTGGGCTGCCATCCGCCCACTCTCAGCCGGCCTGCGCCGACTCCCCGAAAAGGCTTCCGCCGCCCGCCGGTGAAAGATTCCGCCGGGACGTGCGGCATTTCCGTTTTCATTTTATGGCATCCGGGCCGGAAAGTCAAGCTCCGTCCTGCGCCCGCTGCCGCAGGCAGCGCTCCGTCAGCGCCAGCTGCTCCGGCGTGTTGACGCCGAGGATCTGCTCGTTCAGCGTCTCCCGGCGGACCTTCACCAGCCCGCCGGCCGCCTGGATCAGCGCCGGCACGTCGGTCAGATAGTACTCGTGCTGGGCGTTGTCGCACCGCAGCCGGTCCAGCGCCGCCAGCAGCCACGGGCACTCGAAGGCGTAGATGCCCACGTTCAGGTCCCGGACGGCCTTCTGCTCCGGCGTGCAGTCCCGGTCCTCCACGACGGCCACGAAGTTGTCGTCCCCGTCCGTCAGGACGCGGCCGTACGGCAGGTCCTCCTCACACGTGCCCGACAGCAGCGTGCACTGGGCCCCCGCGGCCCGGTGGGCCGCCAGCAGGCGCTCGTACACCTCCCGCCGCAGCAGCGGCATGTCCCCGTAGCACACCAGCACCGTGCCGCCGAAGCCCTCCAGGTGCTTCCGGGCGCAGAGCACCGCGTGGCCCGTGCCCAGCTGCGGCTCCTGCAGCGCCGTGGGGTACCCGGGGAACGCCCGCTCCACCAGCTCGTGGAGATACCCCACCACCAGCACCGTGTCCGCCCGGGGCACGAAGGCCAGCTGGTCCAGCACGTGGGCCAGCAGCGGGCGGCCGCACGCCTCCCGCAGCACCTTCGGCAGGTGATGCTCCTCCGACTGCATCCGCGTCCCCTTGCCGGCGGCCAGGACGACGGCCTTGATCTCATCCATGGCTTCCCTCCGTCACTCCGCTTCCTCCACCAGGCGGACCAGCTCCGCCACGGTCATGCGCTCCAGCGGGAGCTCGTCCGGCACGGTGACGCCGAACTCCCCCTCCAGGGCCAGGAGCACGTCTCCCAGCTCTCCTGCGCCGCACTCCAAATCTTCCAGGATGATCGTGTCCGGCGTCACGCGCTCCGGCTCGCAGCCGAGGCACTGGACGATCATCTCCCGGATGGTCTCGAATACCATGCAATCGCTCCTTCGCGCTCAGTCGCCCGGGCACGGCCCGGGACAGTCTCCTGTTAGTATACCAGCTTCCGCGGTCAATGCAACCGGGACCGCGGCGGAATTTCCCCAAAAATTACCGCCCGGATTTGTCGCTTTTGACGATCCTTCCGGCGCCCAGCACCAGCTCCCCGTCGTAGAGCACCGCCGTCTGCCCGGGCGTCACGGCCCGCTGGGGGTCGTCGAACGTCAGCACGGCGCCGCCGTCCGCCGGCCGCACCGTGCACGGGGCCGGCCGGGCCGAGTACCGCAGCCGCGCCCGGGCCGGGAACGCCGCCGGCGGCGCCTCCCACGGGATCCAGTTCATCTCCGCCACGGTGACGCGGTCGGTGTACAGCCCCTCCGGGCCGCCCACCACCACGTCGGGCCGCGGCTTGGCCAGCACGTACTGCCGCGCCGGGCCCGAAAGGCCCAGCCCCCGCCGCTGGCCGATGGTGTACGCCTCGTAGCCCCGGTGGGGGCCCAGGTCGGCGCCGGACGCGTCCCGGAAGCGGCCGGGCTGCGGCGTCAGGCCCCACCGCTCCAGGAAGGCCAGGTAGTCCCCGTCGGGCACGAAGCAGATGTCCTGGGAGTCCTTCTTCCCCTGCTGCTCCGCCAGGCCGAAGGCCGCGGCCAGCGCCCGGACCTCCGCCTTCGTCAGCTCCCCCAGGGGCAGCACGGTCCGGGCCAGCTGGGCCTGGGTCAGCACGGCCAGCATGTACGACTGGTCCTTGGCCGCGTCCCGGGCGGTCTTCAGCACGTATCGGCCGGAGGCCGCGTCCCGCTCCACGCGGGCGTAGTGGCCGGTGGCCACGCCGTCGTAGCCCAGGGCCAGGGCCTCGTCCAGGAAGCGGCCGAACTTCATGGCGCGGTTGCAGAAGACGCAGGGGTTGGGCGTGTCGCCGGCCCGGTACGCCGCGGCGAACGGGGCGATGACAGCCTCGTCGAAGGCCGCGGCCCAGCGGAAGCAGTGGAACGGGAGCCCCAGCCGCCGGGCGGCGGCCGCGGCGTCGCCGGCCTCGCCCTCGCCGCCGGGGCGCAGGAGCATGGTGGCGCCGCCCACGGTGAAGCCCCGCTCCCGCAGCAGCGCGGCGGCCACGGCGCTGTCCACGCCGCCGGACAGCGCCGTGAGAATCTTTTTCAATGGCATCACATCCTGCCGTCATCATATCCAATGGAAACTTTTTTTGCAACCCCCCTTTGCAAAGTGCGGCGCGTTTGTGGTATCCTAGTCTTACCATGAAAGGAGGACGCCCCATGAAAGAGTACGAGGTCATGCGTGAAATCTACAACAGCTGCGCCGGCAAGTGGGAGCTGGACAACGCGTTCACCCGGGAGATCGAGACCGACGACATCGAAAAGGAGCTGGCCGCCTGGTACAGCGGCAAGCTGCCGCCCCACCAGGTGGACACCCGCCCCGACGGCACCATCATCTACACCCTGGACCCGCCCACCCGGGAGCGGTACTTCTTCTCGGAGTTCTGACCACATCCCAGGGGCCCGCGCCGCCGGCGCGGGCCCCTGGCCGCTCCCCGCCGGTCCGGTTTGCACAAAATCTCCGGCGGATTTTGGGCACCCGGCCGAATTTTTCGGAAACCCCTTGACGCCTCCGGTGCCGCCGCCTATGCTGGAATCGAAAGAGTATCCGCACCGAAGGGGGTGCCTCTGTGAAGAACTGGAAACGCGTCTGGCTGGTCACAGTCATCGCGGAGACGGCCGTCATCGCGGTGCTGGCGGCGCTTCTGCTGGCCCGGCCGGCAGAGGACACGCCGCAGCGGGACCTGCAGATGCGCATGTCCCCGGCCACCCGTGTGGAGTACCGCCAGGCGGGCGAGACGTTCTCCATGGTCGACTGGACGGCGAACCCGTTCCTGGGCAGCGCCTTCTGCCGGGAGCAGCTGGCCATGCAGGCGCTGCAGGCGGCGGACGGGGCCATCGACACATCCCAGTGGGTCTTCCGGATCACGTACCACCTGGACGAGGTGTCGGCCAACGTCCCGGAGATCGTCTGCCTGGTGGGCGACGGCTGGGAATCGGTGGACGGCGACGTGTACGTGTTCCCCACAGAGGCGGAGGGCCGGGCGTGGCTGCGCACCCTGTCCGGCGTCTGCAGCGGCCTGGCCCGGACGAATCTCGTCGAGAACTGGCCGGAGGCCGGGCCGCCGGAATGAAATAAGCGCCGCGGCTCCGGCGCGGCGCACATGGGAAGGGTTCTGCATGAAGCGCATTCCGAAGGCCGTCTGGCTGCCGGCTGTCACGCTGCTGTACCTGGCCGCATGGGCCCTGATCCTGCTGATCCCGTCCCTGGGCCTGCCCGCCGTCCCCGCCGACGGCTGGGCAGAGGCGCTGGAAGCCCACGTGGCGGCGTGCGCCCGGGACGGCGAATTCGGCGCCGCGTTCGACGATCCGGCCTCCGTGACCGGCTCCGTCCGGGAGTGGTACGACGGCGGCGGCTTTCGGGTCGTCCTGGGCACCGTCACCACGGACCGGGACACGGCGCCGTTCCAGGTGCTGCTCCGGCGGCTCCCCTTCAGCGGGCGATACGTCTGCCTGCCCCGGTACCACGGCAGCGGCGCCCCGTCCGCCCGGCTGTCGGGCGTCGACTGGTGGCTGGGCACGTACGACATCGACCTGCAGGCCAACGGTCTCGCCGTCACCGGCCTGCCGCGGGCCCTCCCGGTGTTCGTGGCGGTCCACGCGCTCGTCACGGCCGTCTGGCTCTGGCGCCGGCGGGCGCCGAAGCCGGCCCCCGCCTGACCGCCGTCCGGCGGAAGCTTCCGGAGCCACACAGCCGCGGCGGGCCCAGAATGGTTTGGAGGATGTGACGCCCATGTCTCGGAAGCCGGTGCCGTCCGGCACACCGCAGCCGGCCCTTCGCCGCGTGAAGCGTTTTCTCCTGCCGGCCCTGGGCGCCGCTGTGTTTTGGGCCGTGTTCTGCATGATCCCGTATCTGTTCGCGCCGTCCATGGCGGCCGACGGCTGGCAGGCCGCGGCGGAGGCCCACGCGGCAGACGCCGTCCGGGATGGGGAGCTGCCGGTGGCATACGGCGACCCGGCATCCGTCGTCTGCCGCGTCACCCGCGTCCTGGACGGCGGCGGCTTCCGGGTCGTCCGGGGCACCGTCACCACGGACCGGGACGCCTCGCCCTTCCAGCTGCTGCTGCGCCGCCAGCCCCTGGGCCTGCGGTACATCTGCCTCTGCCACTGGCACGCCGACCAGCCCGTCACCCGGCTGGGCGGCGTCGACTGGTGGCTGGGCACGTACGACATCGCCCGGGACGCCGGCGGCCTGACGGTGACGGGCCAGCCCCGCGGGCTGGTGCTGCTGCTCCTCCTGGAGGGAGCGGTGGGCGTCCTCCTGCGGCTCCGTCGGAAAGCGGACGGCGCGGCAGCCCCGCCGCAGGAAAACCCATAACGACACAGAGGGCCGGCATGCAGGCGCATGCCGGCTCCGCTTGTCAAAAAAGTCTCTGGCGAGAGTTTTTTGGCAATCGCATCGTCGCTCACCGCGGCGGCGTGAACAGGCCGTCCACCGACGTCTCCAGCACCGCGGCCAGGCGGAAGGCCAGGGACAGGGTCGGGTCGTACTTGTCGTTCTCGATGGCGTTGATCGTCTGGCGCGTCACGCCGCAGCGCTTCGCCAGCTCCTCCTGGGAGAGCTTCAGGGCCTTGCGCCGCTCCCGAATCCGGCTCTCCATGTCAGCCCCCGAGCTTCTTCCGGAAGTACAAAAGCGCGCCGCAGTACAGGATCGCCACCACCTCCAGATGGATCAGCGGGTTGATGGCCATGGGCTGCGACCGGATCAGGTTTTCCGCCACCTCCAGCACCAGCCCGCCGGTCGTCCCCAGCAGCGTCCACGCGCTGGCCTTCCACACCACCACCTGGCTCCGCTCGTCCCCCGGACGCAGCAGCGTCACCAGCATCACCAGGTCCACCACCGCAAACACCGCCAGCACGCCGCCCAGAAACACCATCGCCCCGATCGGCATGGGAATCCCTCCTTCAAAATGACAAATGTTTTTGACATTTTGAAGGATACCACAGGTCGCCAAATATGTCAAGACTTTTTTACAGTTTCACACGACGCTCCGGTAGAACCGCAGGGTGAACACGGCGCCGCCGCGGCGGCCGTTGGCGGCGGAGAGGGTGCCGTTCTCCAGGGCGGCGATCTGCCGGGCCAGGGCCAGGCCGATGCCGATGGCCGCGCCGCCGGCGCCGCGGCCCTTGTAGAACCGCTCGAACACGCGGGGCAGGTCCTCCGGTGCGAAGCCGGGCCCCGTGTCCGAGACGGTCAGCTCCGTGAAGATCGGCGTCTCCCGGACGGCCACGGCGATTTCGCCGCCGGGCGGCGTGTGCTCCACGCAGTTCTTCAGCACGTTCCCCAGGGCCTCGGCCGACCAGGCCATGTCGCCCAGGAACGTCTCGCCGCCGGCGGCGCGGACCGTCATGGTCTGACCCCGCAGCTCCATGGGCACGGCCAGCGGCTCCGCCGCCCGGCGGATCAGCTCCGCCACGTCCACCGGCTCCCGGGCCAGCTCCACGGCCCCGGCGTCCAGGCGCGAGAGCTTCAGCAGCGCCTCCACCTGCCACGCCAGCCGGTCCAGCAGGCCGCGGAGCTCCCGAGCCAACTGCCGCCGGCGGTCCTCCGGCAGGTCCTCGGCCCGCAGCAGCTCGGCCACCAGCTGCAGCGACGTCAGCGGCGTCCGCAGCTGGTGGGACAGGTCGGCCATGGCGTCGGCCAGGAAGCGCTTGTCCCGGCCCAGGGCGTCGGCCTGCTCCTGGAGCCGGGCCGTCAGCTTGGCCAGCTGGCTGCGGAGGATGGCCAGCTCCCCCTCCCGGAAGCGCCCCAGGTCCGCCGGCGCGCCGTGGAGCATGGTGTCCAGCTCCCGGCTCAGGTCGGCCATCTGCCGGTACCGCCGGCGGAGGCCGGCCAGGTGCAGGGCCGTAAAGACGGCGCCGGCCGCCAGCACGGCCAGCCCCGCCCTGGGCTCCCACACGGCGGCCGCCCCTGCCAGCACGGCAGTCGCCGCCGCCCAGCGCAGGAGCCCGCGCCGGACCTCGGGGTTGCGCAGCAGGCTCATGGGGCGTCCTCCAGCCGGTAGCCCAGGCCGCGGACCGTCTGCAGCAGGGCCGGGCGCTGCGGGTCGTCCTCGATCTTCTCCCGCAGGCGCTTGATGTAGACGGTCAGCGTATTGTCGTTGACGAAGTCGCCGCCGGAGTCCCAGATCTCCTCCAGCAGCCGGGTACGGCTGAGCACCGCGCCGCGGTTCTGCAGGAACAGCAGCAGCAGCCGGTACTCCAGAGCCGACAGGGCCAGGGGCCGGCCGCGCAGCAGGATCTCGCCGCGGACGGCGTCGGCCGTCAGGGGGCCGCACGTCAGCGTGCCGCCGCGGCCGGCACGGCGCAGGACGCTGCGGATCCGCGAAGCCAGCTCCCGGGGGCGGAAGGGCTTCGGCACGTAGTCGTCGGCCCCGGCGTCGAAGCCCCGGAGGACGCTGGCCTCGTCCCCCGAGGCCGTCAGGAAGATCACGGGCACGTCGCCGCCGCGGCGCAGGGCGCGGCAGACGTCCAGGCCGCTGCCGTCGGGCAGGGCCACGTCCAGCAGCGCCAGGTCCCACGGCCCCGGCAGGGCCAGGGCCTCGGCGGCCGTGGCGGCCGCGGCCGTCTCGAAGCCCTCCTGGCGCAGGAAGGCGCAGAGGTTCTCGGCGATGAGCCGGTCGTCCTCCACCAGCAGGATCCGCGTCACCGGCCCCACCTCCTTTCTCAGCTGCCCCCATGATACCAGATCCCGCCGGCGGAGGCAAGGCGGGAAAAATCGGGGCGCCGGCCGGCTTTTTCCGCGATTCCCGGTTGCATCCGGGGGCGTGGGCCGGTATAATTGATATATCAATCATTGACTAGTCAAGGAGGGAGCGCCTTGGAGCGGAGCTTTCACATGCGCGTCTACCGGCTGTTCCACGCCCAGCGCAGCTATCTGCGGCCGATGCTGGCCGAGCTGGGGCTGGGGGCCGGGCAGCCGAAGCTGCTGACGTACCTGGTGGACCACGGCCCGTGCCAGCAGAAGGAGCTGGCCGACTACTTCGAGATCGACCCGGCGGCCGTCTGCCGGATGCTGGACGCCCTGGAGCGGAACGGCTTCCTGGTCCGCGCCGCCGGGGACGACCGCCGCTCCGGCCGCGTGGAGCTGACCGACGCCGGCCGCCGGGCCCAGCAGGCGTGGCGCGCCCGGTGCGGCCGGCTGGAGCAGGCCATGCTCCGGGGCTTCACCGACGAGGAGCGGCGCACCTTCGCCGCCTACCTGTCCCGGGCCTACCGCAACCTGCGGGACGACCCGCCGGAGGGGGGTGCGCCGGCATGAGCGACCTGAAGCGCCTGGCCGCCTACCTGGGCCCCTACCGGCGCGACATGCTCCTGGGGGCGCTGCTGGTGTTCGTGGAGACGGCCTTCGAGCTGGTGATCCCGGTGCTCATGGCCGACATCATCGACGTGGGCGTGGCCAGCCGGGACGTGCCGATGATCCTGCGCCAGGGGGCGCTCATGGGCGCGTGCGCCGTGATCTCGCTGCTGACGGGCCTGGGCTACACGCGCTTCGCCGCCCGGGCCTCGTACGGCCTCGGCGCCCATCTGCGGGCTGCCGAGTTCCAGGCGGTGCAGCGCTTCGCCTTCTCCAACCTGGACCGGTTCGACGCCGGCTCCCTGGTGACGCGCATGACCACCGACGTGACCGTCGTGCAGAACGCCGTCAACGGCGGCTTCCGCCCCCTGGTCCGCAGCCCGGTGATGTTCGTGATGGGCATCGGCCTGTCGTTCTACATGGACCCGGGGCTGACGCTGGTGTTCCTCGTCTGCGCGCCGGTGCTGGCCGTGGCCCTGTGGCAGATCGTCCGCCGGGTGGCCCCCATGTACGGCCGCCTGCAGCGGGCCGTGGACCGGCTCAACGGCGTGGTCCAGGAGAACCTGACGGCCATCCGCGCCGTCAAGGCCTTCGTCCGCGGCGAGCACGAGGAGGGCCGCTTCCAGGAGGTCAACGCCGCCCTGGCAGGGACGAGCCAGAAGACGTTCTGCACGGCGGTGCTGAACGTGCCGTCGCTGCAGTTCACCATGTACAGCTGCACGGTGCTCATCATGTGGTTCGGCGGGCAGAAGATCCTGGCCGGCGGCCTGGCCGTGGGCCAGCTGACGGGCTTCCTCAGCTACGTGATGCAGGTGATGAACTCCCTGATGCTCATCTCCAACACGTTCCTGCTGCTGACCCGCTCCCTGGCCAGCGTCCGGCGCATTCTGGAGGTGCTGGACGAGCCGGTGGAACTCCGGAGCCCGGCCGACCCGGTGCGGGAGGTGGCCGACGGCTCCGTCGACTTCGAGGACGTCAGCTTCCGCTACCACGCCGACGCCCAGGCCGACGCCCTGTCCCACGTGACGCTCCACATCGCCGCGGGCCAGACCGTGGGCATCCTGGGCGGCACCGGCTCGGCCAAGACGACGCTGGTGCAGCTGATCCCGCGGCTGTACGACGTCACCGGCGGGCGGCTGCTGGTGGGCGGCCGCGACGTCCGGGAATACGACCTGACGGCCCTGCGGGACGCCGTGGCCATCGTGCTGCAGAAGAACGTCCTCTTCTCCGGCACCGTCCGGGAGAACCTCCGCTGGGGCGACGCCGCGGTCGACGACGAGACCCTCTGGGCCGCCTGCCGCGACGCCTGCGCCGACGAGTTCCTGGAGCGGATGCCCCGGGGGCTCGACAGCGACCTGGGCCAGGGCGGCGTCAACGTCTCCGGCGGGCAGAAGCAGCGGCTGTGCATCGCCCGGGCGCTGCTGAAGAAGCCGAAGATCCTGATCTTCGACGACTCCACCTCCGCCGTGGACACGGCCACCGAGGCGAAGATCCGCCGCGCCCTGGCCCGCCGCACCGACGTGACGAAGCTCATCATCGCCCAGCGGGTGCTGTCCGTCATGGACGCCGATCAGATCGTCATCCTGGACGACGGCCGCGTCCACGCCGTGGGCACCCACGAGACGCTCCTGGCCTCGGACCCCATCTACCAGGAGCTGTGCCACACGCAGCTGAAAGGGGGCGACGCAGTTGGCTAGTCCCAGCGGCCGCCGGCCGAAGCATCTGGCCTTCACCCTCCGCGCCCTGTTCTCGTACATGGGCCGCCACGGGCTGCTCATCGCCATCGTGGGCGTCCTGGCCGCCGTCAGCGCCCTGGCGAACCTGCTGGGCACGTACATGATCCGCCCGGTGGTCAACTCCCTGGTGGACGGCGACACCGGCGCGCTGATCCGCGGCGTCGTGACGACGGCGGCCATCTACGGCACGGGCGTCCTGGCCGCCCTGGGCTTCACCCAGACCATGGTCCGCGCCGCCCAGAAGATCCTCTGCGACATCCGCCGCGACCTGTTCGCCCACCTGCAGACGCTGCCGCTGCAGTTCTTCGACTCCCAGCGCCACGGCGACACCATGAGCTACTTCACCAACGACGTGGACACCGTCTCCGACGCCCTGAACAACTCCTTCGCCATGGTCATCCAGAGCTTCATCCAGATGGTGGGGCTGCTGACGCTGCTCTACATCCTCAACTGGCGGCTGTCGCTGCTGGTGACGCTGGGGTACGTGGCCATGTTCGCCTACATCCGCTACTCCGGCCGGCGCAGCAAGCAGTACTACGCCCGCCAGCAGGAGGCCCTGGGCGACCTGGACGGCTACGTGGAGGAGATGGTCAGCGGCCAGAAGGTCGTGCAGGTGTTCAACCACGAGCCGGCCAGCCTCCGCACCTTCCTGGACAAGAATGAGCGCCTCCGCCGGGCCGGCACCGGCGCGCAGCAGTACGCCGGCTCCATGGTGCCAGCGGTGGTGACGATCTCGTACATCAACTACGCCATCGTCGCCGTCCTGGGCGGCATTCTGGCCATCCGCGGCCAGGCCGACGTGGGCGCCCTGGCCAGCTACCTGGTGTTCGTCCGCCAGTCGGCCATGCCCATCAACCAGTTCACCCAGCAGAGCAACCTGCTGCTGGCGGCCCTGGCCGGCGCCGAGCGGATCTTCGAGGTCATGCGCATCCCGCCGGAGACGGACGAGGGGCAGATCCGCCTCGTCCACGCCCGGGAGGAAGGCGGCGCCCTGACGGCCTGCGCCGAAAAGACGGGCCGCTGGGCCTGGCAGGCCCCCGACGGCAGCCTGACGCCCCTCCGCGGCGACGTGCGCTTCCGCGACGTGACCTTCGGCTACGACCCGGACCGGCCGGTCCTCCGGGGCATCACCCTCTACGCCAAGCCGGGGCAGAAGATCGCCTTCGTGGGCTCCACCGGCGCCGGCAAGACGACGATCACGAACCTCATCAACCGCTTCTACGACGTCCAGGCCGGCGCCATCACGTACGACGGCATCGACGTCCGGGCCATCCGCAAGGACGACCTGCGCCGCTCCCTGGGCATCGTCCTCCAGGACACCCACCTGTTCACCGGCACCATCGCCGACAACATCCGCTTCGGCAAGCTGGACGCCACCGACGAGGAGGTCGTCGCCGCGGCGAAGATCGCCAACGCCGACTCGTTCATCCGCCGCCTGCCCCGGGGATATGAAACGCGCATCTCCGGCGACGGGTCCAGCCTGAGCCAGGGCCAGCGGCAGCTGCTGGCCATCGCCCGGGCCGCCGTGGCCGACCCGCCGGTGCTGATCCTCGACGAGGCCACCTCCAACATTGACACCCGCACCGAGCGGCTCATCGAGCGGGGCATGGACCGGCTCATGGAGGGGCGGACCGTGTTCGTCATCGCCCACCGGCTCTCCACCGTCCGCAACGCCGACGCCATCCTCGTCCTGGAGCACGGCCGCGTGGTGGAGCGCGGCGACCACGACCAGCTGCTGGCCCTGGGCGGGGAATACTACCAGCTGTACCACGGCATGACCGAGCTCTCCTGAAACCCTTGCGCCCCGGCGGCGGCCGTGGTATGCTGGGAGCGCAGTCCTCTGAACAAGGAGTGAAACGTATGGAACTTCGTGAAATCCTCCGGCGGGTGGACCACACGCTGCTGCGGCCCGACGCCCGGTGGGACGAGATCCGCACCGTGTGCGACGAGGCCGCCCGGTTCGGCACGGCCTCGGTCTGCCTGCCGCCCAGCTTCGTGACCCGGGCCGCGGCGTACCTGGACGGCCGCGTGCCGGTGTGCACCGTCATCGGCTTCCCCAACGGCTACGCGGCCACGGCCGTCAAGTGCTTCGAGGCCGCCGACGCCGTGGCCCACGGGGCCGATGAGGTGGACATGGTCGTCAACCTGGGCTGGGTCAAGGACGGCCGGTGGGACGACATCCTCCGGGAGCTGCGGGCCGTCCGGGCCTGCACCGACGGGAAGGTCCTCAAGGTCATCGTCGAGACGTGCCTGCTGACCGACGGCGAGAAGCGCACCCTCTGCGACCTGGTGGGCCGCTCCGGGGCCGACTTCATCAAGACGTCCACCGGCTTCTCCTCCGGCGGCGCCACCGTGGCCGACGTGTCGCTGCTGGCGGCCTGCCGGCCGCCGCACCTGAAGATCAAGGCCGCCGGCGGCATCCGGACCGTGGCCGACGCCGAGGCGCTGATCGCCGCCGGCGCCGACCGGCTGGGCACCAGCCGGCTGGTGGCCCTGGCGAAGGCCGCCGGGGAGGTGGCGCCGTGAAGCGCGTCTTTCTGATCGTCCTGGACTCCTTCGGCGTGGGCGAGGCCCCCGACGCCGCGGCCTTCGGCGACGCCGGGGCCAGCACCCTCCGGTCCGTCAGCCGCTCGCCGTTCTTCCGCATGGACCACCTGGCCGCCGCCGGCTTCGGCCTCATGGACGGCGTCACGGTCTTTCCGAAGCCCGCGCACCCCACGGCCGCCGTGGCCCGGATGCGGGAGCGGTCCGCCGGCAAGGACACCACCATCGGCCACTGGGAGATCGCCGGCCTCATCTCCCCGAAGCCGCTGCCCACGTACCCCCACGGCTTCCCGGCCGACGTCATCGCCGCCTTCGAGCAGGCCACGGGCCGCGGCGTCCTGTGCAACCGGCCGTACTCCGGCACCGACGTCATCCGGGACTACGGCCCCGAGCAGCTGAAAACCGGCAGGCTCATCGTCTACACCTCGGCCGACAGCGTCTTTCAGATCGCGGCCCACGAGGACGTGATCCCCCTGGAGGAGCTGTATGCCGACTGCCGCATCGCCCGGAAGCTGCTGACCGGGGACCACAGCGTGGGCCGCGTCATCGCCCGGCCGTACGTGGGCACGCCGGAGGCCGGCTTCACCCGCGTGGGCGCCCACCGGCACGACTTCTCCCTGGAGCCGCCGGGGACGACGCTGCTGGACGCCGTCCGGGCCGCCGGCCAGGACGTCATCGCCGTGGGCAAGATCTCCGACATCTTCGCCGGCCGCGGCGTCACCGAGTCGGTGCCCATCGCCGGCAACGACGACGGCATGGCCAGAACTCTGGCCCTGGGCAGCCGGGACTTCCGGGGCCTGTGCTTCGTGAACCTGGTGGACTTCGACGCCATGTACGGCCACCGGCAGGACGCGGACGGCTACGCCCGGGCCCTGGCGGCCTTCGACGACTGGCTGCCGTCGTTCCTGCCGCTGCTGGGGCCGGACGACCTGCTGATCCTCACGGCCGACCACGGCTGCGACCCCGGCGACGACTCCACCGACCACACCCGGGAGTACACGCCCATGCTGGCCTTCGGCCCGTCGGTCCGCCCCGGCTCCCTCGGCACCCGGGACACCTTCGCCGACATCGCCGCCACCGTGGCCGAGGCCCTGTCCGTCCCCCTGGCCACGCCGGGCGCCAGCTTCCTGCAGGCCATCCTCGCCTGAGCAGTACCGAGTACCATGCAAAAACACCGCACCCCGGTTGGGGTGCGGTGTTACAGACTGTCGAAAAACCGCTCTGGCCGAAGGATTCGGAGGGAGGGGATGTGTGCAGGGCTGCTCCGCAGAGCGTGCCGGAGCGCAACCGCCCGCCGCGCGGGCGGCGCTTGGCGCGGAGGCGGAACCGTCAGGGTTCCCCTGCGCGTTCAATCAAACCAGAATTTGCAACTTTTTGAAGTTGCAAATTCGTGGACAGCTTGTCAAAAAATTCTCGTGAGAGACTTTTTTGACAAGCTGAAACACCGCACCCCATTGGGGTGCGGTGTTTTGCGTTCCGGCTCAGGCGATGGAGACGCCGGCCTTCTCCAGGATGGCGGGGACGTTCTTCTCGGCGCCGATGGCCATGATGTGGACACCGTCGCAGAGCTTCTCGTCGCGGATCTTGGCGATGAACTCGGCGGCCATCTCGATGCCCAGCTGCATGGGCAGGCCCTTGATGCCCTTCTCCTTGCCCTCGGCGGCGGCCGCGGCCAGGCGGTCGATCATCGACTGGGGCACGGCGATGCCCGGCACGTTCTCGTTCATGAACCGGGCCATGCCGGCGCCCTTGAGCGGGATGACGCCGGCCATGATGTGGCAGCGGATGCCGGCCTTGTCCACCAGGTCCATGAAGCGCTTGAGGGCCTCGATGTCGAAGATGCCCTGGGTCTGGATGTACTTTGCGCCGGCGTCGACCTTCTGGCGCAGCTTGTTGATCTGCAGCTGGATGGGATCGTACACCGGGGTCACGGCCGCGCCCTTGTAGAACTTCGGCGCGCCGCCGGCCAGGTCGTTGCCGCCGCAGTCCTTGCCGGTGATCTCCATGGTGGAGAGCATGTGCAGGATGCCGACGGAGTCCAGGTCGTACACGGGCTTCGACTGCTGGCAGTCGCCCACCACCGGGTGGTCGCCGGTCAGGGCCAGCATGGTGTCGATGCCGAAGGCGGCGGCCGAGAGGATGTCGCCCATGATGGCCATGCGGCTGCGGTCACGGCCCGTCACCTGCAGGATCGGCTCCACGCCGGCCTCCTTCAGCTTGATGCACAGGCCCAGGGAGGACGCCTTGAGACATGCCGACTGCATATCCGTCACGTTGACGCCGTGGACCTTGCCGTTGAGCAGCGCCGCGGCCTCCATCTGCTCGGAAAAATCAAAGCCCTTGGGCGGGGCCATCTCGGCGGTGACGCCGAACTTGCCGGTTTCCAGCGCGGTTTCCAAAAGACTCATGGCTTATTTCCCCCTAATGTTGATGGTTCTCGGATAGGCGACGTCGGCGTAGCCCTTGTCCTCGCGGGTCTGGCTCAGCTTCTCCAGCTGGCCCAGGGACTCCAGGCGCTTGTAGATCTGGATCCAGGCGCAGTCGTTCTCGGGGTTGACCTCGCACTTGCCGTTGCGCGCGCCGCCGCAGGGGCCGTTGACCAGGGACTTGCCGCAGCGGGTGATGGGGCAGATGCCGCCGGTCTTGCCCAGGACGCAGTTGCCGCACAGGTGACATGCCTCCTCGAACAGGCCGAACTTCACGGCCTCGCCCAGGAACATGGTGTTGTTGGCCGGGTACGTGGGCACCGGGACGTTGTTGGCCACCACCTGGGTGCCGTCGCCGCAGGCCATGCAGACGACCGCCTCGGCGCCGGCGGCGGCGAAGTTCTTGACCTTGCCCTTCGTCGTCAGGTTCATGCAGCAGTAGTCGGACATGGCCGTGGCCACGACGGTGCGGCCGTGGGCCTCCAGGTACGCCTTGAGCTCGGCGACCTCCTTCTCGCCGCCGGTGGCGCAGGCGGTGGCGCAGCTGCCGCAGCCGATGATGGCGATTTTCTTCGCGTCACCGAGCATGGCCATCAGCTCTTCGATGGGCTTTTTTTGCGTGACAATCATTTCGCTTACTCCTTTTATCCGTAGTCGCCCCGCGCCGCGGCCGGACGCGAAAGCGGCCGCCGGCCCCGCCGGGCGCCGACAGCTTTTTGCAAGGACGATTATAGCACACTCCCCACCGATTGCAAAGGGATGTGTCCCCAGTTTTCGTCCACTTTTTTGGGGAAATTCCCGTAACGTTCCACAAAAGGGGCGCCGCGGAGTCGATCCGCGGCGCCCCGGGGCCTCGTATGGAAGCGGCGGCCGCCCCGCTCAGGACAGCTCGCGCTCCAGATCGCTGATGCGCGACCGGTCGCCGATGACGAAGATCTGGTCCTCGGCCCGGAACACGTAGTCCGGCGTGATCTCCGTCATGATCTCGCCGCCGTGCTCCACGGCGATGATGTTCAGGCCGAAGCGCCTGCGGACGTCCACGTCCACCACGCGCTTGCCCACGAAGCTCGGCGGCGTCATGGCCTTGGAGATGTCGATCTTCTCGCTCAGCTCAATGTAGTTGAGGATCTTCGACGGCTCCAGGCGGCGGGCCAGGCGGACGGCCATGTCCCGCTCCGGATAGACCACCTCGGCGCCCAGCTTCTCCAGGATCTCGCCGTGGGCCGCCGACGTGGCCTTGGCCACCACCCGCGGGATGCCGATGCTCTTGCAGTAGAGTGTCGTGAGAATCGACACGTCCATCCGCTCGCCGATGCACACGGCCACCACGTCGCAGTTCTGCACGCCGGTCTCCATCAGCGTGTCCTTGTCCAGGGACTGGACCACGAAGCAGTTCTCCGTGTAGTCCCGCAGGGTGCGGATGCGCTCCTCGTTGGCGTCGATGACCAGGATCTCCCGGCCGTGGTTTGCCAGCTCGATGGCCAGGGCCGTGCCGAACCGGCCCAGGCCGATGATGCCGTACGATGTGCCGACGGCGCTCTTTTTACGAAAACTCACAGAAAAGAACCTCCTCAGCCGATGGCGATGTTGCCCTCGGGATAGTGAACGCGCTCCTCGCGGCCGAAGTGCCAGAGGGTCGCAACGGTCAGCGGGCCCAGACGGCCGATGTACATGATCAGGATGCACAGCAGCTTGCCGGCGTCGCAGATGTTCGGGGTGATGCCCGTGGACAGCCCCACGGTGCCGAAGGCGCTCGTGACCTCGAACAGCACGTCCATCAGCCGCAGCTCCGGCTCCAGCGCCGCCAGCAGCCACGTTCCGGTGATGACGACCGCCGCCGCCAGCAGCGTGATGACGGCCGCCTTGCGGAAGGCCTCCCGGGGAATGCTGAAGTGGAAGGCCTTGGGGCTGCGGTTGGTGGCGGCGGACTTGATGCCCTGCAGCAGGACGAAGAACGTGCTCGTCTTGATACCGCCGCCGGTGGATCCCGGCGAAGCGCCGATGAACATCAGCACCGTGAGGACCATGAGTCCCGCGTTGGAGAAGGTCCCCAGCGGGTACGTGGAGAAGCCGGCCGTTCTGGCCGAGACGCTGTGGAAGAAGGCGCCGAGCCACGTGACGTCCTCCGTCAGCTTGATGAGCACCGCGCCCGACACGATCAGCGCGGCGCTGACGGTGATGACCACCTTGGAGTGGAGCCGCAGCTTCCGGAAGCGCAGGCGGCACTCCCACAGGTCCTTGATGACCAGGAAGCCGATGCCGCCGAAGATGATGAGGCCGCAGGTGGTCAGGTTCAGCAGCACGTTGTCCTGGTACGGGATCAGGTTCTGGAAGTTGCCCAGGATGTCGAAGCCGGAGTTGTTGAACGCGGCGATGGAGTGGAAGAAGCTGATGCCCAGGGCCTTCCAGAACGGATAGTCCCGGATGAACACCGTGAAGCTCAGCAGGGCGCCGGTGACCTCGAAGATCAGCGTCGTCAGCAGGATGCTCTTGACGAAGCGGATCAGGCCGCGGCCCGAGTCGAGATTCATGGCCTCGCGGATCAGCAGCCGCCCCTTCAGGTTGATGCGCCGGCCCATGGCCAGGATGATGCCGGCGCCCACGGCCGTGACGCCCAGGCCGCCCACCTGGATCAGCAGGGCCAGCACCGTCTGGCCGAACGGCGTAAAGGTGTCGCCGGCGTCCACGGCCACCAGGCCCGTGACGCACACGGCGCTGGTGGAGGTATAGAGCGAGTCGATGTACCGCAGCTCCACCCCGTCCTGCACGCTGACCGGCAGAATCAGCAGCAGCGATCCCAGCAGGATCACCGCCAGGAAGCCCAGGGCGATGATCCGTGCCGGCGTCTGCCGCTGGATGAGTTTCACAAGCAATCCCTCCAGTTTCCTCTCTGCGGCGATGAAGGTACACCGCCGTGTATTCCCCCCCATTGTACGCCGTTTTGTATAAAGATGCTGTTAAGAATATCAAATTCCGCAGGAAATTTCAAGGGGCACCGCGGCGGATGCGGGCGCATTTGCCGGGAATGCCCATTGCCGTCGCGGCGGCCGTATGGTACACTGGGAGCGAAACCGAAAGGAGCGTGCGCCATGAAACCGATCCCGGACGCCGCGGCGGAGCTGCGGCTGCTGCACCACAGCGGCGTGACCGTCTCCGCCGGCGGGCGGCTGCTGGTCTTTGACTGGTGGAAGGACGGCTCCCTCCCCGGCGGCATCCCGGCCCTGGCGGCCGGCCGGCCCGTGACCGTCTTCGCCTCCCACCGGCACCCGGACCACTGGAACCCGGCGGTCCTGGCCTGGCGGGACACCCTGCCCGACGTGACGTACGTCCTGTCCTCCGACATCCCGCCGCAGCCCGGCTGCCACGCCATCGCCCCGGGGGAGACGCTGGAGCTGCCGGGGCTGACCGTCTCGGCCCTGCGCTCCACCGACGAGGGCGTGGCCTTCGTCGTCCGCTGCGGCGGCGGCGCCTTCTACCACGCCGGTGACCTGAACTGGTGGCACTGGGACGGCGAGCCCGACGCCTGGAACGCCGCCATGGCCCGGGACTACCGGGCGGAGCTGGAGAAGCTGGCCGGCACCCGGCTGGA
The DNA here is from genome assembly GCA_904395865.1 of uncultured Oscillospiraceae bacterium. Classification (GTDB taxonomy): domain Bacteria; phylum Bacillota; class Clostridia; order Oscillospirales; family Oscillospiraceae; genus Avoscillospira_A. Next base: position 28,798 of record CAJFNY010000006.1, read on the forward strand.
CGCCGCCTTCGTCCCGGTGGACGGCCGGCTGGGCGAAGCCTTCCACCGGGGCATCGGGCTGTTCGCGGAGCTGGTGGACTGCCCGCACCTGGTGCCGATCCACTGGTCGTCGGACCCGTCGGTCCTCCGGCGGCTGGCGGAGACGCCGGGGCCGTGGCAGGGCCGCCTGTGCATCCTGGACGCGGCGCGGCCGGCGGCGACGATTCCCCTGGGCGGGGAGGGCGCGTGATGGACTTCCTCTACTGTGACGACGCCCTCTGCGTGGCCGTCAAGCCGGCCGGCGTCCTGTCCACCGACGAGCCGGGCGGCATGCCGGAGCTGGTCCGCGCCGCCCTGGGCGGCGGCTGCGTCCGGACGGTCCACCGGCTGGACCGGGTCGTCAGCGGCCTGATGGTCCTGGCCCGGTCGCCGGAGGCGGCCTCGGCCCTGTCGGCCCAGATCCGCGCCGGCACCTTCGGCAAGACGTACCTGGCCGTGGTCCACGGGACGCCGCCGGCCCCGGCCGGCACGTTCACCGACCTGCTGCTGCGCAGCCGGGCCGAGCGCAAGACGTACATCGTCCACCACCTGGAGAAGGGCGTCCAGGAGGCCGTGCTGGACTACCGGACGCTGGGGACGGCCGGCGGCATGACGCTGGTGGAGATCACCCTGCGCACCGGCCGGACGCACCAGATCCGCGCCCAGTTCTCCGGCCGCGGCCTTCCCCTGGTGGGCGACCGGAAGTACGGCCGCCCCGACGACGGCTGCCCCATCGCCCTGTGGTCCCACCGGCTGACCTTCGCCCACCCGTTCACCGGCGCGCAGCTGGACTTCTCGGCTCCGCCGCCGGCGGCGGAGCCATGGCAGCGGTTTGTCCCGTGAAACCGGACGCAATTTGGCCACATACCGTTTCATCGGCAACGGGCTTTTTGTGCAGAAGGGGGAGAAATGCGGCCGCGGCCCACGAAAGAATTGACCGCCGGGCCGGAACGTGCTATAACAATACATGTCCCAATTAAGACGTGATATACACGACAAGCAGGGCCGCCGCCGGCGGCCGGAGAAGGGAGGACGGCCGTGGCCGGGATTTTGCTGGGGCTGGGCCTCGGCGCCGTGCAGCTCGTTCTGCTGCTGCTGGGCGTCGGGCTGCTGGGCAGCCGGAAGCTGAAGATCTGGGCGCTGGCCGTCCAGTTCCTCTGCCCGCTGGCCGGGCTGCTGCTGTGCGCCCTGGTCTGGACGGCGCAGCTGCTTCCCTGCGCCGTCGCCATGTCGGCGGTGCTGGTGCTGGGCGGCGTGACCGGATTCCTGGTCTTTCGCGCCCGGGATTCCCACAGAAAGAAGGATTGAGATCTTGGGAGACATCATGGATTACGGCCTCCTGGCCCTGGGGCTGGTGCTGGCCGTGGCCGGCGGCCTCTGGCGCCGCTCGGTCGCTGCCCGGACGGCCGCGGGCCAGTCGGGGCTGAAGAAGCAGAGGGTCTGGGCGACCATCCTGCTGGTGGCCGGCGCCTGGTGCTTCGTGGAGAAGGGGCTGCAGCTGCTCCTGGGCGACGTCCCCGGCGAGGAATTCACCGTGGACATCTTCGCCGAGCGGATCGACGTCGGCGGCGTGACCATCAGCGCCACGGTGCTGGCCACGTGGGCCGTCATGGCGGTGGTGCTGGTGCTGGCGCTGCTGTTCCGGCTGCTGGTGGTGCCGAAGATGACGGACCGCCCCAGGGGCGTTCAGAACGTAGTGGAGATGTGCGTGGAGTTCATCTGCTCCTTCACGAAGACGAGCGTCGGCGACCTGGGCGACCACCTGCCCAGCTACATCTTCTCCACGGCGGTGCTGATGATCGGCTGCGCGGCCATCGAGCTGCTGGGCGTCCGCGCCCCCACGTCGGACATCACCATGACCTTCACCATGGCCCTGGTGACGTTCCTCCTCATCAACTACTACGGCATCCGCCAGAAGGGCATCGGCGGGCGGATCAAGTCCCTGGCGAAGCCCACGCCGGTGGTCTTTCCCATGAAGATCATCTCCGACCTGGCGGTGCCGGTCTCCCTGGCGTGCCGTCTGTTCGGCAACATGCTCGGCGGCATGATCGTCATGGACCTGCTGTACATGGCCCTCGGCAACGCGGCCGTCGGCATTCCCAGTGTGCTGGGCCTGTACTTCAACGTGTTCCACCCGCTGATCCAGACGTACATCTTCGTCACGCTGACCCTGACGTTCATCGGCGAGGCCGTGGAGTAACCGCTGCCCGACGCCGTCTGACACCTGTGAAATTTTGAGTTTGGAGGAATTCAATTATGATCGCAATCGCTGCCGCCCTGGCTCTGCTTCCCTGCACGTTCGCCGGTCTGGCCATGGGCCTGGCCACCGGCAAGGCCGCCGACGCCACCGCCCGCCAGCCCGAGGCCTCGGGCAAAATCAGCTCCACGCTGCTGCTGGGCCTGGCCCTGACCGAGTCCTGCGCCATCTACGGCTTCGTCACCGCCCTGATCATCGCCTTCACCATGTGAGCAGGGCCGGAGTCGGATTTCGCGCACAGCCTCCGCGCCGGCCCGCCGGCGCGCGGCTGACAAGAAAGGAAGGGTATCATGGAACTCTACCCCATTGATCTGGCCATCCACCTGGTCAACATCGTGGTGCTTTACATTCTCCTGCGGGTGCTGGTGTGGAAGCCGGTCCGCAAGTTCATGGCCGCCCGCCAGGACCGCGTCCAGGCGGAGATGGACCAGGCCGCGCAGCTGCGCGCCGAGGCCGAGCAGTCCAAGGCCGACTACGACGCCAAGCTGGCCGACGCCCGCGCCCAGGTGGAGCAGCTGCTCACCGACGGCCGGAAGGAGGCCGCCGCGGCCGGCCAGAAGTACCTGGACGACGCCAGGGCCGAGGCCGAGCAGCTGCTGGCCCGGGCCCGCACCGACGCCGACGCCGAGAAGCGCCGCGCCCTGGACGACGCCAAGACGGAGCTGGCCGACCTGGCCGTGGACATGGCCGGGCGCGTGCTGCGCTTCGGCCGGGAGACGCAGCAGCGTCTGGCCGACGGCGGCGCCGAGAAGGTGGGCACCCGCAGGGGCGTCCTGCGCCTGGCCGCCCCCTGCAGCGACGACGAGCGCGCCGCCATCACCGACCGGCTGGAGCGGCTCCTGGGCTGCCACCTGGAGCTGACGGTCGAGACGGACCCGTCCCTGGTGGGCGGCTTCTCCGCCCTGGTGGACGGGCAGGTCTACGATTTCAGCTATGCGGCGCAGCTGAAGGTGCTGCAGCAGAAGCTGGCGTGACGGGAGGCGCCCCATGCTCAACTTTGACAAGGGCGCCCTGGGCGCCTTCCTGCGGGACAAGCTCCGGGACTACCAGCCGGAGATGCTCCGCTACGAATACGGCACCGTGGACCGCTACGCCGACGGCATCGTCCGCGTGGCCGGTCTTTCCCACGCCGAGTACGGCGAGCTGCTGCAGTTCGAGGGCGACGTCTACGGCATCGCCCTGGACATGAGCCTCGACGGCGTCGGTGCGGCGCTTCTGGGCCGCGGCGACACCGTCCTCCCCGGCACGCCGGTCCACGGCACCGGCCGCGTGGCCGACATCGGCGTGGGCGACGAGCTGCTGGGCCGCGTGGTGGACCCCATCGGCCGGCCCCTGGACGGCGAGCCGCTCCACCCCCGGACCTTCCTGCCCGTGGAGGCCCCGGCGCCGGCCATCATGGACCGCGCCCCGGTGGACACGCCGCTGGAGACCGGCATTCTGGCCGTGGACAGCATGATCCCCATCGGCCGCGGCCAGCGTGAGCTCATCATCGGCGACCGGCAGACGGGCAAGACGTCCATCGCCCTGTCGGCCATGATGAACCAGCGGGACACCGGCGTCATCTGCGTCTACTGCGCCATCGGCCAGAAGGCCTCCAGCGTGGCCAGCCTCGTGGCCGCCCTGCGGGAGAGCGGCACCCTGGACCACTCGGTCATCGTCGCCTCCACGGCGGCCGACAGCGCCGCCATGCAGTATCTGGCGCCGTACGCCGCCTGCGCCGTGGCCGAACACTTCATGCACAGGGGGCTCGACACCCTGGTGGTCTACGACGACCTGTCGAAGCACGCCGTGGCGTACCGGGCCATGTCGCTGCTGCTGCGCCGGCCGTCGGGCCGCGAGGCGTACCCCGGCGACGTGTTCTACCTCCACTCCCGCCTGCTGGAGCGGGCGGCCCGGCTGTCGCCGGAGCAGGGCGGCGGCTCCATGACGGCCCTGCCCATCATCGAGACCATGGCCGGCGACATCTCGGCCTACATCCCCACCAACGTCATCTCCATCACCGACGGCCAGATCTACCTGGAGAGCGAGCTGTTCCACGCCGGCGTCCGGCCGGCCGTCAACGTGGGCCTCAGCGTCTCCCGCGTGGGCCGGGCGGCCCAGCACGCGGCCATGAAGGCCGTGTCCGGCAGCCTCCGGCTGGAGGTGGCCCAGTACCGCGACATGGCCGTGTTCGCCCAGTTCGGCGCCGACGTGGACGCCGCCACCAAGAAGCTGCTGGACCAGGGTGAGCGGATGACGGAGCTGCTGAAGCAGCCGAAGGAGCGGATCTACCGCCTCTCCGAGCAGACGGCGCTGCTGACGGCCCTCCACTCCGACGCCCTGGAGCGCGTGGCCGTGGCCGACGTGCAGCGGTTCGCCGCGGAGCTGCTGGCCTGGCTGGCCGAGCACCACGCCGACCTGCTCCACACCATCGACTCCACCCACGCCCTGCCCGACAGCCTGGCCGGCTCCCTGCAGCAGGCCATCGCCGAATTCGCCGGGCAGTGGGAGGCGTGAGCCATGCAGAGCGTCAGTGAGATCCGGCACCACATCGGCGCCGTGGACCAGACGCGGCAGATCACCAGCGCCATGCAGATGGTCTCCTCCGCCCGCATGCGGAAGTTCGCCGGGCGGATCCCGTACAACACCGCCTACTTCCGCCAGCTCCAGTCCACCATGAAGGACATTCTGGAGTCGGCCCGGGACATCGACCACCCATACCTGCGGACCCACCGGGGCGAGCGGCGGACGTACATCGTCATCGCCGGCGACAAGGAGATGGCCGGCAGCTACAACCACAACATCCTGAAGCTGGCGTACGAGGACATCGCGCAGCATCCCGGCTGCTACGTCGTCACCGTCGGCATGCTGGCCACGCAGTTCTTCCGCAAGCACGGCATCGAGCCGGAGTACGAGGTCCCCGGCGCAGCCCAGGACCCGTCCCTCTACAACGCCACCCAGCTGGCGCTGCCGGTCATGGAGTTCTTCGACCTGAACCAGACCGGCGAGATCTACATCTACTTCACCCTCTACAGCGGCGCGGACGGCCACCCGGTCATCCGCCCCACCCGCAGCCGCCTGCTGCCCATCCGCCTGCGGGACTTCACCGACGTCCAGAACACCGACCAGCTGCGGGACGTCATCTACAACCCCTCCCCCCAGGAGGTGTTCGACCAGCTGGTGCCCCAGTTCGTCATTTCGCGGATCTACGACGCCATGGTCCAGTCCTACGCGTCGGAGCACTACTCCCGCATGAATGCCATGCAGAGCGCCACGCGGAACGCGGACGAGCTGCTCAAGCAGCTGCATCTCGACCTGAATATGGCCCGTCAAAGCCAGATCACCCAGGAGATCACCGAAATCAGCGGCGCCGGCCTGGCCCTGGAGCAGCAGACGGACCCGTCCAACAAGGAGGCGAATCCCTTGGAGCAGGAGGCATCCCGCGAAGCCATCATCTCCCAGATCTCCGGCCCCGTGCTGACCGTGCGCTACCCCCGCGACGAGCACTGGCAGCTCCACGACCTGCTGACCACCGCGTCCGGCGTCCACCTGGAGGTGGCGTCCCACACGGCCCCCGGCGAGTGCCGCTGCGTGGCGCTGGAGTCCACGTACGGCCTCCACTGCGGCATGGCCGTCACCAACACCCGCGGCCCCATCCGCGTCCCCGTGGGCGAGCAGACCCTGGGCCGCGTGGTGGACGTACTGGGCAACCCCATCGACGGCGGCCCGGCCCTCACCGGCGAGCGCTGGGGCATCTACCGCCCCGCCCCCAGCTTTGTGGAGCAGAGCGCCAAGACCGAATTCTTCGAGACCGGCATCAAGGTCATCGACCTGCTGACGCCGTACGCCAAGGGCGGCAAGATCGGCCTCTTCGGCGGCGCCGGCGTGGGCAAGACGGTGCTCATCATGGAGCTGATCTACAACATCGCCAAGGAGCACGGCGGCTGCTCGGTGTTCACCGGCGTCGGCGAGCGCAGCCGCGAGGGCAACGACCTGATCCACGACATGCGCGCCTCCGGCGCCATCAGCCGGACGGCCCTGGCCTTCGGCCAGATGAACGAGCCGCCGGGATCCCGCATGCGCGTCGCCATGACCGGCCTGACCATGGCCGAGTACTTCCGCGACGAGATGCACCAGGACGTGCTGCTCTTCATCGACAACATCTTCCGCTACGTCCAGGCCGGCAACGAGGTCTCGGCCATGCTGGGCCGCATGCCGTCGGCCGTGGGCTACCAGCCCACCCTGGCCGAGGAGCTGGGCGAGCTGGAGGAGCGCATCACCTCCACCCGCGACGGCTCCATCACGTCGGTGCAGGCCATCTACGTCCCCGCCGACGACCTGACCGACCCGGCCCCGGCCACGATCTTCTCCCACCTGGACGCCACCACCGTCCTCTCCCGCCACGTGGCCGAGATGGGCATCTACCCGGCCGTCAGCCCGCTGGAGTCCAACTCCCGGATCCTCGACCCGGCCATCGTCGGCCGGGAGCACTACGAGGTGGCCCGCCGGGTGCAGGAGTGCCTCCAGCGGTACAACGAGCTCAAGGACATCATCGCCATCCTCGGCATGGACGAGCTCAGCGAGGAGGACCGGCGCATCGTCTACCGGGCCCGGAAGATCCAGCAGTTCCTGTCCCAGCCCATGAACGTGGCCGAGCAGTTCACCGGCAAGCCCGGCCGCTTCGTCCCGCTGAAGGACACGATCCGCAGCTTCAAAACCATCGTCGACGGCGAGGTGGACGATCTGCCCGAGGCAGCCTTCTCCATGGTCGGCGACATCGACGAGGCCATCGCCAAGGCAAAGGAGCTGGAGCAGAATGGCTGAGGAGCACACCTTCCATCTGGAGATCCTGACGCCGGAGCGCCGCTTCTTCTCCGGCGAGGTGGAGGCCCTGACGTTCGTGGCCGACGACGGCGAATGGACCATCCTGAAGGGCCACGCGCCCATGGTGGTGGTCCTGCGGCCCGGCGCCCTGCAGCTGAAGCAGGACGGCGTCTGGCGCGACGCCGTCAACTCCGAGGGGTACATGGAGGTGGGCGACCACGGCGTCGTGCTGTTCGCCCAGACGTGCGAGTGGCCCGAGGACATCGACCGCAGCCGCGCCGAGCGGGCCCGCCGCCAGGCCGAGGAGATGCTCCGCCAGAGCCACTCCCAGGCCCAGTTCCGCGCCAACCAGATCATGCTGGCCCGCGCCATGGCCCGCCTGCGCAACAGCCGCACGAACATCAACAACCGATGAACCGCCGCCCGGCGGCGCTTCTCCCGGCGGGAGGGGCGCCGCCGGGCTCTGTATTCTGCAAATCTTCAAAAATTCTTCATGATTTCGCCCTTTCCTTTTGGGCCGGATTGGACTACAATACATTCTGATGAAGCGCGCGGCGCGGCCGTGCACGGCTTCCCAAACCCGGGAGAGGGACGACCGCATGAAGAACAATCGCCTGAAGCTTTTTATGAATCTCTGCTCGGTGCTGCTGCTCCTGCTGTGCGTGGGCATCGCCGTGTGGCTGTGGCGCCAGGGGGCCTTCCGGTCCGTGGACGCCCTGCAGGCCTGCGTCGACAGCTACGGCGGCAGCGCCGCGGCGCTGTTCGTGGCGCTCCAGGCGGCCCAGGTGGTGGTGCCGGTGCTGCCCGGCGGCGTCAGCTGCCTGGCCGGCGTCGTGCTGTTCGGGCCGTGGTGGGGTTTTCTCTGGAATTACCTCGGCATCGTCCTGGGCTCGCTGCTGGCCTTCGCCATCGCCCGGAACCTGGGCAAGCCCCTGCTGGAGAAGCTCTTCTCCCGGAAGCTCCACGAGAAGTACGAGAAGTGGACCCACGAGAGCAAGCGGTTCGACCGGCTCTTCGCCGTGGCCATCTTCCTGCCCGGCCTGCCCGACGACTTCCTCTGCTTCCTGGCCGGCACCACGGGCATGAGCTGGCGGAAGTTCACGCTCATCACCATCCTCTGCCGCCCGGCCATCATCTTCGTCTACTCCCTGAGCGCACTGGGCCTCAGCTCGGTGCTGCCGTGGCTGTTCTGAGGCGGCCGTCCCGCACATCGAATCGCATGGCTGCCGTTCCCCGGCAGCGTATGCCCGCCCCCTTCCGGGGGCGGGCTTTTTCTGCGGGACGTCTTGACAACCAATACTATGCGTTATATAGTATTATGTGTCAAGAGGTATTCCCGACAATCTCCTTCAGAAATGCGGCGATTTTTGCAGTTCCCCTCTTGACAGCCCGGCTGTCTTAATGTATTATTGTATTACGCACTTGATACAATAATACAGATCGCGTTCCCCCGAAAGCTTAAAGAAAACTTAACGGTTTCCCGCCTTTTTTTCAAAAGGCGGCGGCTGGTACAATGAGGGTGAGCCAAAAATGTCTGGAGGGATTTCAATGCGTCAATTTCCGGCAACTCAGAAGCCCCTGCACGTCCTGGTGCTGACGGGGCGGTTCGGCATGGGTCACTGTGCCGCGGCGGAGGCCGTCCGTCAGGAGATCCTCCTGGCCCGGACGGACGCCTGCGTCCGCGTGGTGGACGTGATGGACGAGCTCTTTCCCCGGGCGGCAGCCCGGATCTACCAGGCCTTCGGCCTGCTGGTCCGCCGGTTTGCCGGGGTCTACAACCTCATCAACCGGCTGACGGGCCTGCGGGCCGGCGCGCCGCTGAAGGGGCCGGCGATCCGGCGGCTGGACTCGCTGCTCTCCGGCATGGACCTGGTGGTGACGACGCTGCCGGTCTGCTCCCAGTACATCTCGGCGTACAAGCGCCAGCGGGGCAGCCGCATCCCCCTCTACACGTACGTCACCGACGTGACGCTCCACGACGAATGGATCGCGCCGGAGACCGACCGGTACTTCGCCGCCTGCGACGAGGCCCGCCAGGCCCTGCTGGCCCGCGGCGTGGACCCGGCGCGGATCACCGTCTGCGGCGTGCCGGTGCGGCAGCCGTTCCGCCGGACGGGGGTGTTCTCCCGGGACGGGAAGCACGTGCTGCTCATGGGCGGCGGCCTGGGCCTGATCCCCGGGGGCGACGGGCTGCTCCGGGCGCTGGCCTGCCGGCCGGAATTCCGGGTGACGGTCATCGCCGGGCGCAACGACGCGCTGCTCCGCCGCCTCCGGGCCGAATTCCCGCAGGTGGAGGCCGTGGGCTACACCGAGCGGGTGGACGAGTACATGCGCCAGGCCGACCTGGTCATCACCAAGTCCGGCGGCGTGACCACCTTCGAGGCCATCCACACGCTGACGCCCCTGTACGTCCTCAAGCCGTTCCTGGTGCAGGAGGTGGGCAACGCCCGGTACATCGAGTCCAACGGCCTGGGCTGGGTCAGCTGGCGGTCGGATTCGGAGGTCATGGTCAACGACGTGCTGACGCTCCTGCGCAGCCCGCGGCTTCTGGCGCAGATGCGGCGGAACATGCGGGCCGTCCGCGGCAGCTGGGCCCCGTCGTCCCCCATCGGGTACCTGACGGCCGAGCCGGCGTGAGCCGGCCTGCCGGAGCCCGCCCGCCGGTCCGCAGCCCCTTGCCGGGCATCCGGGCATACAGAAAGGGGACCGTAACGGTCCCCTGAGACTGTCGAAAAGCCGCACTGACTGAAGGATTCGGAGGGAGGGAAAGTGTGAAAGGGGACCGTCAGGGTCCCCTTTCGCGTTCAATCAAACCCGAATTTGCAACTTTTTGA
>CAJFNY010000007.1 GCA_904395865.1 uncultured Oscillospiraceae bacterium
ACCTATGACGAGAACGACATATTCCACGAGGAAGGGAGACTGTCCTACGCCTTCCTGGCGGACTTCGACGGGAACGGGAATCCCTACCTGGTCTTCGTCCACCCGGCCCCCGGCGTTGGGGACTACGCCCCCGAGGTGTACACCTATGTGGACGGCCGGGTGCAGATGGTTTGCTCCTGCGCAGATGGCAGCGCCAGCGGCGGGTATTTGGAAGAATTAGAAGACGGCCGCGTCCTGTATGTGGAGTGGGAGATGATAGAACCTACCGGGTACTACGAGAATAACGTGGCCTACTATTACAGCCAGATCTCCGGCGGCGGTCTGATCCCGGTGGACGAACCGGGTGAGGGCGACTACGGCGGAACCGGAGCATCCCCCTCCCTGTATGAGCTGTGCAGCCCCGGCTGGGATGGCAGCGAGATCTGCTCCTCCACCGACGAGGCTACCACCGCCCTGCTGCTGGCCGCCAAGGGGGACGATGTCTCCGACCGGGAGCAGATGGCGGCGGCCATGGTGGACCTGCTGCTCTCCGCCGACCCCTACGGCGGCCTGGAGGGATTCCTGCAGGCCAAGCTGGTGGACCTGGACCAGGACGGCGTGGAGGAGATGTTCACCCTGTCCAATATGGGTCCGGCGTTGCTCTACTCCTGGCAGGACGGGACCCTCCAGGAGAAATTCGTGGGGGCCAACGCCGGCGGGTCGCTGAACTGGTACCTGTGCCGGGACGCCGAGACCGGGGAGCTGGGGATCGAGTATGAGTCCATCGGCGGCGGGGACTTCTCCGGCGGCAGCCGGACCTATTACTACTCCACCCGCACGGTGGAGATCAGCGACATCAACGAAAACTACACCGTGGACGGGGCGGCGGCCACCCAGATCCAGTATGACGCGGTGGTGGCCCGCAACGCCCGGCTAGAGCCCCTGAGCGACTGGACGGGCCAAGACGACCGGGCGGCGACCGTGGACCAGCTGCTGGCGACCCTGGCCCAATAAGCGGAGCGGACGGAGGCGCTTCGCATTGCGTATGGACTTAACGGCGGAGTTTGCTTCCCATATACAAATTGTCCGCTTATTAAAGACACCCACCGCAAAAATACCCCGCCGTTAGGGCAGGGATTTGCGAATCCATACCCTAACGGCGGGGATTTTACAGGAGAAAAGGCTTAACTGAATGACATTGCCCCCCTTGGAGGGCAAGTCAGGCAATTTCAAACTGGGGGTGGCAGCGCCTGCGCAGTCAGGCGCTGCAGCGGCCATACATCAGGTAGTTGGCCAGGATCATCATGTCCTCGTCACAGCTGGTGTAGACCTTCAGGTTCGCGATCTCCTCACCCTTCTTCTGGGTGTCACGCAGAGTCTGACGAGCCGCCCCGTTGTGCAGGTCCACCAGCTGGTCGCCGGAAACCATGTACACCGGCTTGGTGCAGTCATCCACCGCGGCAAACAGCCCTTCCACATCATCCACATGCAGAATCGTGATGCCAAACATCTTCTTGCTCATCATTCTTACCTCCTTATCTCGTTTACACTGTAAGAATACCGTCTATTCCCTCTTGAAACAATAAACGAATGGACATATAATATAAAAAAACCGACTAAAGAGAGGAGGCCTTTCCATGGCTCTGCAGGTTCCCTCCGCCGGGTCCCGGCGGGACGGCCGGGAGCTGCGGCTTCACGGGACGCCGGAGTTCCCCTGCGCGGGCTATCTCACCATCATGCACGGCCGGGACACGGACGACATCGGCTGGCACTGGCACGAGGAGCTGGAGGTGGTGTACGTCCAGGCCGGCAGCATCCGGTTCTACGCCCCCGGCGCCACTATGGAGCTGGAGGCGGGCTGCGGCGCCTTCATCAACGCCAACGTCCTCCACATGGCCCACGCGGACGAGTTCTGCGAGCTGCACTCCCTGGTGTTCCGCAAGGAGCTGCTCACCGGCGGGGACGACACGGTGTTTGCCAGGCGGTATGTGATGCCCATTGTGGACTGCCACAGCCTGCGAGGCGTCCGGCTGACGCCGGAGGGGGACGCGGGGACCCTCTACCAGCTCCACGCCGCCTTCCGCGCCCAGCAGCGGGGCGCCCTGGGCCACGAGCTGGCGGTGCGGGCCCACCTGTCCCAGATGTGGCTGGCCCTGTATCTGTCCCAGGCAGGGCGGCTGAAGCCGGAGATGCTGCCGCCGGTCCCCATAGAGAACCGGACGGACACCATGCGGCTGAAGACCATGATGGAGTTCATCCACAGCCACTACGGCCAGGCCATCACCCTGGAGCAGGTGGCCCAGTCCGCCGCCATCGGCCAACGGGAGTGCCTGCGGTGCTTTCGCCGGACCATCGGCGTGTCCCCCATGCAGTACCTGCTGAAATACCGGGTGGGGGAGGCGGCCGGCCTGCTGCGGACCACCGCCCTCCCCATCTCGGAGGTAGCACTCCAGTGCGGCTTTGACAGCCCCAGCAATTTCGCTCAGGCCTTCAAGCGCTTCTACGGCGTAACCCCCCGGGCCTACCGGCAGGCGGACAGTGTATAGGAGAGCTCTTTTCCACAGCAAAACCGGCGGGGCGCATAGACGCTCCGCCGGTTTTCTCTCTGGCTTTCCCAATATTCGGCGCTGCCGCCAGTTCCGGTCCTACAGGGTTTTCAGCAGGCCTGTTTCCTCGTTGAAGGCGTTGATCAGGTCGTCCAGGTCCTTGGCCTGGGCATGGACCGCGTCCCAGGTCCCCTCCGTGTCGTACCACTGGGCGTTCAGCTCCTCCGCGGTGCGGCCCTGCTGCTCCACCCAGGTGTAGTACTTCAGGTTGTGGACCCGCTTGCGGTCCTGATAGGTCAGCTCCATCATGTTGTCCAGCTTCAGGCCCAGCATATGGAGGGCGTGGTCCATGGCCGCCTCGTGGGCGTTGTAGGGGCCGTGCTGGTCGTTGAGCTCCTGGATGCGGCTCTGGTACATGACGGCGGAGTCCGTGAGGACAGTGCCCACCACGTCGTGCTCCGTGAACTCGTAGTACTTGGCCATCTTGATGCAGCACAGCACGTTGGCGATGCCGCTGATGCCCAGCCAGGTGAGCTTTTCGATGAGCTCGTCGTCCAGGTGCAGCTCGTTCTTCAAATACGCCTGGCCCTCGGGGGTGTTGAACAGCCGCAGCAACCGCTGGCTGTCCTCATCGTCGATGTCGATGACCATGTCGGTGTTCTTGACGTTGTGGATCCACGGGATGTGCTTGTCGCCGATGCCCTCGATCCGATGGCCGCCGAAGCCGTTCTCCAGGATGGTCGGGCACTGGAGCGCCTCGCCCACAGCCAGCTTCAGGTGCGGATACCGCTCCTTGAGCAGGTCGCCGGCGGACATGGTGCCGGCGGAGCCGGAGGTGAAGCACGCGCCGGAGAACCGGTCGCCGGGGCGCTTGATGGCCTCGAACAGCTCGGCCAGGGCGAAGCCGGTGACGTTGTAGTGCCACAGGGGGTTGCCCATCTCGGCGAACTGGTTGAAGATCATCATGGTGGGGTCGGCCTTGAGCTCCCACGTCTTGTCGAAGATCTCCTTGACGTTGGACTCGCAGCCCGGCGTGGCGATGACCTGGCCGGCGATCTTGCTGAGCCACTCGAAGCGCTCCTTCGACATGTCCTGCGGCAGGATGGCCACCGACTCGCACGCCAGCAGCTTGGAGTTGAACGCGCCGCCGCGGCAGTAGTTGCCGGTGGAGGGCCAGACGGCGTGGTGATACGTGGCGTCAAACTGGCCCGTCACCAGCCGCGGCGCCAGGCAGCCGAAGGAGGCGCCGACCTTGTGGCAGCCGGTGGGGAACCACTTGCCGGCCATGGCGATGATCCGGCACGGGACACCCGACAGGGACGAGGGGATCTCCACGTAGTTGGGAATGGCCTGGAACTGGCCGCCGAACTCCTTGGGTTCGTTCTTCCACGTGATACGGAACAGGTTCAGGGGGTTGACGTCCCAGAGGCCCACGTTCTTCAGCTTTTCCCGGATCTTCTCGGGGATCGTCTCCGGGTGCTGCATCTGGGCGATGGTGGGGATGATGACGTTGTTCTCCCTGGCCTTCTGGATGTTGTGGGCCAGGCCTTCCTTGTGGATGGTCAGATCGATCATTTCTTATCTCCTCCTGTTTTGACGTCGAGATACGAATACAAGGTGTACTTGGAAATGCCAAAGTGCTTCGCGATCTTGTCGCCGGATTTGGTAATGAGCAGCGCCCCGTTCTTGTTGAGGAACTGGATGGCCTTGACCTTGTCCTCCTTGTTCATCATGGCCACCGGCTTGCCCACCAGCTCCACGGACTGGCGGATCAGGTCGTCCAGCAGGTCGGTGACGTTCAGCGTGATCCGCTCCGGCTCCTTCTGCTGCGTATCCTTGGGGGAGATGAGCTCGCCCACGGCCCGGTCGAGCATCGTCAGGGCGGAAATGTCGAAGTTGATGCAGAAAATGGCTGCCACCTTACCCTGCTCGTCGCGGATATACATGGAGGAGGACTTGAGGATCTTCCCGTCGGGTGTCCTGGTCAGGTAGCAGGGGTGATCCGCCGGGTCGCTGTCGGCCTTGCCCAGCTGTTCCAGCACCACGTGGGACGGGCCGTCCCCCAGCTTCCGGCTGGTCACATGGCCGTTGTAGATGGCCGCAATGGAGCTGTAGGCACTCCGATCCGTGATCTCGTGGATCACCACCTCACAGTTGGAGCCAAACTGCTCCGCAACGCCCTTCGCAATCTGCTTGAGGGTCCGCATCTCCTGTTCTGTCAGCATGGCATGCCTCCTGTCTCCGCCGGGCCGCACCGTGCGGCCGTTTCTGGTTTCATCATACCATAGTCTGCAGAAAAATCAATGGATTTTCAAAAAAATTTTCAGCATTACAAAAATTTAGTTTGACATCTGCCGCGTGTATGTTATGATGGACACAGAAGAGCCTGACCGCGGGCCACGCGGGGGCATCCGTGCAGCGCGTATTAGTGTTCAGAAGGAGGAACCGGATATGAATTACGAAGCCATCAAGGAAGCCGCCCGGGGCTACCAGGCCGACATGACCCGTTTCCTGCGGGATATGATCGCCATCCCCAGCGAGAGCTGCGAGGAGGAAGGCGTCATCCGCCGCATTGCCGCGGAGATGGAGAAGGTCGGCTACGACAAGGTCGAGATCGACGGCCTGGGCAACGTCATCGGATGGATGGGCAGCGGCGACAGGATCATCGCCATCGACTCCCACATCGACACCGTCGGCATCGGCAACGCCGCCAACTGGGAGGCGGATCCGTACCAGGGCTACGAGACGGACGACGTCATCTACGGCCGCGGCGGCTCCGACCAGGAGGGCGGCATGGCGGCTGCACTGTACGGCGTCAAGATTATGAAGGACCTGAATCTGATCCCCGAGGGGTACAAGCTGATGGTCGTCGGCTCCGTCCAGGAAGAGGACTGCGACGGCATGTGCTGGCAGTACATCGTCAACAAATACTTTGACGGGCCCGAGGACGCCCGCAGCAAGATCGAGTTCGTCATCTCCACCGAGCCCACCGACGGCGGCATCTACCGCGGCCACCGCGGCCGCATGGAGATCCGCGTGGACGTCCACGGCGTCTCCTGCCACGGCTCGGCGCCGGAGCGCGGCGACAACGCCATCTACAAGATGGCCGACATCATTGCCGACGTCCGCTCTCTCAATGAGAACGGCGACGACGACGCGGCCATCCCCGGCCTGGTGAAGATGCTCAACCCCGCGTTCAACCCGGAGCACTGGGAGGACGCCCGCTTCCTGGGCCGCGGCACGTGCACCGTCTCCCAGATCTTCTACACCAGCCCCAGCCGCTGCGCCGTGGCCGACTCGTGCGCCATCTCCATCGACCGTCGCATGACCGCCGGCGAGACGTGGGACTCCTGCCTGGAGGAGATCCGGCAGCTGCCCAGCGTGAAGAAGTACGGCGACGACGTGAAGGTCTCCATGTATATGTACGACCGCCCGGCTTGGACCGGCACCGTCTACGAGACCGAGTGCTACTTCCCCACGTGGATCAACAAGGAGTCTGCCGCCCACGTCCAGGCCCTCATCGACGCCCACCACGCCCTCTGGGGCGACGTTCGCATCGGCCACGCCGACGGGGATCCCAAGTACGACGCCATGCACCTGCGCCAGGGCCGGCCCCTGACCGACAAGTGGACCTTCTCCACCAACGGTGTCTCCATCCAGGGCCGGTACGGCATCCCCTGCGTCGGCTTCGGCCCCGGCGCCGAGAGCCAGGCGCACGCCCCCAACGAGATCACCTGGAAGCAGGATCTCGTCACCTGCGCCGCCCTGTACGCGGCGGTGCCGACCCTGTACCGCGCCGAGAACAAGACCGGCGACGTGACCCAGTTCCGGGCCACGCTCACCGACAATGACATCCGCTGAGCCCCAAACCGCCAACTGACAGGAGGAGACTGAACATGAGCAAAGCTGTGGAACTGGCCAAGCATCTGCAGAAGCTGCACATCAACAATATGTACAACGAGGACTTCTACTGGACCTGGGACAAGACCGGCGAGGAGCTGGACGCCGTGTTCACCGTGGCCGACGCCCTGCGCGACCTGCGGGAGCGGAACATCTCCACCCGCGTCTTCGACTCCGGCCTGGGCATCTCCATCTTCCGGGACAATTCCACGAGAACGCGGTTCTCCTTTGCCTCGGCCTGCAATCTGCTGGGCCTGGCCTGCCAGGATCTGGATGAGAAGAAGTCCCAGATCGCCCACGGCGAGACCGTCCGCGAGACGGCCAACATGGTCTCGTTCATGGCCGACGTCATTGGCATCCGCGACGACATGTACATCGGCGAGGGCCACAAGTACCAGAAGACGTTCATGGACGCCGTCCAGGAGGGCTACCGGGACGGCATCCTGGAGCAGCAGCCCACGCTGGTGAACCTCCAGTGCGACGTGGACCATCCCACCCAGTGCATGGCCGACCTGCTCCACGTGATCCACCACTTCGGCGGCGTGGAGAACCTCAAGGGCAAGAAGATCGCCATGAGCTGGGCGTACTCCCCGTCCTACGGCAAGCCCCTGTCGGTGCCCCAGGGCGTGGTAGGCCTGTTCACCCGCTTCGGTATGGACGTGGTGCTGGCCCATCCGGAGGGGTACGACATCATGCCCGACGTGGAGGACATCGCCCGGAAGAACGCGGCGGCCTCCGGCGGCAGCTTCTCCAAGACCCACTCCATGGCCGACGCCTTCCAGGACGCCGACATCGTCTATCCCAAGAGCTGGGCCTCCTTCGCCGCCATGGAGGAGCGCACGAAGCTGTACGCCGCCGGCGATCAGGCGGGCATCGACGCCCTGGAGCAGCGCCTCCTGGCTCAGAACGCCGAGCACAAGGACTGGGCCTGCACCGAGGAGATGATGAAGCGCACGAAGGACGGCAGCGCCCTGTATCTCCACTGCCTGCCCGCCGACATCACCGGCCTGTCCTGCGCCGAGGGCGAGGTGGACAACTCGGTGTTCGACCGGTATCTGGTGCCGCTTTATAAGGAGGCGTCGTACAAGCCGTACATCATCGCCGCCATGATCTTCCTGGCCAAGGTCCGCGACCCGGCCCGCGCGCTGATGGAGCTGGATGCCCGCGGCGGCCAGCGCAAGCATTTCTGAGGCGGCCCTGCCGCCCTGGGAGGAGTCGCATCATGGGAAAGCGCATCGTCATCGCCCTGGGCGGGAACGCCCTGGGCAGCACCCTGCCGGAGCAGATGGCGGCGGTCAAAAAGACGGCCCGCGCCATCGTCGACCTGATTGAGGACGGCAACGACGTGGTCATCGCCCATGGCAACGGCCCGCAGGTGGGCATGATTCAGAAGGCCATGGCCGAGCTGACCCGCGCCGAGCCGGACAAGTACATCCCCTGCCCGCTTTCGGTCTGCGTGGCCATGAGCCAGGGCTACATCGGCTACGACCTGCAGAACGCCCTGCGGGAGGAGCTGCTGGACCGCGGCATCCACAAGGGCGTCTCCACGGTGCTCACGCAGGTGGAAGTGGACCCGGAGGATCCGGCGTTCAGCAACCCCACCAAGCCCATCGGCGCCTTCATGACGAAGGCCGAGGCCGATCAGCTGGTGGCCGAGCGCGGCTACGACGTGGTGGAGGACGCCGGTCGGGGTTACCGCCGGGTGGTGGCCTCGCCGCAGCCCAAGGCCATCGTGGAGATCGAGTCCATCCGTGACATGGTCGAGGCCGGCCTGGTGGTGGTGGCCTGCGGCGGCGGCGGCATCCCCGTGTTCCGCACGGAGGGGCACCATCTAAAGGGCGCGGCCGCCGTCATCGACAAGGACTTCGCCTCCTGCGTCCTGGCCCAGTCCCTGGACGCCGACGCGCTGATCATTCTGACGGCCGTGGAAAAGGTGGCCATCCGCTACGGCAAGCCCGACCAGCAGTGGCTCGACGAGCTGACGCCCGACGAGGCCGAGCAGTACGCGGCCGCCGGCGAGTTCGCCCCCGGCTCCATGCTGCCGAAGGTCCAGGCGGCCGTCCGGTTCGCCCGCTCCGGCCCCGGCCGCACGGCGCTGATCACGCTGCTGGAGAAGGCCCGCGACGGCATCGCCGGCCGCACCGGCACCCGCATCCACGCATAATTCCGGGAGGGCTCCCGCCCTCCCGACCGGACACGAAAGGCCCGGCGCGCCCAATGAGCGCGCCGGGCCTGTTTTTACGTCTGCGGTCAGCCGTCTGCGGAGAGCACGGAGGCGCGGAGCTGGCGGGTGTAGGGGTCCTGCGGGTTCTGGATGACGGCCCGGGCCGCGCCGGCCTCCACCACCCGGCCCCGGTGCAGCACCATCACCCGGTCACAGAGGCTGTCCACCAGGGCCAGATCGTGGGAGATGAACAGCACCGCCATGGACATCTCCCGGGCCAGCCGGTGGATCAGCTCCACGATCTGCGCCTGCATGGAGACGTCCAGGGCGCTGGTGGCCTCGTCGCAGACGAGCAGCCGCGGCTTCACGGCCAGGGCCCGGGCGATGGCCGCCCGCTGGCACTCGCCGCCGCTGAGCTGGGACGGCAGCGCCGCGGCGTGGGCGGCCGTCAGACCGGCCTGCTCCAGGAGCCGCGCGACCTCCGCCGTCCGCCCCCGGCGGTCCAGGTCGGTGAAGTTCTCCAGCAGCTCGGCAATGCTGCGGCCCACCGGCAGCCGCGGATCGAAGGAGCCCGCCACGTCCTGAAAGACCATCTGCATTCGGCCGTAGCAGCGGCGCAGAGCCGCACCCCGGAGGCGGGTGATTTCCCGGCCGCAGAGCCGCAGCGTCCCGCTGTCCGGCTCCAGCAGGCGCATGACCACCCGGGCCAGCGTGCTCTTGCCCGAACCGCTCTCGCCCACCACGCCGAGGATCTCCCCGGCGGCCACCTGGCCGCTGACGTCCTCCAGGGCCTGGACTGCGCGGCCGTCGGCGAATGCCTTGCACAGATGCTCCATAATCAGCACCGGTTCAGCCACGGTCCGTCGCCTCCTTCCAGCAGGCGGTCTGCTGGCCGCCGGCCGCCGGCCGCAGCACCGGCGGCCGCTCCCGGCAGGTGGCTTCCGCGCGGGGACATCGCGCCGCAAATTCGCACCCCGTCCGGACGGTGCCCGGCAGCGGCGGCTTGCCCGGCAGGCCCCGGGGCAGCCGGCCGGAAAAGTCCGGCACAGCGGCCAGCAGGGCCCGCGTGTACGGGTGGGCCGGGCGGGTCAGCACCTGCTCCCGGGTGCCGGATTCCACCAGCCGTCCGGCGTACATCACCGCCACCCGGTCAGCCATCCGGGCCACCACGCCCAGGTTGTGCGTCACCAGCAGGATGGCCGTCCCGCGGGCCGCCCGCAGCTCCAGCAGCTCCTCCACGACCCGGGCCTGGACCGTCACGTCCAGGGCGCTGGTGGGCTCGTCGGCCAGCAGCAGCTGCGGCTCCAGCACCATGGCCAGGGCCAGGGCCACCCGCTGGGCCATGCCGCCGCTCAGCTGGAACGGATAGCTGTCCAGCAGCGCCTCCGGCTCCTCCAGGTGGAGCCGTGCCATCTGCGCCGCGGCAATGGTATTGGCCTCCGCCCGCGTCACCGACCGGTGGGCCCGGAGGGCCTCGTAAAACTGCGTCCGGATCCGGCGGGACGGATTCAGCGTCTCGCCGGGATTCTGGTAAACGACGCCCAGCTGCTCGCCCCGCAGGCGGCGCAGCTCCCGGCCGCCGAGTGCCGCCAGATCCCGGCCGGCAAAGACGATCCGCCCGCCGGCGATCCGCCCGTCCCGGCGCGGCAGCCGGAGGACGGCGTCCAGCAGAGTGCTCTTTCCGCAGCCGCTTTCGCCCACCACACCGAGGATCTCTCCGGGCGCCACGGCCAGGGACACGCCCTGCAGCGCCGGGACGCCGCCGTACGTCACCTGCAGCTCCTCCACAGCCAGCAACGGTTGCTCGTTTCTCATGGCCGCCTCACGCTGCGATGTCCGTATCGACATTGATCTGGTAGTAGTCGCTGGGATGGGGCTCCAGTCCTGTTACCGTCGCCTTCGTCACCAGCGACATCTCCAGATGGTCCATGAAGCAGTACGCCTCGTCGTCCAGGGCCTGCTGCACGATCTCCGCCGCCAGCTCCGCCCGGCGGCCGGTGTCAAACTCGCTGTCCAGCTGCTCCAGCAGCGCCTGCACCTGCGGACTGTCGTAGTGGCCGAAGTTGGACCAGCCGTCGGCACCCATGACGGTGTTCAGGTACGAGGCCGGGTCGCCGGTGGGCAGCGTGACGAAGGCGTACGCCGCGATGTCGAACTGGTCGGCCCGCAGCAGGTCGTCGCACGACTCGCTGACGGTCACGTGGACGTCGATGCCCACCTGCCGGCACTGGGACTGGAAGGCCGCCGACAGGGTCGGCAGCTCGGCGCGGCTGCTGTACGTCACCAGCTCAAAGCGCAGCGGCGCTCCGTCCAGATCCAGGATCCCGTCGCCGTCGGTGTCGGCGTAGCCCTCCTGGGTCAGCAGCGCCACGGCGCCGTCCACGTCGAAGCCCGTGGCCGTCAGCCCCTGGCTGTACGGCGTGTCCTCGGGGAAGCAGCCTGCGGCCGGCGCGCCGAAGCCGCTCATGGCCGTCTCGCCGTAGGCGGCCTTGTCCACGAGCATGCTCAGCGCCCGGCGGACGTTGATGTTGGCCAGATGCTCGTTGTGGAAATTGTAGTAGAGCTTGTAGATGCGGCTGGTGGCCACCGTCTGCATCTGATAGTCCGGGTCCCCCACGAAGAGGGCCTGCCCCTCGTACGCCATGCCGTAGGCTGCGTCGATCTCACCGGTCTGCATGGCCATGGTCAGCGCGTCCCGGTCCATGGTCCGGATGCGGATGCTGGACAGCTTCGGCGTCCCGCCCCAGTACCCCTCGTACGGCACGACGACGGTCTCCTGGTCGGGTGTCACCGACGCCACCCGGTACGGGCCGGTGCCCACGGGGGCGTACAGGAAGTCCTCTGTGGCCGCCACGTCCAGAATGCAGGCGTACGGGTCGCAGAGGGCGTTGGGCAGAACGGGGTTCGGCTCCGTGGTGGTGATGCGGAGCGTCAGGCCGTCGGCCTCCATGGAGGCGATCCGCAGGTCCGTGGCCGCCCGGTCGTTCCGCGCCGCGGTCCGCTCCAGGCAGGCCTTCACGGCCGCGGCGTCCATGGGATTGCCGCTCTGGAAGGTGACACCCTCCCGGAGCGTCATCGTCCACGTCAGCTGATCCTCGGAGATGGAGTAGTCCGTCACGAGAAACGGCTCAGCCTCCAGCGTGTCCGTCAGCCGGAACAGCGTCTCGCCGACGCCGATGCGGATGCACGTCCAGCCCTGGTAGCCGTTGGCCGGGTCCATCGGTGCGCCGCCGGTTCCTGCGGTGGCGCCGAAGGTCAGCGTCTTTTCCCCGGTGTCCCCGGTCTCCGGGTCTGCCGCGCCGCCGCAGCCGGCCAGCAGTCCTGCCAGCATGGCCGTCAGGCAGACAGCAATGCTCCATTTTTTCAAAGTCACACGGATCACTCCTTCTTACAATCCCGTCAGCCCTGCGGGTCCAGCACGTCCCGGATACTGTCCCCCAGCAGATTCGAGAGCACGACGGCCACGAACAGGAAGATGCCGGGGCAGAACACCAGGTTCGGATTCGTCTGCAGCAGGCTCCGGCCCTCGTTGAGCAGAACGCCCCACTCGGCCAGAGGCGCCTCCGCGCCCAGCCCGAGAAACGACAGGCTGGCCATCTCCAGAATGGTGCCGCCGACGTTCAGTGCGGCCGTAACGATCAGCACCCGCATGGCATTGGGCAGCACGTGGCGGAGGATGATCTTCCCGTGGCTGCTGCCGCTGATCCGGGCTGCCTGCAGGAAGCCCTCCTCCCGCAGGGCCAGCACGCGGCTGCGGGCCAGCCGGGCGTACTGGGTCCAGCCGGTGACGGACAGGGCGATGACCGCGTTGTCCATGCCGCTGCCCAGGAAGCCGGCCACGGCGATGCAGAGGATCATCCCCGGGAAGGCCAGCAGAATGTCCACCACCCGCATGACGACGGTGTCGAGCGCCCCGCCGAAGTAGCCGCAGAGCACGCCGATGAGGCTGCCGCCCAGGAAGGTCACGGCCACCACCAGCAGAGAGGCGTAAATGGTGGCCGGTGCGCCGGCCATGATGCGGGAGAGCAGGCAGCGGCCCAGGCCGTCGGTGCCCATGGGGTATTCCCAGCTGGGCGGCTGCCGGGCAATGGAGAGGTCTGCAAGATACGGGTCGTTGAGCGTCAGCAGCGGCGCTACGGCGGCCCACAGCAGGAACAGCCCCGCCAGGATACCCCAGACCATCAGCCGCCGGCGGGCGGCTCGATTACGGTTTCCGGTCAAGCTGCCCCGCCTCCTCTCTCCCGGCGTACCCGGTCTCCTGCAGGCGGATCCGGGGATCCGCCGCCCGATAGAGCAGGTCCGCCAGCAGATTGATGACCACGAAGATCAGCGCCATCCACGCCACGAAACCCTGCACCACCGGATAATCCCGGTTGGAGATGGCCGTCATGACGACGTTCCCCAGGCCGGAGAGGGAGTAGATCCGCTCAATGACCGCCGTACCGCCCAGCAGGGAGCCGATGGTCATGGCCATGAGGGTAATCACCGTCAGCAGCGCGTTTTTCAGCACGTTGCACCAGAGAATCACCCGGGTGCTGACGCCGCGGGCCGCGGCGCCGCGGACGTAGCCCTTGCGCAGCTCCTCCAGCACCGCTGCGCGGATCTGCCGGATGTACTTGCACGTCATGGCCGCGGCCAGCGTTACGGCCGGCAGCAGCAGCCCGCGGAAACTGGTGCCGTCGCTCAGAACCGGCAGCCACTCCAGCCGGATGGAGAAGCAATACATTAAAATCAGCGCCAGAAAGAAGCCCGGGAGCGACACGCCCACAAATGTGCAGCCGCGGATCACGTAGTCCGTCAGCCGGTTTTGGCGGACAGCCGCCAGAATCCCCAGCGGAATGGCCAGCGCGAAGGTCAGGAGGCACGACAGGCCCGTCAGCCGCAGCGTCGTCGGCAGGGCGCGGAGCAGCATGGTCAGCACCGGCTCATTCTGCGCGTACGAGATCCCCAGGTCGCCGCGGATGAAATTCCACAGCCATGTCCCGTACTGCACCAGGAACGGCTGGTCCAGCCCCATGCGGCTCCGAAGGCTTTCCAGCACCTCCGGATCGACGGGCATCCCCTGGGCGATCATCATCATCTCCGCCGGATCGTTGGGTGAGATATACATCAGGCTGAACGTGAGAAACGTCACACCCAGAAACACCGGAATCAGCCACAGGAGCCGCCGGAGGAGGTACCGCCCCATCGTGCCGTCCGACCGCAGGCGGGCAGCTCTGTGTTTACGCATGGTTTCCGTCCTTTCCCGCCGGCCACGCCGCCCGTTGCCGCGTCACAGCCGGACGCAGCGCCGTGATGCCGGCAGTCCCGAAAATCATTCCCGCAGAGCTCGGGAAATATCCCGTTTCCCAAAAGGCTCCGCCGGCAAAATTCGTCGTCTTGCATTATAAAGCATCCCCTCCCGCGTGGGAAGCCGGGTGGGGGGATATTTCCGCAGAAAAGCGGTAAATTTCGTACAGATGACGATTGTGATATTATTTTCTCAAAATTCGGCCTCTGCGCCCGGATTCGAGGCGCGGGGAATTATTTTCGGCCCGACAGCGGCGGCGGGATATCTTTAAGATATCCCGCCATGGGGAACGGCGGCGTTCCTTCCGGAACGCCGCCGATTTGGCCGCTTTTTGCGAAAAATCAATTCGGAATTCCGAGGACACGCTCTGGAAAATCATCGCCGAACAGGGCCTCTGGTGCAGTCTCGGAAAAGGGCACATGCGGAAGCAGCCCATACGTCAGAATGGCCAGAAGCTGCGCGGTACGGGGACGCCGAAGCAGCGCTCTGCCCGCCAGATGCTCCAGCGGCATGCGTCCCTGCTCCCAGATCACGCGGGCAGCGGTCCGGATGTTTCGCTCCACGGCCTTCCAATTCGTGTGGTACCGATCTGCCACTTCCGGATAGACGCGTTTCGTGACCTGCAGGAGCCGCTCCGGCTCCGCGATGCACAGGCAGACGGCGCAAGCCAGATAATGAAAGCCCGTATAGTTTTCCGTGACGCCGAGCCGATGCAGGAACCGAATCAGCCCAACCGGAGCTTCTATCTCACTCATGACCAGCGAACCTCCCGAAATGCTTCCGGACAGTCTGTCTCCACTTTGTTGATAATTTTGTCAATGGTTTTGGCTCTGGGATTTCCGGTCTCGTTCCGGTACAGGTACAGATTGGACAGCGCAATATCGAAGTCCAGCGCCATCTCACTGCAGGTCTTCTGCGTATGCGCCTGGTACACGAGCAAGAGCTCCGAAATATAGTGAATGATCGCTTTCGCCATAAAATCGCCCCTTTGCACAAGATTTACTATGATTATGGCAGAAACGGTCGGATCCTGGCAACTCATATACAGGAATTTTTCCCAGAATAACCAAATTCTGGAATTTTGGCCTTCCGATATGCCAAACCCCCGGGTGGTTTGCACCACTCGGGGGCTGCTGCCATGCAGAACGCTATCGCCGGATCTCCTCACGTCGGGGCGGTGTTCAGGATTTCCAACACATCCTGAATCTGCTCCAGAAACTCTGTCATTTCCAGGGCGTTCCGCCAGTCGGGCATGGCTTCCGCAACGACTGCGCGGGCCATATCCTTGCACTCGTCCTCCAGCTCCATCCCCAGATCCGCGATGGCCTGAATTGTGATGGTGCCGCGGAAATCCTTCCAAATCTGCTCCGCCAGCGTGGGCGCCATGGAGAACACGTAGGTGCGTCCCAGGTAGCGGACTGTACCGGTGACCGCCGACCCCTGCTCCATGACCACGCCCATGGTCACGGTGACATCCACGGTACACGAACGGACCTCTTCCGCATCGGGGTCGAAGTAGGAAAATGTGAAATCCTCCGCATCTACCGTCAGATACCGCAGACCACCGGCCTGGGCGTCGGTATACTCACCCTCCCGGGCGATGGCCAGCATGACGCCGGCCTGCAGAATCCCCCGGACCGATTCGCTCGGCATGGGGGAGCCGGAAAACTGGAAGTCGGTGCCGTAGTAGTCCATGGTCAGCCAGGACCAGTCGTCGGCCACCAGCTCCGCCGCGGCGAACGGCTCGCGGATCTTCAGCACCTCAAAGCCACGTCCCACCACACGGAACACATTGAAATACTGGTCCTCGCTGAGCAGCTTGGCCCACATGTTGATCTCATGGGTGCCGCCGCCGGTGACGTGGAATTCATGGTTGCCGGAGGCGTAAAAGTTCCGGCGGAATTCGGCGTCGCCGCCGGCGGAGAGAACGCCGTCGGTCAGATAGCGGGTGTGGTCCTCCGCCGGATCGAACAGCAGATTCTCCGCCACCGTTACGGTCCCACCGCGGGACATGTCCAGGATGCCGTCACCGGAGACGGTCATGTCGCCGTCCACCAGCAGCGTCGCCGTGTCAGCCAGCTCCAGCGTGCCGGCGATCTCTGCGTCGCCGATGACACGCAGCGTGCTGCCGGCCGGGAGCTCCAGCGTCTCATCCTCCAGCAGCAGGCTGCCCTCCACGCGGTAGGTGGCGTTCGGCCGGAGCGCCAGACCGGTGTAGCGGTAAACGTCGCCGTCGGGCTCGAAGGGCGATGCCGTCTCCTCCGGCGGCTCCGGATCGACGACGACCGTTCCGAGACCGTCGTACAGGAACTGGTAGAGCCGCAGCAGGGAGAGAATGGCCTGCTCCCGGGTGTACGTCCCCATGGGGCCGAAGCGGTCGTCGCTGACGCCGCCCATGACCCGCTGCCCGTTCGTCAGACAGCCGGACAGGAACTGGATGTCCGCCTGGGCCCACGAAGCGGCCTGATTCAGGTCGAGATACGAAAGCGTATCGCCGTTGGGCTGGCTGCGGCCGGCAAACCGGGCCAGCCGGGCCAGCATGACGGCCGCCTCCTGGCGGCGGATCTCGCTGTCCGGCCGGAAGGTGCCGTCGCCGTAGCCGGTGACGATCCCCGCGGCGCTCATGGTCAGGACGTAGGGGTCGCTGGTGTCGGTAAAGGACTGGCCGCTGCCAGTACCGGCGGGAATGCCGAGGGCCGTCAGCACCGCGGTCCCCAGGGCGCAGAACTCCGCGCGGGTGATGGGCTGCTGGTACTGGGTCCGCAGCGACTCCGGTACCAGCCCCAGCTCCAGAGCCGCGTTCACTTCCTCCACGGCCCAGGCCGAGGGGCCGCCGGGCATGGCGATGGCTCCGGCGGGAACGTGATCCGCCTGCACCGCCTGCCCGCTCCCGCCGAACTGCGCGTTGGACAGGTCGCCGGCCGCCGGATCCGTCACGTAGTAGCACGTGCCGGTCAGGTCCACAATACCGGGCGCATCGTCGAGCCAGCGGTTTTCCGCCAGGCCGATGAGGCCGCCGGCGTACAGATCCCAGGTCCAGTCCCCTTCCGTGGCGACGACGCGGCCGTCCGCGCCGCACCCGTCCAGGGAGAAATGCTCGGAGCTGCTGTCATACGTCACGGCGCCCACGAGGCCGCCGGCGCGGTTCCAGCCGCCGTACAGGGCCGTGACCGAGCCGCCGGCGTAGCAGCCGGACAGGAGGAGCCCGTCCTTCTGCGCCTCGCACCGGGCGGCAAAGCCGCCGGCCATTACGTTGGTGTCGCTGTTGCTGCTGCCGCCGTCCTCGGCTGTGACGCTGCCGGTTGCTGCGCAGCTGCGGAAGGTACCGCTGCCCCACAGGAAGCCGACGAAGCCGCCGGCATAGGCTCCGGAGTCGCCGGTGGAGACGGCGGCAACGTCACCGGTGGCCAGGCAGCCATCCACGAGGACTGCTGCCTTCCGGTCCACCTGGCCGAAAAAGCCGCCGGCGCCGGGGTTCCGGCCGCCGTAGAAGCTGTCGTGCCCCGTCAGGGAGACGTCGCCGTCCGCCCGGCACTGAAGGTAGCTCTGGCTGCCGTCGTTGCACCAGGCCGCCAGGCCGCCGGCAGGGCCGTAGCCCTGGGCCGTGATGTCCACTTCGGCGGCGCAGCCGCTCACGGTGCTGTCACCGTACACCAGGCCGGCCAGGCCGCCCAGGGAGGGGCGACCGGCCAGACTGCCGGAG
Source organism: uncultured Oscillospiraceae bacterium (assembly GCA_904395865.1). Classification (GTDB taxonomy): domain Bacteria; phylum Bacillota; class Clostridia; order Oscillospirales; family Oscillospiraceae; genus Avoscillospira_A. The sequence continues at coordinate 17,583 of CAJFNY010000007.1, forward strand.
GCCCAGCAGCCGTTGAGCAGGCTGTCCTCCATCTGGTAGACGAGCATGGCGGCGCCGCTGCCGGTGCTCTCCAGCGTGCCGTCCCGGACGAAGCAGTTGTAGACCGTGCTGCCGGTCAGCTCATGGGCCAGGAATGCGGCACCGTCCGCCTCCACGGCGCCGGCCGGCGCCTCAAATCCCAGGTTTTTCACGACGCTGTTCCGCACGAGGTCGAAGAGGCTCGCCACCTCGCCGGTGAGCTTCAGATTGCGGATCACGTGGCCCTGGCCGTCCAGGACGCCGTTCTGCAGGGCCAGACCGGCCAGCTCCGGCAGGGCGAAGCCGTCAAAATCGATGTCATTGGCCAGTACGTAGCTGCCGCCGGCCTGGATGCTCAGAAAGTCCTCCGGCGTCCGCAGCACCGTGGCCGCCGGATCGGCCGCGCCCACGGCGGCCAGGAAGCCGTCCGGCTCCGGATCCGGCAGCTGCGCCGCGCGCACCGGAGCACCGGTGCCCAGCAGCGCCAGGCAGCAGAGCAGAGCCAGCACCCGGCAAAGTCCGCGCTTTTTCACAGAAACCACCCTTTCCCATGGTGTATTTTGCTTCCTGCCTCCGGTATGAAACGGGCGCTCACAGCGCCGCCCCCGGAAACACTTCGCGAATCGGGCGCCAGTCCGGCGTGCTCAGGCTGTCGGAATAGCAGGTATTGTTGATCCGCAGCCGCTCGTTCCGGTCCCGGATGAAGCCCCACTTCAGGTGCTTCTTCTCCGCGTACTCCCGGAAGGCGGCAAACTTGTTTTCCACCTGTGGGTCGATGTTTTTGCTCACGCCGCGGCTCTCGCCGCCCTTCGTCTCCAGAATCCAGATCTCGCCGTCCCGGGTCCGCACGAGATAGTCGGGGTAAAACAGCCACTGATGGCCGAAGGCGTCCACGTAGACGATGGAGAAGTACTGCAGGCCCTTTTCGCCGTTCTTGTAGACCCAGGCGATCCGGTCGCGGTGGTCCTCACAGTAGTGCTCAAACAGCCGCTCGCATTTGGAGCGGATTCCCTCCACCACCATGGCGGTGGAGTACCCCCGGTATGCGTTCGTCTCCAGCGGCTCCGGGTCGGGCTCCGACGGGTCGTACCGGCAGAGCTCCTGCTCCGGGATGGTAAAGACGGCCGTCTTGGGCTCCAGCAGTGAGAGCTGCCGGACCAGCACCGCCGACGCGCCGCGGAAGTCCTCCCGCAGCCGCTTTTCGTTGTTGATGACGAAGGCATAGTAGGCGAGGGTGTCCAGCGAAAGCAGCTTCTTCGGGCTGCCGACCCGGGCGCGGAACAGCCGCTCCAGCACCACCCGTGTCTTCTGCGCCGTCATGCCCACGGCGGATTTGATGGAGTCGATGGCATGGAGCAGGTCCAGGCCGTTGGAGTGGGTGCTGATCTGCCGCTCGGTGCTGCGGTAGCGCGTCTCGGCGGCCGTCCGCAGCGCCTCCATGGTGAGGAACCGCCCCTCCAGCTGCCGGCCCAGAAGGGCCTCCTGGAAGTGGTAGCCGGCGGCCTCCAGCCGCTGCCGGTTGCTGCCCGGGCCGCCGGTCAGGCCGTATTTCTCCGTGAAGTACGACAGGACGGCCTGAAAGGTCTCCCGCTCGCCGAGGCCGTCCGCGTCCCGGTTCCGGAGCTGCTTCTCCAGCGTGAAGCCGCGGCACGCGTCCCGCAGAAAGACCCGCTGCACCTCGAAGGCCTGATTCAGCGAGAGCTTGATGCTCTCCTTGTACTTGTCGTCGAAGGTGTAGAGATAGCAGCAGTCCAGCAGGTCCGTTCCGTAGTGCCTGGCCTCCGGCATCCGGCGGAGCCGCCCGATGGTCTGAATCTCAAAATTCTCCGACATGCGCTCCCGGAGCTTCACCAGGATCTTCGCCCGGGGGCAGTCCCAGCCCGTGGCGATGGCCTGCTTCATCAGCAGGAACACCGGCGTGGCGTCCGGCTCGGTGATGCCCTCCAGGTTCCGCTTCTCGCTGGCGTCGCTCATCCACCGGGCCACCATCCGGTTCTCGTAGGTATACCCCATGCCGGCCAGCGTCTCCTCCACGGCGCGGATCAGGCGGTCGGAGGCGTTGGGGAACTGGATGATGCACAGCGGACGGATCCGGCCCGTCCGGCCCGGCATGGCGGCGTAAGCCGCGGCGATGGCCTGCCGCTTCCGGTCGGCCAGCGCGATCAGGTATCCGTGCTCGCTCTCAAAGTCGCCGTGGTAGTCCACGTCCTCGTTGATGTAGAGCGCCCGGGTGATGAGGCCCGACTCGATCACCGCCATCTCGTCCACCTCGTAGTACTCGGCCAGCGGCTGCTGCCGGGCGGTGGCCGAGACGCGGATGATGTTCTTGGCCGCGAAGGCCTGGAGCAGGTCGCTGGCCTTCTTCGTGTCGTTGGAATGCTCCTCGTCGATGATGATCAGGTACTGCATGCCCCGGCGATGCCCCTCGGCGATGCGGTCGAAGAGGTTCTTCCGTTCGCCGTCGCTGAGAGCGCGGTTGCCCTTCTTCGTCACCAGCTCCCAGTTGATGAACGTGGTGCTGCCAGCCGGGAAGCCGGTGGTCAGGACGTCGTGCAGCACCAGCGCGCGCTTGTCCGGCAGCAGGCGGCACATCTTCTGCCGGCTCTGCTCCTCCAGATCACCCTTGCCGGGGCAGAGCCAGATGACGGCCGTCTCCGGCTGCACCAGGTCCAGGTATTTGTCCACGAAGTCGATCAGGATCACCGTCTTTCCGGCACCGGTCGGCGCCTTGACGGTGATGGTCTGCCGGCTGTCCTCCCGGGAGACCGTGTCCAGCAGGTAGCGGACGCAGTCCTCCTGGAAGCCGAACAGGCCCTTCGGCAGTTGAATCATCGTTCGCCCACCTCCAGCAGTTCTTTTGCAAAGTAGTGATCCGGGACGAGGTATACCGGCAGCTCCCGTTCCGCCAGCCGGCGTTCCTGCGCGCCCGTCAGCAGGACGGCCGCAGACACGAACACGGCCCGGCAGCCGTCCAGCGCCGACGCGTCCGCCAGCAGCCGGTCGGCCTCCTCGTCGGAGCGGAGCAGCAGCACGTTCTGCAGCCCCGTCCCCAGCTCCAGCTGCACCATCTCCGCCAGGTGCAGCAGCAGCCCCTCCTGCACGCTGTAGTCCGGGTCATCGGAGAAGCGGGGGATGAAGTCCGTCCGGTAGTACCGGAGGTTGGCCGGCAGGCCGTCGGAGTAGACGGAGCCGTCCGGCCGCCGGCCGGTGATGACGGTTTTCAGCCGCGGGTACGTCACCTGCCGGCAGATGCCGTTCTCATCGTTGGTACAGAGGAGAAAGCGGCGGCTGCCGCCGTCCTCCCGGTTCAGCTCCAGCACGGCCTGGCCCGTGGTGCCGGAGCCGGCGAAGAAGTCCAGCACCACCGCGTCCGGCGGGCCGATGGACAGGCAGCGCTTCACCAGCTCCACCGGCTTCGGATTCTCGAAGGCGCCGGCGCGCCCCAGCAGCTGCTCCAGGTCCTTGCTGGCCTTGCTGTTCTCCGGCAGGTCGTCCCAGAGCGTGTCGATGCGCTTGCCGGTGCTGTCCCGCTCGTTCCAGTAGTCCTTGACCCGCAGGGAGCGCCCCGTCAGCACCAGACGGTTGTCGTTCTCCAGGGCCTTGATCTTCTCGTACCGCATCCGCCAGCCCTTGGGCGGGCACTTCCAGACCTTCCCGCGATTGTCCACGTAGTCGAAGGTGGTCTCAGGTCCCGGGTCCCGCGGCTTCTGGAGGCTGACGGTCTGGTACCGGCCGCGGCCGTCGTGGTCATCCCGGCTGTACAGCTTCTCGGAGGAGCCGGCCAGCGGCTTGTACGCCGGCCGGAGCTCGCAGGCGCTGCCGCCGGCGTACAGCAGCACGTACTCGGTGTTGACGGTGAACTTGTCCTTCTCGGTCTTGCCGCTGGAGTTGCGCTTCCAGATGAACAGGTTGATGAACCGGTCCTCGCCGAGCAGCTCGTCGCAGAGCAGCTTCAGCTGCGCCAGCTCGTTGTCGTCGATGGAGATGAACAGCAGCCCGCGGGGGGAGAGCAGCCGCTTGGCGCTCTCCAGGCGCTTCTCCATGAACGAAAGCCACTTGGAATGGGGGAAGCCGTCTTCGGGCACGACGTAGTTGTCGTCGTAGATGAAGTCGCCCTTCCCGCGGTTGTAGGGGGGATCGATGTAGATGACGTCCACGCGGCCGCGGTGGGTCTTTTCCAGCAGCCGCAGGCTGTGCAGATTGTCCCCCTCCAGCAGGAAGTGGCACGGCTGTGCGCCGCCTGCGTCCAGCGCCCGCTCCGGCACCTCGGTAAAGACCGGCACGCCCTGCTGCAGGGCGGCGTCGACGTGCTCCTCGTGCTCCTCCCAGACGAGGCCGTACCGCTTCTGGTTGATCTCCGTCTCAATCTCGTTGATGGCGATGACGGCGTCGTCCTCCGTGTGCTCGGCCCGGAGCTTCTCGAGAAACTCGAGCATCCGCTTCCGCCTGCGCTGTGATAGGTTCGGCATGGTGTCCCCCGCTTTCGGTGCATTCGGCCGACGGGCCGTAACGTATTCATTCTACCATAAAGCCGCCCGGAAATCCATTGCAGGCCGGCGACAAAATCAAAAGTGCCGCAGAGCAGCGCTCTGCGGCACACGGTTGCAGGGATTTCAGCCGCCGATCTTCGGCAGCGTGGCGAGGCTGGCCTCCAGCTCCTCGTCGGTGGGGATACGGTCGACCATCTTGCCATCGTTGTAGCGCTGATAGGCGACCATGTCGAAGTAGCCGGTGCCCGTCAGGCCGAAGACGATGGTCTTGGCCTCGCCGGTCTCACGGCACTTGACGGCCTCGTCGATGGCCACCCGGATGGCGTGGCTCGACTCGGGGGCCGGCAGGATGCCCTCCACCCGGGCGAAGTACTCGGCGGCCTCAAAGACCTTCGTCTGCTCGACGCTGACGGCCTCCAGATATCCGTCGTGGTACAGCTGGCTGACGACGCTGCTCATGCCGTGGTAGCGCAGGCCGCCGGCGTGGTTGGCCGAAGGGATGAATTCGCTGCCCAGAGTGTACATCTTGGCCAGCGGGCAGACGTGGCCGGTGTCGCAGAAGTCGTACACGAAGCGGCCGCGGGTCAGGCTGGGGCAGGAGGCCGGCTCCACGGCGATGATGCGGTAATTCCGCTCGCCCCGGAGCATCTCGCCGGCGAAGGGCGAAATCAGGCCGCCCAGGTTGGAGCCGCCGCCGGCGCAGCCGATGATGATGTCCGGCTGGATGCCGTACTTGTCCAGAGCTGCCCGGGTCTCCAGGCCGATGACGCTCTGGTGCAGCAGCACCTGGTTGAGCACCGAGCCCAGCACGTAGCGGTACCCCTCCTGGGACGTGGCAGCCTCCACGGCCTCCGAGATGGCGCAGCCCAGGGAGCCGGAGGTGCCGGGATGCTCGGCCAGGATCTTCCGGCCCACGGCCGTGGTGTCCGACGGGGACGGCGTCACCTTGGCGCCGTACGTGCGCATGACCTCCCGGCGGAAGGGCTTCTGCTCGTACGAGCACTTGACCATGTAGACCTGGCAGTCCAGCCCCAGGTAAGCGCAGGCCATGCTCAGCGCCGTGCCCCACTGGCCGGCGCCCGTCTCGGTGGTGACGCCCCGCAGGCCCTGGTTCTTGGCATAGTACGCCTGGGCAATGGCCGAATTGAGCTTGTGGCTGCCGGAGGTGTTGTTGCCCTCAAACTTGTAGTAGATCTTCGCCGGCGTGCCCAGCTTCTCCTCCAGGCAGTAGGCCCGGACCAGGGGCGACGGACGGTACATCTTGTAGAAGTCCCGGATCTCCTCGGGGATCGGAATATAGGGCGTGGTGTCGTCCAGCTCCTGCTGCACCAGCTCCCGGCAGAACACGGCTTCCAGCTCCTCAGCCGTCATGGGCTTTCCGGTGGCCGGGTTCAGCAGCGGGGCCGGCTTGTTCTTCATGTCCGCGCGGACATTGTACCATGCCCGGGGCATCTCGCTCTCTTCCAGGTAGATCTTGTAGGGAATTTTCGGATCGGTTGTCATGTTCACTGGCTCCTTTCGGCGGGTTTGGGGAGCAAATGGGCAACAAAAAACGCCCCTGTCCCCAATGACTGCTCATTGCTGGGACAAGAGCGAAAGCTCTTGCGGTGCCACCCGGCTTGGCGCGTGCGCGCCCACTCAGTGCGTACCAACATACGCTGCCATTGATAACGGAGTGCCGCTCCGGCTCACCTACTCTGCATTCAGCTCGCCCTCAGGAGCCCATTCCCGGCCGCTGCCCCGACCGCCTTGCACCCGCCGGCGGCTCTCTGAACGGTTTCGCGGAGGTACTTACGCTCCCTCAACAGTTTGAAATATCATATCACATTGCCGCGCGCTTGTCAAGCAGTGATGCCGTGCGACAAGATTCGACAAAATCCGACACGCGCTGTCACAGTCTTGCATCCGGCGCCGATTCCAGATAACATATTGTCAGGCAATAAAATGGATGATTGTCTGCATGCGGCGGCTGCCATCCGGCAGATACTATCTCTGCTGACGCTGCAAAAAACTCCGGCGTGGCCGGGAAGGAGGATCCGATGTGTCTGAAGCGTATTCACCAGACGTCGCTGCCGTCCTGGAGCTGATGACCGCGCCGGCGTTCCTGCTGCGGGAGAATCGGATCCTCTTCCGGAACCGGGCGGCGGCGGCGCTGGTGCGCAGCCCGGAGCAGGCCTCGGAGCTTCTGACGCCGGAGTCTCTGGCGCTGGTGCGCAGCCGCGGGGACCGCTCCGTACTGGAGGTGACGGCCGTATTGGACGGCCGTCCGTGCGGCGCAGTGCTTCGGCAGCTGCCGGACTGCGACGTTCTGATCGTCCATCCGGAGCCTGCCGGTGCCGCGGCGGATCCTGCCCTGCTGGCGCGGGCAGCGCAGATCATCCGCCGGGACATCGCGGCCCTGCACAGCACAGCGGCCGCGGCGCTGCCGCTGCTGGAGGAGGCCCGGGACGGGCAGGCCCGCGGCCTGGCCGGACGGATGAACCGCAGCATCTGCCAGCTGCTGCGCCTGGCCGCCAACCTGGCGGAGGCGGGGCGGTACGCGGCCGGCGAAGTCACCGGTCAGTTTGCGCCGGTCAATCTCTGTGACCAGCTGGAAGTGCTGTGCCGCCGCGTTGCCGCGCTGACGGAAGCCGTGCAGGTGACGCTGACGTACAGCTGCCCGGTCCAGCCGGTCGTCGCGGCTGCGGACTGGCCGAAGCTGGAGCGGGCCGTCCTGAATCTGCTGAGCAACGCCCTGCGCAGCACGGCGCCGGGCGGCTGCCTGCGGCTGACGCTGGAGGACCACGGCGCCACAGTGCACATCGTCGTGGAGGATGACGGGGCAGGCATGCCGCCGGAGCAGGTGGCCGGCTTCGCCGGGCAGCCGCTTCACCGCGGTTCCGCCGGCGCACCGCAGCCGGGGATGGGCCTGGGCCTGACGCTGGTGCGCCGGATCGCGGCGCTCCACGGCGGGACCGTGCTGATCGACTCCCGCCCGGGGCAGGGCACGGCAGTCACCATGACGCTGGCCCGCCGGCAGGCCGGGCCGCAGCAGGAGGTCCTTCACAGCCCGGCCCGCGCCTACCGCTACACCGGCAGCATCTCCCCGGAGCTGCTGGAGCTGTCTGACGTTCTGCCGGACGCCGTGTACGGGCCGGACAGCCTCGTATAGATGAACCGGCCGGCGCGCACCACAATTCGGTGCGCGCCGGCCGGTTTGGTTTCGTCACGCCAGCTGCCCCAGGCGGCGGAGGAGCATGGGGATCGCCCGCTCGAACTCCACGCCGTACCAGTTGGACTTGGGCGTGTGGGTCGTCAGGCGGATGCACTCCACCGTGTAGTCGGCGGCCAGCGCCAGCGCCTGCCCCAGGTCCAGGCCGTTCATCAGCCCGCCGACGCAGGCGGAGGCGAACACGTCGCCGGTACCGTGGTACGTGACGGGGATGTGCTCGTTGAAGTACGTGAAGTACTGGCCGGTCTTCTGGTCATAGGCCATGACGCCCAGCTTGCCGGGCTCGAAGCTGACGCCGGTCAGGGCCACGTGGCGCGGGCCCAGGGCAGCCAGGGCGGCGATCAGCTCCTTGATGTAACCCTCGTCGTACTCGGTGCGGTACGGCATGCCGGTCAGCAGGCTGGCCTCGGTGATGTTGGGGACGATGACGTCGGCCCTGGCGCAGACCTTGGCCATTTCCGCCGGGAACTCAGGCCCGAAGGCCGGATACAGCTTTCCGTTGTCCGCCATGGCCGGATCGACGAAAATTAGGTTGTCGTCGGTCCTGAACGCGTCAAAGAAGCGGCACACGTCGGCAATCTGATCGGCCGAGGCCAGATAGCCGGTGTAGATGGCGTCGAAGCCGATCTGCTCCTGCTGCCAATGGCGGGCGATGGGTGCGATCTGATCGGTCAGGTCCTTGCACGTAAAGCCCTGGAACATGGTGTGGGTGGACAGCACGGCCGTCGGCAGAATGGCGCACTCGATGCCCATGGCCGAGATGATCGGCAGCGCCACCGTCAGGGAGCACTTGCCGAGGCAGGAAATGTCCTGGATGCTTACGATACGTTTCATGTGCACGCCTCCTTCGTTTCTGCCATTGTATCAGAGATTCTGGCCTGCGAAAACATCCAGAATTATTCTTTTTTATGGTACCAGATTTTTGGACTAGCCGGCCGTTCTGTCCCATAGGATCTATGGGAGGTGATGGGGATGTCCCATTGGAACTGGAGCCGGCGGATCCGGCAGCGGCTGGCCGTGACGGTGACGCTGCTGGCGGCGCTGAGTCTGGGGCTGCTGCTGGCCGGCCGGGCGGTGGAAGCCGGCTCCTGGGGGCTGAGCTTCCAGCAGGAGGGCCAGGCCCCCGTGGGGACCGTCAGCAGCGGCGTGCTGCGGCAGTACGACGCCGCCTACGTGGGCAGCGACGACGAGCCGGTGATCTATCTGACCTTTGACGCCGGGTACGAGGCCGGCTACACGGAGAAGATTCTCGACACGCTCCAGGCGCATCAGGTGCCGGCGGCCTTCTTCGTGGTGGGCAACTACGTGGAAAACGAGCCGGCGCTCGTCCGGCGGATGGCAGAGGACGGCCACATCGTCGGCAACCACACGTACCACCACTACGACATGGCGCAGATCTCCGACCCGTCGGCCTTTGCCCGGGAGCTGCGGCTGGTGGAAGAGGCGTACGAGGCCGTCACCGGCGAGGCCATGCCGCGCTACTACCGGCCGCCGCAGGGCATCTACAGCCAGGAAAACCTGGAGGCCGCGCAGGCCCTGGGCTACCGGACCGTATTCTGGAGCCTGGCCTACGTGGACTGGCTCCAGGACAACCAGCCCACGGCGGAGGCGGCCTACTCCAAGCTGCTGCCGCGGATCCACAACGGCGCAGTGGTGCTGCTCCATTCCACTTCGGCCACCAACGCCGCCATTCTCGACGAGCTGCTGACCCGCTGGGAGAACATGGGCTACACCTTCGGAAGCCTGGACGAGCTGTTTGAAAATGCTTGAAAACCGCGCCCCGGCGCAACGCCGGGGCGCGGTTTCCTGGAATGGATTCGTCCGGTCAGAAGGTCTCCGGGACGTCGGCGCGGAGGGTCAGGGAGAAGCCCTGGTCCTCCAGCCACCGGGCGGTGCGGGAGCCCTCCGTCGGCTGGAGGTTGATGCTCTTGACGGCCAGCGGGATGGTTCCGTGGGAGCCGCCCGCCGTCTGGCGCAGGCCGTCCACCGTGTACGTGAACTCCAGGTAGATGTCGGCCTGATACTCCGTCTGGCTGTGATCGTCAAACTGGAACACAGCGGAGCGGCCCACGAGGCCGTCCCGCAGATCCGGCAGAATGCACGACTCGTACAGCTCGAAGGCCTCCTCGCCGGTCAGCTCCTCGGTGCGGTATCCGCCGGTGTCCGCCTCATAGAAGCCGACGTAGCTGTAGCTGACCTGCGCCGCCGTCACGTCGAAGGACGGCGTATTCTCCAGATAGACGATATACGGATCCCGGACGATCTCATCGTACTGCCGCGCCAGGGAGGTGTCGTCCAGCCAGAGCGCCTCGGTGCAGTAGATCCGGTAGGAGCGCGCCAGGATCCGGCCGCTGCGCAGCTGGTAGATCAGCTCCACCGTTACGTAGTCCATCGTTCCGGATTCCGCTGAGGGATAGGCGGCAGCCAGCGCCTCCTGCTCCTGCTTCTGGCTGAGCAGCGACTGGTGGAGCGTAATCAGGTCCGCGATGTGGGCTTCATCGGTGACGACGACGCTGTCCCACATGGCCGAGCCGTCCAGGGTGATGCTCTCCACCTCGGAGGCATCCGGAATGCGGCGCTCGAAGCCGAACACGTCGAATTCCATCAGGGCCACGGCCGCCAGCAGGCATGCCGCCACCACGCCGAAGCCCACCCACTCCCGGCCAAAGACCCGGAAGGACTTCTTAAGCAGGACGACGGCTGTGAAGTACCCCAGGAAGCCGCCCAGCAGCAGGCAGAATACCATCAGCGGCAGCGGCGGCCCGTTCTGGCCGGAGAAGAACGTCACCGCCGCCAGGACGCCCAGCACCAGCGCGCAGAAAACGGTGAAGCAGTAGCGGAACACCGGCTGCAGGATGGGCACGGCGATGACGTCGCCGGCCGCCTCCATCCGCCGCCGGCGAAACAGCAGGAACGAGACGGCAAACAGCGCCAGGCCCACCAGCCCGATGGCCGCCAGATACGTTCCGCCATGGAACACGCAGTAATACCCGTCATCCACGGATTTGGTGACGATCTGCAGCTCGTTCGTCAGGTAGAAAGCCGGGGAGAGCCGGGAGAGCGCCTGATACCCGTCGTCACGCATGCCGTAGACGAAGGTGGACAGGACGGAAATCGTCACGTAGTTGAGGATGACCGCCGTGTAGTTCAGCAGCACGTACAGCACCGGCAGCGCCGCCAGCTGGCCGACGATGGCCGCGCAGAGGGAGGCCAGGCCGTAAAAGAACACGAACTCCGCCGTCAGCATGGCGAAGGCCCAGAGGGCCGGCTGGCCGCCGGCGTGCCCCACGGTGCCGGCAGCGGCCCAGATGCCCAGCGCCACCAGCGCATTGGGAATCAGGCTGCAGGTCAGCGCCGTGAGCAGGTTCGTCAGGCACCAGGCCTCCCGGCGGATGGGCAGCGCCGCAATGGTGTTGACGCTGCGGCTGCTGTAATACCACGCGTGGAGCACCATGGCCAGCGCCGCCGCGTAGACGAGATTGATGTACGTCCCGGCGCGGAGTGCCGTATGGAGCACGAGATACTGCAGATCTCCCGCGCCGAACGTCCGCCCGTCCGCCTGGGAGAGCAGCGACAGCGGAAGAATCATCAGCAGCACCAGCAGGTATACGGCCCACAGCGGTGTCAGCCGGGAGAGGTTCTTCCGGTACACGGCGGCACTAAAGAACGATGCTCTTGACCGCATAGTCGGCACCTCCCAGCTCGTAGATGAAGATTTCCTCCAGGGAAAGGGGCAGCAGGTCGAAAAAGATCGGCAGCGTCGCGGCGATGCGCTCGGAAACCTCCCGCTGGGAGCCGCGAACGATCAGCGTGCGGACCCGGCCGGCGGCCGCCTCGTGGAGAATCTCCAGCCCCGGCGGCAGCGGATGCTCCGTGACCAGCTGGATTTTGACGATGTTCTCCTGCAGCTCGGCCAGGGGCCGCTCCAGGAGCATTCTGCCGTGGTTCATGATGCCCACGTGGTCGCACACATCCTCCAGCTCCCGCAGGTTGTGGGAGGAGACGAGCACGGTGGCACCGCGCTGGGCCGCGTCGTCGAGGATCAGGCTCCACAGCTGCCGGCGCATGACCGGGTCGAGCCCGTCCACCGGCTCGTCCAGCAGCAGGTAGTCCGGCCGGGTGCACAGCGCCAGCCAGAACGCCGCCTGCTTGAGCATGCCCTTGGACAGCCGCCGCATGGGCTGCCGCTCATCCAGAGCGAACACCTCGCCCAGACGGCCGTAGAGCGTGCCGTCGAACTGCGGATAGATCCCCCGGTACAGGCGCATCATGTCCCGGATGGACGCCTGGGGCAGATAGTAGATCTCGTCGGGGATCGATGCAATCCGGGCCTTGGCCGCCGGGTTCTCGTAGATCGGCGCGCCGTCCAGCAGGATCTCGCCGCTGTCCGGGCGGAGCACACCGGTCAGATGGCGCAGGATCGTCGTCTTGCCGGCGCCATTGGGGCCCACAAGGCCGTAAATGGCGCCGTCCGGCACCGTCAGCTCCAGGTCGTCCAGAGCACGGAAGCCGTCAAAGGTCTTGACCGCATGGTGCACGGTAATCATGGTGTCGCTCCTTCCAGCAGCGCGTGGAGCCGGGCGGACAGCGTCTCCTCCGGGACGCCCAGCCGCAGCAGTTCCGCCGCAGTCTCGTCAAAGGCGGCGTACAGCTCCCCGCGCCGCCGGTCGGTCACTTCCGTGAGCGCCGCGGTGAAGGAGCCCTTGCCGGCGATGGAATAGATGAAGCCCTCGGACTCCAGCTCCCGGTACGCCCGCTGAATGGTGTTGGGATTGATGGCCAGCTGCGCCGCCAGCTCCCGGACACTGGGCAGCCGCTCATCCGTCGTCAGCACGCCGGAGAGGATCAGCTTCCGGAAGCCGTCCTTGACCTGCTCATAGATGGGCTTGGAGTCGCGATAATTCAGTGTAATCAAGCTCCGCGCCCCCCTTCCCGGAAAATACTGTATGGCAAATAATAGTACAGATAGTATATGAAGATTTGCCGCATTTGTCAAGGCGAGGGTTCCCTTTTTCGTCCAAAACTGGTATACTGGAAGGCGAAACCATCAGAAAAGGAGGGATCCGCGTGGTCAAGCACGTGGTGATGTGGAAATTCCGCCCGGGCGAGCGGGAGAAGATGCTGGAGTTCCTGGAGGGGCTTCGGGGCCTGCAGGGGCAGATCCCGCAGATCGTGGAGCAGGAGATCGGCGTGGACACGGCCGGCGGCGGGAACTACGACGCCGTGCTGATTTCGGTGTTCCGCTCCATGGAGGATCTGGCGGCGTACAAGAAGGATCCCCGCCACGTGGCCGTTTCGGCCCTGTGCAAGGCCATCCGCACCGACCGGGTGGCCGTGGATTTCGAATTCTGAAGCACTGCAAAAGCGCAGCCGTCCGCTGCGCAGGCAGCACCAGGCGCGAAGGCGGAGCCGTCGGGAGCTCCGTCCGCTTCCCCTTCATCCAACTCGTGCGCAGCTTGTCGGAAAGATCTCCTGTGAGATGGTTTGACAAGCTGTGTGCTTACGTATTGAACGCGCCGTCGTCGAAGGTGATGACGGCGTTGTACTTTTCGTCCACGGCCTTGATGCGGCGGTTGATCTCGCGGGAGAGCTCCTTCGTCCGGCCTGCCATTTCGAAGGGGATCACCAGGTCGAATACCAGGTTCGTGTGGCCCGGTCCACGGACCATCCGGAAGTCATGGAGCGTGAACCGCGGGTCCAGCTCGGCGATGACGCGGCTCGTCAGCTCCCGCATGCCGTTGAGCTCCTCGTCGTCCGTGACGATGGGATCGTAGTGGATGACCAGGTGGATGTGGTGCTTCGTCAGAAAGTCCCGCTCAATGTCGTCGATGATGTCGTGGCAGACCAGCGGGTCCTCCCGGCTGTCCATCTCCACGTGGACGCTGGCAAACCGGCGGCCTGGGCCGTAGTCGTGGACCATCAGGTCGTGGATGCCCAGGACCTTGTCGTAGCTGCGGATCTCCTGGGAGATCATCCGCACCAGCTCGTCGGTGGGCGCCTCGCCCAGCAGCGGGTCGACGGTGTCCTTGGCGATGGAGACACCGCTGTAGAGGATGAACAGCGCCACCAGCATGCCCACCCAGCCGTCGATCTCCAGGCCGGTGAAGCGGCCCACCAGGCCGGCTGCCAGGACGGCGGCGGTGGAGATCACGTCGTTGCGGCTGTCTGCGGCCGTGGCGATCAGCGTCTCGGACTGGATCCGGCGGCCCAGCGTGCGATTGAAGTGGGCCATCCACAGCTTCACCCCGATGGACAGGGCCAGCACCAGCACGGCCGCCACCGAAAAGTCCACCGGCTCCGGATGCAGGATCTTCTGAAACGAGGACTTGACCAGTTCCACGCCGATCAGCAGAATCATGGCCGCCACGATCAGGCCCGACAGATACTCGATCCGGGCGTGGCCAAACGGATGGTCGGCGTCGGCCGGCTTCTCCGCCAGCTTGAAGCCCAGCAGCGTCACCACGGAGCTGGAGGCGTCGGACAGGTTGTTGATGGCGTCGGCCGTGATGGACACGCTGCCCGACAGCGTGCCGATCAGGAGCTTGGCGCCGAACAGCACCGCGTTGCAGAGGATGCCCACGACGCCGGCCAGCTTGCCGTAGCCGGAGCGGACGCCGGGATCGTCGGTGTTTTCATAGTTGCGGACGAACAGCCGCGGCAGCAGGCTCGTCATGTGCAGGACCTCGCTTCCGGAAAGAAAAGAGTTTCCTTCTATTCTACCGCCTGCCCGGTCCGATTGCAAGAGGAACTTTCGTGAAAAAATCCCGTTCTTCCAGGGAAGAACGGGATTTCCTGCGATTTGTTGCGTCCAAAAGTTTGCGTTATCTAACCCTGGCGATTCCGCCTCACAGGTGGAGCACCCGCTCGCGGATCTCCTGGGTGCGGCCCTGGTTCCAGAACTGGGTGCCGATGTAGCCGCACGTCCGCCGGGCGACGTTCATCTTGCTCTGGTCGCGGTTGCCGCAGTTGGGGCAGACCCAGACCAGCTTGCCGTCCTCGTCCTCCCGGATCTCAATCTCGCCGTCGAAGCCGCAGACCTGGCAGTAGTCGGACTTGGTGTTCAGCTCGGCGTACATGATGTTGTCGTAGATGAACTTGATGACGTCC
>CAJFNY010000008.1 GCA_904395865.1 uncultured Oscillospiraceae bacterium
GCCGCAGGGCTCCACCGGGTTTTCCGGCAGAGGCACCATGCCCCCGGGCGGACTTTGGCTACTTTCCTCCGGAGGAAAGTAGCCCGCCGAAGGGCCTGCACAGCCCAAAAGCCTCCCTGGTGTAAAGGGAGCCTTTAAGGGGTGCAGCGGAGACTGGCTCATGCCGCCGCGCCGGGAGCTGCGGTGAAGCCGCTCCCTCCGTCACGCGGAGGCCAGCGCCTTGCCCAGGGACTGGCAGGCGGCGCAGGCCTCGTCGTCCGGGGCCTCGCAGGCGATGACCGGCTCGGCCGCCAGGGCGATGCCCGCGGCGCGGCAGTCGTCGGCCCAGGTGCGCATCCACTCGCCGTCGCCCCAGCCGTAGGACCCGAACAGGCCCACGGTCCTGCCCGGCAGCTCCGGCTTCACCGCCGAGAACATGGGCTCGAACTCGCCGTCCTCCAGCTCCTCGGCGCCCATGGACGGGCAGCCGAAAGCGAAGGCGTCGTACTCCGCCAGCTGCCCTGCGCCGAACTCCGCCGCGGGGATCAGCTGCGCCCTGGCCCCGGCGGCCTCGGCGCCTTCCGCCACCTGGCGGGCCATGGCCTCGGTGTTCCCGGTGCCGCTCCAATAGACAATTGCGATGGTTTTCATATTCCGTTGCTTCCTTTCTGTTCTCCGCCCGGGCTCCGGGCGATTTTTGTACCTCAGGCAGGCTGGCTGCAGTGGGTCTGCAGGATGTTCTGCAGCGCGTTGAGGCTGCTGCTGTGAGAGCGGGCCACCACGGCGTTGCACCGCCTGGCCTCACACAGGGCACAGTTGACCATCTTATGGGAGACTGTGCCGGTGAACAGGATCATCAGATCCGGCGTCCCGATCTTCCGGCGAAGCTCACTCTTCAGATGGAGAAATACCTTGGCCTTGCAGCCGTAGGATTTGCAGGTGTCCTCGTACAGCCTGGCCATGCGGTCGTTGCCGCCGATGATGACTACGCTCATATGCCCTCCTAGTTTGTCCGCATCTTTTAGTTAGTTTTGTCTAACCTTTCTCTCAAAAAATTGGCAGGTGCCTGCTGCCGTCCGTTAGTTAATTATGACTAACTTGGTAAAAGCATACCATCCCGATGGGCTTTTGTCAAGGGGAAACCGGCGCCGGCGAAAAATTTCTCCGGCCGGCGGGTGTTGACACCGGTCCGGCCCGGCGGTATGCTGGAGGCATCTCACCCGTCAAGGAGCTGAAACCATGGAGACCACCTGCACGCTGCGTCCCTGGCGTCCGGAGGACGCGCCGGCCCTGGCCGCCCTGCTGAACAACCGGAAGATCCTGGACAACCTGCGCGACGGCATCCCGTATCCGTACACCGTCGCCGACGCCGAGGCGTTCCTGGCCGACACGGCCGCCGCCGACCCGACGCAGACCTTCGCCTTCGCCATCGCGGCGGGAGACGTGCTGCTGGGCAGCATCGGCGCCTTCCGGTGTGCCAACGTCCACAGCCGCTCGGCCGAGCTGGGCTACTATCTGGGCGAGCCCTGGTGGGGCCGGGGCTACGCCACCTGCGCCGTCCGGCAGCTGTGCCGGCACCTCTGGGCTCACACGGACCTCCTGCGGGTCTTTGCCGAGCCGTTCGCGTACAACACCGCCTCCTGCCGCGTGCTGGAGAAGGCCGGCTTCCAGTTGGAGGGGACGCTCCGCAGCCACGCCGTCAAGAACGGCCGCGTGCTGGACATGCGCCTGTACGCCTGCCTCCGGCCGCAGCCGGAAGGCGCCGCCGCAGCCGATGCTGAATTGTAATCTTTCTGTGAATTTTAGCACTCTCCCCTTGACAGTGCTAAATCGCAGGACTATACTGGGGTCGTAATCGGGAGGGGATGAAAAGAGCCCCGGACCGGTTGCGATTTTCCCATAACAGCATCCTGTGTTTGGAGGTATGACATATGTTGCCCAGCATTTTCAGTGAGAACCTGTTCGATGATTTCTTCGGCGATTCCTTCAACCGCTATCTGCGCGACACGCAGCACGCCCTGTACGGCAAGCACGCCAGGAACCTGATGAAGACCGACGTGCGGGAGACGGACCAGGGCTACGAGGTGGACGTGGATCTGCCCGGCTTCCAGAAGGACGAGGTGCACCTGGACCTGGAGGACGGCTACCTGACCATCCGCGCGGCCAAGGGCCTGGACAAGGACCAGCAGGACAAACAGGGCCGCTACATCCGGCAGGAGCGGTACGCCGGCGCCTGCTCCCGGAGCTTCTACGTGGGCGACGTGAGGCCCGAGGACGTGAAGGCGAAGTACGAGTCCGGCGTCCTGCGCCTGACGCTCCCGAAGCGGGACGTCCAGCAGCTGCCCACCCAGCGCCGCATCGCCATCGAGTAAATCGAGTAACCGGAAAAGCGGGCCGCCGACGCGGCCCGCTTTTTGATTCCGGGGCGCCAGTCATGCGCCCGGCGCATTCCGGAGGATGCGCGGCAGGTATTGGACAGCCGCGTCCCCCGGGCGTACAATGGAGAAAACCGCACAGAAAGGATGGAAACCGACCATGCAGGAACTGCAGAACGAGATTTTTCCCCGCGGGCAGAAGAACGACGCCTTCGCCCGGTACTTCATCGGCCAGAGCTATCTGTGCCGGCTCTCCACCGAGCAGGTGCCCATCGCCAACGTGACGTTTGAGCCGGGCTGCCGGAACAACTGGCACATCCACCGGGCCGCCTCCGGCGGCGGGCAGATTCTGCTCGTCACCGGCGGCCGCGGCTGGTATCAGGAGTGGGGCCAGCCGGCCCGGGCGCTCCGCCCCGGCGACGTGGTCAACATTCCGGCGGGCGTCAAGCACTGGCACGGCGCCGCCAGGGACAGCTGGTTCTCCCACCTGGCCGTGGAGGTCCCCGGCACGGAGACGTCCAACGAGTGGCTGGAGCCGGTGGACGACGACCAGTACGGCCGGCTGGACTGACCGCTCCCCGCTTTCGAAAAAGCTGCCGCAGATGAGGACCATCTGCGGCAGCTTTTTACGTCGATTCCTCCGGATCGGCCAGGGCCGGGCGCTCGTCGCCGGCGGGCACCAGGATGCGCAGGGCGCGGCGGTGGTTGCGGATCTCCGCCCGGCGGATGCTGCCGCCGAATTCGCCGTCCAGCGTCCACGGCACGTCCTCGTCGAAGTAGAAGTCAATGCGGCCGGCGCGGAGAAAGTAGAAATCCTTACTGCTGGTGAAGTCCTGCTTCAGGATGGCCGCGGCCACGTTGTTCAGGTCGATGACGTTCTTGATGTCCCGGACCAGCACCACCTCGGAGAGGCCGTCGGTCAGGGAAATGGACAGGTCCCGCTTGGCCTTGAAGCCGCCGACGCTGGTGGTGCTGCCCACGATGCCGAGGATCACGTCATCCTCGATGACCCGGTCGGCCGTCACGGCCCGGACGTGGATGGGCCGGATCTCCCCCAGGGCCTGTACGCCCCGCAGCAGATAGGCCAGCCGCCCCAGGATCCGCTTGTCGCTCTGGGCCGTCCGGTAGGCCACGCCGGTGAAGGCGCCGAAGGCCGCCACGTAGGCGAACCACCGGTCGTTGAAGCTGCCCAGGTCGATGCGCACCTCGCGGCCGCCCACGGCCACGGACGCCGCGTCCAGGCAGTTCCGCGGCAGGCCCAGGGTGGAGGCCACGTCGTTGACCGTGCCCCCGGGCAGATACCCCAGCGGCGGCGGATCGTCCAGGCGCATGAGGCCGGAGACCGTCTCGTTGAGGGTGCCGTCGCCGCCGGCGGCGACGATCCGGTCGTACTGGGCGCCCTCGGCGGCGATGACCTCCGGGATCTCCCCGGCCCGGGACGTGGGATGCACCGTCACGTCGTAGCCGCCCAGCGTGAAGATCTGGATGACCTCCATCAGGTGCGTGCGGATCTCCGCGTGGCCGGCGTTGGGATTGACGAAAAAGAGCAGTTTCTTCCGCATGACGTTCTCTCTTCCTCCATCGCCGTTACGGCGTGCCGGAGGCCGCTCCGTCGGCAGCGTCCGCGCCGGAGGCCGCTCCGGCGTCCGGCTCCGTCGTCCCGTCGGCGGTGCCGGCGGTCCCGTCGGTGGTCTCATCGGTGGTCTCCGCGGTCTCGTCGGTGGTCTCCGCCGTCGTCTCGGGGAGCACGGCGACGGTGTAGTCCACCGTGACGGGCCAGCGGTCCATCAGCTCGTCCAGGATGGCCTGCTGCCGGCCGGTGACGTACTCCGACTCGGCCACGGTGTAGGCGTAGTTGTGGTCGGCAGTGGCCGAGAAGTACATGATGTGGTAGCCGAACTCGCTCTCCACGATGCCGGTGTCGCCGGGCTGCCGCGACGCGTCGAAGCACCAGTCGTTGAAGCTCTCGACCATCTGGCCCGGATAGATGTCCTCAATGAGGCCGTCGTTGGCGGCCGAGCCGTCCTCGCTGTACTCGGCGGCCAGCTGGCCGAAGCTGTCCTCGGTGGCCTCGCCGCTCTGCCAGATGTCGTAGATCTCCTCGGCCTTCAGCCGGGCGTCGGTCCAGTTCTGCTCGGTGAGGATGGGGTCGCCGTTTTCGTCCAGCTCGGCGCCCTCGTCGGCCTGGGGCATGATCAGGATGTGGCGGACGCTGACCAGGTTCGCCCCGGCCGGGTCCAGGCCCCGCTCGGTGTACTCGTCGGCGTGCTCCTGGAGGTACGCCTCCACGTCGGCCGGCTCGTACGTGATGGCGTCGAACAGCTGGCTCAGATAGCCGGAGGCCGCCATCATCTCCCGGCCGAAGGCCATATAGTCGTCCAGGGTCACGTACGGGCCGTAGACGCTCTGCACGTAGGCGTCCACCGACGCGTAGTCCGTGGTCGCGGCCTCGCTCTCCATGCCCTGGCGCAGGCTGTCCAGATACGCCTCGGTGTACGCGTCCAGCTCGTAGCCGTCCTCGGCCCCGGCCTGGTTGGCGGCGGCCGTCTGCCAGAAGCTGTTGACGGCCGCCTGGAGGAAGAAGTCCTCCCACGTGTGCGTCGCGTCGTACATCTGCTCCGAAAGGGGCTGCGAGCTGTCCAGCCCGAACATGGCCGCGTACGCGCCGTACGTGTTCAGGAAGCTGTAATACTGCTGCCAGTAGTAGAACGACAGCTCGCCGTTCGTCAGCGTCTCGTCGCCGCACGTGGCCACCACGGCGGCCACGTCGTCCGCCGTGATCTCCTCGGCGGGGCGGGCGTAGCTGTGGGGGACGAAGTTGCCGCTCTCGTCCACGTTGACGACCTCCGTCCGCTCGTTGCGTTCCGCCGCCGCGGCGTCGGAGTCGCCCGAAGCCGTCTCCGCGGCGTCATCGGCTGCCGGCGTCTCCCCGCGGCCGCCCAGCAGGCGCATCGCCGCGAACGCCAGGGCCGCCACGGCCACCAGCGCCACCACGATCCACAGCACCGCCCGGCCGCCGGACTTCTTCTTCCCGGCCGGCTCCGCGGCCGGCACAGGCTGCGCCGCCTCGGGCCCGTCCCCGTCCGGCGTCTCCGCGGCAGGCTGCGCCGCGCCGTCCGGAAGCTCCGTCCCGTCCGGCTCCGCAGCCTCCGGCGCAGCGGGCGCAGGCTCTGCTTCCGGCGTCTCCGGCACCGGGGCCGCCGTCTCCGGCGCCTCCGGCTCCGGCGGTGCCGCCGGAGCTTCCGGCACGGCGGCCGGCTCCGCGGCCGGCGCTGCCGCCGGCAGATCGTCCCGCGGCGTGCCGCACAGGGGGCAGCAGGTCATGTCGTCCTCCAGACGGGCACCGCATCGTTTGCAGGTCATGAAAGCTCACCTTCTCTGATTCCGTAAATTTCAGGGTTTCTATCGTACCACATACGACGCATCGTTTCAACCGGCAGCGAGATTTTCTGCCGCCGACGCGTCGCCGTAGACGCCCGCCGGGGACGCGATCCGGACGGCGTCGTAGTCCACCTGGAACTCGCAGGCGTCGCAGGCCGCCCGAACGGCGTTCTGGTACGCCTCCCACCGCATGTCGGCCTCGGCGGCCTTCTGCAGGACGGTGCCCGCCTCCTGGCCCACGTAGTAGACCGCGGACCATCCCTCGTCCGACCGGAGCACCGCCGTATCCCCGGCGGCCCGCTCCCCGTCAAAGACCCAGTCCGCCAGCGCTCCCGTCAGGTCCGACGGCGCCAGATGCTCCAGCAGGCCGCCGTCGGCGGCCGTGTCCCCGTCGGAGTGGCTCCTGGCCAGGGCCGCGAAGTCCTCCTCGCTGCCCGACTCGGCCTCCCAGGTGGCCAGCAGCGTCTCGGCGGAGGCCCGGGCCGCCTCCCACGCCGCGTCGTCGTCCGCCTCCGGGCGGATCAGCACCACGCGCACGGTGCGCAGGGCCGTGTCGTCCAGGCCGGCGGCCGCGTAGTCGTCGGCGTACTGCTGGCAGTAGGCGTCGATCTCCTCGTCGGTGAACGTCGGCTCGGCGTAGAGCGCGTCGGAGTAGGCCGCCGCCAGGTACGAATCGGTCAGGTACGCCGTCAGGGAGTCCACCGCCGCGCCGGGGCCGTAGGAGTCCACCAGGTACGCCGCCACGTCCGGCTGGCCGTCGGCGTCGGTGTAGCCGGCGGCCGCGGCGTTGTCGGACAGGGTCGCCAGGATCCCGTCCAGGGACGTCTCGTACGATTCCGGCAGCGTGAAGCCGGCGGCCTCGGCCTCACGGGCCAGCGCCTTCGTCTGCCGGACGGTGTCCAGCGTCAGGGTCAGCAGGTAGTCCTGCCACGTGGTCTCCTCGTCGTACATCTGCTCGTCCAGGGGCTGCGCCGGATCCAGCGAGTCGGGCAGGTACGCGCCGAAGCTGCCCACCAGGTAGAAGTACTCGTTCCAGAAGTAGTAGTTGAGCTCCGTGTTGTCCACGGTGTCGTCGCCGCAGACGATCACCGTTCTGGCCATCTCCGCCGCCGGGTCGTCCCCGCCGGCCGCCAGCAGAACGACCGCGACGACCAGCGCCACCACCGCCACGGCGGCACCCGCGGCCGCCGCCGTCCGGGCCGGCCCCTTCGGCAGTCTGCCGAACGTCCTTCGCCACAGGGCCTTGCATCGATTCAAGGGCTTCATCTCCCGTCTTGGTTTCGGTTGTTCAGTTTATCACACCCGCCCGACCAATGCAAGAAAACAGATTGTGAACGGACCCGCATCGCGGTATACTATTATGGAAACAGCATTCCCGCAACGGAAAGGACGGATACCACATGAACGAAACGATTCTCACCAACTACGCCGCCCTCATCGCCCGCATGGGCGTCAACGTCCAGCCGGGGCAGGACGTGGTCATCGAGGCGGAGCTGGACCAGCCGGACTTCGTCACCCGGGTGGCCGAGGCCTGCTACGGGGCCGGCGCACGGACCGTCCGCGTCCAGTGGTCCCACCAGCCGCTGGAGCGGCTCCACGTGCTGCACCGGACGCCGGAGGCCCTGGCCGAGGTCCGCCCCTGGGAGGAGGCGCGGCTGGCCGACTGGGCCGAGACGCTCCCCTGCCGCATCTACCTGCTCAGCGAGGACCCGGACGGCCTGCGGGACGTGGACGGCGCCAAGCTGGCCGCCGCCCTGCAGCACAAGCGCCGGGTGGCCAAGCCGTACCGGGACCGGATGGAAAACCGCTACCAGTGGTGCATCGCCGCGGTGCCCGGCGCCGCCTGGGCGAAGAAGCTCTTCCCGGAGCTGGACGCGGCGGCCGCCCAGGAGCGGCTGTGGCAGGCCATCCTGTCGGCCTCCCGGGCTCTGGAGGACCCGGTGGCCGCCTGGCAGGCCCACAACGCCGACCTGCAGGCCCGCTGCGCCCACCTCAACGGCCTGGGCATCCGCGCCCTGCACTACACCGCCGGCAACGGCACCGACCTGACCGTGGGCATGATGGCCGAGGGCCGCTTCCACGGCGGCGCCGACCGGACGCTGTCCGGCGTCGTGTTCAACCCCAACATCCCGTCGGAGGAGGTGTATATCTCCCCCCGCCGCGGCCAGGCCGAGGGCGTCGTCCACAGCTCCATGCCCCTGGCGTACCAGGGCCTGCTGATCGACGGTTTCACCCTGCGCTTCCACCAGGGCCGCGTCACCGAGGTCCGCGCCGAGGTCAACCAGCCCCTGCTGGAGAAGCTGGTGGCCATGGACGAGGGCGCGGCGTACCTGGGCGAGTGCGCCCTCGTGCCGTACGACTCCCCCATCCGGCAGGCCGGCATCCTGTTCTACAACACGCTGTTCGACGAGAACGCCGCCTGCCACCTGGCACTGGGCGCCGGCTTCTGCGACACGGTGGAGGGCTTCGAGCACCGGACGCTGGAGGAATGCCGCGCCCTGGGCGTCAACGACTCGATCCTCCACGAGGACTTCATGATCGGCACCGCCGACCTGTCCATCGACGCCGAGACGTTCGACGGCCGCACCGTCCCCATCTTCCGCCAGGGCCGCTGGGCCTTCTGAGCTGAAATAGGATTTTCCCTATTATTTCCAAGCATAAAACGGATTTTACAAATCAGTCCCGCCCGTGTATACTCAGAGCATCCACAATGCCTGGGAGGGAAGCCTGTGAAACCGCGCCGTGCGCACCTGTACTGGACCATTTTCAGCGCCACCTTCTACCTGAGCGCCTTCACCTTCGGCGGCGGATACGTCATCATTCCGCTGATGAAGAAGAAATTCGTCGAGCAGCTGGGCTGGCTCAGCGAGGAGGAGATGCTCAACTACACCGCCATCGCCCAGTCGTCCCCCGGCGCCGTGGCCGTCAACGCCGCCATCCTGGTGGGGAGCCGCATCGGCGGCGTGCCCGGCGCGCTGCTGGCCATCCTCGGCACGGCGCTGCCGCCGCTGCTGATTCTGTCCGTCATCTCCCTGTGCTACACGGCCTTCCGCACCAACGCCGTCGTCAGCGCCGTCCTCCGGGGCATGCAGGCCGGCGTGGCGGCCGTGATCTGCGACGTGGTGCTGTCCATGGGCGGGCAGGTGGTGCGCAGCCGCAGCCCGCTGTCGGTGCTGATCCTCGCCGGCGCCTTCTGCGCGTCGTACTTCGCGGGCGTCAACGTGGTCTGGCTGCTGCTGGCCAGCGGCGTGCTGGGCGCGCTGCGGCCGCTGCTGCGGCGGCTGGCCGGGAGGGGAGGTGCCGCCGGATGATCTACTGGGACCTGTTCGCCAGCTTCTTCCACGTGGGCCTCTTCAGCATCGGCGGCGGCATGGCGGCCATGCCCCTGGTGCAGGAGCAGGTGGTCACGCTCCACGGCTGGCTGACCCTCCGTGAATTCACGGACCTGATCACCATCGCCGAGATGACGCCCGGCCCCATCACCATCAACTCGGCCACCTTCGTGGGCATCCGGCTGGCCGGCCTCCCGGGGGCGCTCATCGCCACCCTGGGCTCCATCCTGCCGGGCTGCATCATCACCGCCCTCCTGTACGTGGTGTACCGCCGCTGCCAGAGCCTGGCCGTCGTCCAGAACGTGTTGGGCGGCCTGCGGCCGTGCGTCGTGGCCATGATCGCGTCGGCGGGGCTGTCGATCCTGCTGATGGCCCTGTGGGGCGGGGGCCCGGCCTGGACGCCGGCCGGGCTGGACTGGATCGCCCTGGGGCTGTTCGCCGCGGCGCTGCTGGTGCTGCGGAAGTGGAAGCCCAGCCCCATCTGGGTCATGCTGGGCGCCGGCGCCGTGGGCGGCGCGCTGTACCTGCTGGTGTAAAACGGCCGGGTCCTTCCCCTCTGTGCGGCCCCCGCACGGGGCCGCTCAGGCTGTCGGAAAACGGCGCCGGCCGAAGGATGGAGCGGGAACGCGGGAAAGGCGGCTCCGCAGGGCGGCGCTGGGGCCGGGATGAAGCCGATCCGGACCGTCGGCGCTCCATCAAACGGAAATTTACAACTTTTGGACCTGCAAATTTATGAGCAGCCTGTCACAAAATTCTCCCGGGAGACGCTTGTGACAGGCTGCGTTTCGTCGTGTTCCGCAGGTCAGGGCGGGGGTTTGCCCAATGTTTACACTTTTTTTATTGAGTATTGGCCGTCCCTTTGGTATAATGTGAAGAAAAAGCTTTTGGATGTGCATGTGTTTTGAAGTACGGTTTCTGGAATGTGGCGGGATACAGCCCGGCCGACGCAGAGCGTCTGCGCCGGGCCGGCTTTTCCCCGCTGACGGCCGCGGTGCTCTGCAGCCGCGGCCATCGGGAGCCGGAGGAGGCGGCCGCCTTTCTCAGCGCCGACGCGCCCCTGCCGGACCCGCTGGCGCTGCTGGACATGGACAAGGCCGTCCGCCGCGTCCGGCAGGCCCTGGCGGACGGCGAGCGCATGGCCGTTTTCGGCGACTACGACGTGGACGGGATCACCGCCACGTGTCTGCTGAGCCAGTTCCTCCGGGACTGCGGCGCCGACTGCCGCACGTATATCCCCTGCCGCACCGAGGAGGGGTACGGCCTCAACCGCCCGGCCATCGACAGCCTCGCGGCCCAGGGCGTCACGCTGATTCTCACCGTCGACTGCGGCATCACCGCCCTGGAGGAGGCCGACCACTGCCGCGCCCTGGGCGTCGACCTGATCGTCACCGACCACCACGAGTGCAAGGGCCAGCTGCCCGACGCCGTGGCCGTGGTGGACCCCCACCGGCCCGGCGACCCGTATCCCCACCGGAGCCTGGCCGGCGTCGGCGTGGCCTTCAAGCTGGCCGCCGCCGTCTGCGGCGACCAGGAGGCCGTGCTGGAGCGGTTCTGTGACCTGGTCTGCCTGGGCACCGTGGCCGACGTGATGCCCCTGCTGGGGGAGAACCGCGTCTTCGTGTCCCGCGGCCTGGAGCGGCTCAACGCCGCCCCCTGCCCCGGCCTGGCGGCGCTGATGCGCGAGTGCGGCTGCGACCGGCAGCCCGTCACCGCCTCCACCATCGGCTACGTCCTGGCCCCGCGGATCAACGCCGCCGGCCGCATGGGCCAGGTGGAGCTGGCCGTGGAGCTCTTCTGCACCGGCAGCCCCGCCCGGGCCGCCCAGCTGGCCGACGGCCTCTGCCAGCTGAACCGCCAGCGTCAGGCCGTGGAGGCCGAGATCTACGATCAGGCCGTGGCGCGGCTGGCCGGCGTCTCCGAGCCGGCGGCCATCGTCCTGGCCGACGAGCGGTGGCACCAGGGCGTGGTGGGCATCGTGGCCTCCCGGCTGGCCGAGGAGTACCGCTGTCCCACGTTCCTGATCTGCCTGGACGGGGCCCACGGCAAGGCCTCCTCCCGCTCCTACGGCGGCTTCAACCTCTTCGCCTCGCTGGAGTCCCTGAGCGGCCTGCTGGAGAGCTACGGCGGCCACGAACTGGCGGCCGGCTTCACCATCGCCCGGGACCGGATCGACGACTTCCGCCGGGCCGTCACGGCCCAGGCCGACGACTTCCGCCGCTCCGGCAGCTTCCGCTGCGCCCTGGAGATCGACTGTGAGGTGGAGCCCCCGCTGCTGACCCTGCCCAATGTGGCGGCGCTGGACCAGCTGGAGCCGTGCGGCGCCGGCTGCCCGCGGCCGGTGCTGCTGCTGCGCCGCCTGACGGTGGAGCAGATGAGTGAGGTGGGCGGCGGCCGCCACCTGCGCCTGCGGCTGCGCCGGAACGGCCACTGTATGAACGCCATTTTCTTTTCCACCACCATCCTCCGCGCCGGCATCGGCGTGGGCGACCAGGTGGAGGTGGCCTTCACGCCCCAGATCAACGAATTCCGTGGCAGCCGCACGGTGCAGCTGAACGTGGTGGACATCCGCGCCGCCGAGGCCGGCCAGTACGTCCGGGAGCGGGAGCTGTACACCCGCTGCCGCAGCGGCCAGCTGACGGCCGACGAGGCCGGCCTGCTGCTGCCCCAGCGGCCGGAGTTCGTGGCCGTCTGGCGGTATCTGGCCTCCCACAGCCGCGACGGCGGCCTGGAGGACGACTGCTGCTGCATGAGCCGGAAGATCTCCCGCTACGCCGGGATCCCGGCCAGCTTCGTCCGCACGAAGATCTGTCTGGACGTCTTTGCCGAGCAGGGCCTCATCGACCTGCGGCAGACGGGCCGGACCGTACATATCACCCTGACGTCCGGCGGCCGCAAGGTCAATCTGGACGGCAGCCGCATCCTCATGCGGCTCAAACAGCTGAAGGCAGGTGACTGAGCGTGGAATCCGTACAGGATCATTATTCCTCCATGATGGTGGCGATCCGCCGATACGCGCCGTACGTGGACATTGAGAAGGTCGATGAGGCGTACCACTACGCCGAGGCCAAGCACGCCGACCAGAAGCGAAAGGACGGCTCGCCCTATATCATCCACCCGCTGGCCGTGGCGGAGATCGTCGCCGAGATCGGCCTGGACACCGACGCCGTGCTGGGCGCCCTGCTCCACGACTGCATCGAGGACACCGACTCGTCCTTCGACGACATCGCCCGGCGCTTCGGCAAGACCGTGGCCGAGCTGGTGGAGGGCGTCACGAAGCTGACCCGGGTGCAGTACTCCACCACCGAGGAGCAGCAGATGGAGAATCTGCGCAAGATGTTCATGGCCATGAGCAAGGACATCCGCGTCATCCTCATCAAGATCGCCGACCGGCTCCACAACACCCGCACCCTCCAGTACCAGACGCCGGCGAAGCAGATCAGCAAGTCCATGGAGACCATGGAGATCTACGCCCCCCTGGCCCACCGGCTCGGCATGCAGAAGATCAAGTGGGAGCTGGAGGACGAGTCCCTCAAGTACCTGGAGCCGAAGGCGTACCAGGAGATCATGGACTACCTGGACGCCCACCAGGCCCAGGCCAACGAGTTCATGCGCGGCGTCCAGTCGAAGATCACGACGCGCCTGTCCGGCGTGGGCATCCACGGGAAGATCTACGGGCGCATCAAGCACGTCTACTCCATCTACCGGAAGATGAAGTCCCAGAACAAGACCATCGACGAGCTGTACGACCTGTACGCCTTCCGGATTATCGTGGACACGATTCCCGACTGCTACAATGTCCTGGGCCACATCCACGACCTCTTCAGCCTGGTGCCGGGGCGGTTCAAGGACTACATCTCCACGCCGAAGCCCAATATGTACCAGTCCCTCCACACCACGGTCATCGGCACCGACGGCATCCCGTTCGAGGTGCAGATTCGCACCTGGGAGATGCACCAGACCGCCGAATACGGCGTCGCGGCCCACTGGAAATACAAGCAGGGCATCAACAAGACCGGCGAGGAGAAGGACTTCGAGTGGATCCGCCGCCTGCTGGAGAGCCAGCAGGACACCGACGCCGAGGAGTACGTCCACTCCCTCAAGGTCGATATGTTCGACGACGAGGTCTTCGTCTTCACCCCCAAGGGCAAGGTCATCAGCCTGCCCCAGGGCTCCACGCCCATCGACTTCGCCTACGCCATCCACTCGGCCGTGGGCAACTCCATGGTGGGCGCGAAGATTGCCGGGCGGATTGTCAAGTTCGACGAGCCGCTGAAAAACGGCGACATCGTCGAGATCCTCACCTCGAAGACCGCCAAGGGCCCGAGCCGCGACTGGCTGAAGATCTGCAAGTCCAACCAGGCCCGGAACAAAATCAAGCAGTGGTTCAAGAAGGAGTGCCGCGAGGACAACATCGTCCACGGCAAGGCCAGCTTCGAGGCGGAGCTGCGGCACATGAACCTGAACCCCAACATCCTCAACGACGAGGAGCTGCTGCCGAACCTCCTCAAGAAGGTCTGCTTCGACACCCTCGACGACATGTACGCGGCCATCGGCTACGGCGGCATCACCGCCCAGAAGTGCGTCGGCCGCATCCGCGACGAGCTGCTCCACGCCGGCAAGCCGCCCAAGGACCCCAAGGCCACCGGCCTCAACCTGGGCAAGGCCCCGACCCGCAACGAGAGCGGCGTCATCGTCGGCGGCGACATCGGCTCGTGCATGGTCAAGTTTTCCCGGTGCTGCACGCCGGTGCCCGGCGACGACATCATCGGCTTCATCACCAAGGGCTACGGCGTGTCCATCCATCGCAAGGACTGTCCCAACGCCAAGGGCGCCAGCGACCCGGCCCAGGCCGACCGCTGGGTCCACGTCACCTGGGCCAACACCGAGTCCGAGCCCTTCTCCACCACGCTGGAGATTGACTCCACGGCCCGCCAGGGCGTGTTCCTGGACGTGGCCACGATTCTCGCGTCGATGAAGGTCCGGGTGACGGAGATCTCGGCCCGGGACCTGCCGGACGACCGGTGCCTGACCCTGGCCACGTTCGACGTGAAGAACCTGGAGGAGCTGAACACCATCCGGCAGAAGATCCGCGGCCTCTCGGGCGTCACCGACGTCCGCCGCGGCCGGAACTGAGGAGGGGACGCGATGCGCGCGGTATTGACCCGGGTCTCGGAGGCCTCGGTGGCCATCGGCGGTGAGGTCTGCGGCCGGATTGGACGGGGGTTCCTGATTCTCCTGGGCGTCGGCCCGGCGGACACCCCGGCCGACTGCGACAAGCTGGCCGACAAGGCCCTGGGCCTGCGGATCTTCTCCGACAGCCAGGGCAAGATGAATTTGAGCCTGGCCGACGTGGGCGGGGAGGTGCTGGTGGTCAGTCAGTTCACCCTCTACGGCGACTGCCGCAAGGGCCGCCGGCCCAGCTTCACCGGCGCGGCCGGCCCCGACACGGCGGTGCCCCTCTACGAGCGGTTCCTGGAGAACTGCCGGGCCCATGGCTTCGAGCCCCAGCACGGGGCCTTCGGCGCGGACATGGCCGTCTCGTCAATCAACGACGGGCCGGTGACGCTGATACTCGACACCGACGACTGGCGCTGAGCCGGCCGCCCCGCGGAGGTGATACCCCATGAAGATTACGACGATGCCTCTGGGGCTCCTGGAGGCCAACTGCTACGTGGTGGCCGACGAGGCCGCCGGCGTCTGCGCCGTCATCGATCCGGGCGGCCGGGGACCGGAGCTGCCCGACACCCTGGAGAAGGCCGGGCTGCGGGTGGAGGCGATTTTCCTGACCCACGGCCACTTCGACCACATCGGCGGCGCGAGGGCGCTCCACGAGCGGACGGGCGCGCCGGTCTTCCTGAACCCCAAGGACCGGGGCCTGCCCGACGAGATGACGCACGACGAATTGTTTTTCACCGACGCCTACCGCGACCAGGACGTGCTGGAGGTGGGCGGCATCACCTTCCGGGTGCTGGCGACGCCGGGGCACTCCCCCGGCTCGGTCTGCCTCTTTGCCGGGGAGAACGTCTACCCCGGGAGCGTCCTGTTTACCGGCGACACGCTGTTCTGCGGCGGCGTCGGCCGGACGGACTTCCCCTGCGGCAACTACGGGCAGCTGTTCGACTCCCTGTGGCGGCTGTACCAGCTGCCGGGGGACTACCCGGTCTATCCCGGCCACGGCCCGGCCACGACGCTGCACCGGGAGCGCCGCGACAACGGCTGGATGCGCGAGAGCATCCCCCGCTCCGGCGAGGACCCCTACGCCTGGCTGCTGGAGGAGCGGCCGTGAAGCTCTATCTGGAGGGCCACGGCGAGCGCTACGCCCTGGAGCAGCTGCAGATGTCCCTGTTCCCCGACGAGCCCATGGAGTACGTCGAGGCCCCCTTCACGGGGGACGGCGCCGTGTCCATCCTCCGCCGCCGGGGGGCGTTTCTGGAGGCCGAGGGGCGGATCCGCCGCCGGGGCCGGGACGTCTCGGGCGTCTGCCGCCTGCCCGCGGCCGAGGAGACGGTGCCCCTGCGCCGGCGGATCCTCCAGCAGAGCTACTATCTGGCTGCGGTGCAGCTGCTGGAGCGGGCGCCCTCCTGGGGGGCGCTGGCCGGCGTCCGGCCGACGAAGCTGACGACGCGGCTGCTCCTGGCCGGGGGAACCCCGGAGGAGGCCGACGCGATGCTCCGGGACGTCTACTACGTGACGCCCAGCCGGCGCCGCCTGGCGGTGGACGCCTCCCGGGCCACGGTGGAGGCCGCCGGGCTGCTGGCGCCTACGGACCTCTCGCTCTACGTCGGCATCCCCTTCTGCCCCAGCCGCTGCCGCTATTGCAGCTTCGTCAGCCAGTCCATCGAGCGCCAGGGGGCGCTGCTCGAACCCTTTTTGGAGACGCTCCTCCGGGAGGTGGCCGAGGCCGGGCGGCTCCTGGCGGAGACGCCCTTCCGGGTCCGGACCGTCTACATCGGCGGCGGCACCCCGACGACCCTCTCGGCCGTGCAGCTGGCGCGGCTGCTGGACGCCATTTCCAGTCATTTTGACTTGGGCCGCTGCCTAGAATATACGGTGGAGGCCGGCCGGCCCGACACGCTGGACCGGGAGAAGCTGGAGGCCCTGCGCCGGGGCGGCGCGGACCGCATCAGCATCAACCCGCAGACCATGCGGGACGAGGTCCTGCGGCGCATGGGCCGCCGCCACACGGCCGCCGAGACCGAGGCGGCCTTTGCGGCCGCACGGGCGGCGGGCTTTGCCGCCATCAACATGGACCTGATTGCCGGCCTGCCCGGCGACGACGAGGCCGGCTTTGCCGAGTCCCTGGCGCGGTGCCTGGCGTTGGGGCCGGAGAACGTGACGGTCCACACCCTGGCGCTCAAGCGGGGCTCGGACCTGAACCAGGACCGCAGCGGCCTCCTGCCGGCGGAGACGGTGGCGGCCATGGTGGACGGGGCCGGCGAGCGGCTGCGGGCCGCGGGGCTGGCGCCCTACTATCTCTACCGGCAGAAGTATATGTCCGGCAGCCTGGAAAACGTCGGCTGGACCCGGCCGGGCCGGGCCTGCCGCTACAACATCTATATGATGGAGGAGCTGCACAGCATCCTCTCCCTGGGCGGGGGCGGCGTCAGCAAGGCCAACCTGCCCGGCGGACGGATTGCGCGCCTCCACAACCCGAAATACCCGCGGGAGTATCTGGACCGCTTCGGCGAGACCATGGACCGCCACGAGGCGTTTTTCCGGCTGCTCCGGGAAACGGAGGGAACCCATGAACCGATTTGAACTGACCGCCCTCAACGAGGACATCCGCCGGGACCCGGCGGCGTTCATCGCCGAGTGCGACGAGCGCTACAACCAGCTGATTCTTGACACGGCCACCCAGGTGGCCCGCAACCGCAAGAAGAGCCCCATCGTGCTGCTGGCCGGCCCGTCGGGCTCCGGCAAGACCACCACGGCTCTGCGGATCCGCGCCGCCCTGGAGGCCCGGGGCATCGGCAGCCACTCCATCAGCCTGGACGACTACTACTTAAACCCCAAGAGCGAGGGCTATCCCGTCACCGAGGACGGCGAGCCGGACCTGGAGTCGCCGCTGGGCCTGGACATCCCGCTGCTCCGGCAGCACCTGGACGACCTCTCGGCCGGCCGGGAGATTGTGGTGCCCCACTTCAACTTCAAAATCCATGACCGGGACCCCAAGGGGGAGCGGGCGCTGGAGCTGGGGCCTGACGAGGTGGTCGTCTTTGAGGGCCTCCACGCCCTGAATCCCCTGTTCACCGACCGCCATCCCGACGCCTTCGGCATCTACGTCTCCACCGCCACCGACCTCTTCGAGCGGGGGAAGCTGCTGCTGCGTCACGACTGCTTCCGGCTGCTGCGCCGCTGCGTCCGCGACCTCTACCACCGCAACGCCCCGGCGCTGGAGACGCTGACCCTCTGGGAGAACGTCTGCCGCGGCGAGGCCCGGTACATCACGCCGTACCGCGACCTGGCCGACGTGTCGCTGAACACGGCCCTGGGCTACGAGGTGCCGGTGCTGGCCAAGGTGGCCGAGCCGCAGTTCTTTGAGCTGCCCGACGACGCGCCCCATCTGGACCTGGTGCTGGCCGCCCAGCGGGCCGCCGACCGCTTCGAGCCCATCAGCCCCTCCCTGGTCCCCAAGACCTCCCTTTTGCGCGAAGAGTTTATGTTATGAGTACACAGCTGCGGTATCCCGGTTTCGGTGCCTGCCGCCGTGCGCGCACGGCAACCGGCCGGTACGCCGCACGAAGGTTTTTTAGACATCAGTACACAACTGCGGTGGCCTGGTTTCGGTGCCTGCCGCCGTGCGCGCACGGCAACCGGTTGGTACGCCGCACGAAGGTTTTTTAGACATCCGTACACAACTGCGGTATCCCGGTTTCGGCGCCTGCCGCCGTGCGCGCACGGCAATCGGTTGGTACGCCGCACGAAGATTTTGATGGGCGCACACTGCTGCGGCCGCTGGAGAGGAGCCTTTCATGGACACCCTGTTTTCCCGCGCCACCGTGGTCACCATGGACGAGTCCATGCACATCTACCACGACGGCTACGTGGGAGTCACCGACGGGAAGATTTCCTACGTCGGCAAGAACCCGCCGCCCGAGGACGACAAGCCCCGGGAAATTCTCGACGCCACGGGCATGGTGCTGATGCCCGGCCTCATCAACTGCCACACCCACCTGCCGATGACCATCCTCCGGGGGTATGCCGACGACTACGACCTCCAGACGTGGCTCACCGAGCACATCTTCCCCAAGGAGGACCGGCTCGACGACCGGTGCGTCAAGGCTGCGACGCTGCTGGGCATCGCCGAGTGCCTCCAGTTCGGCGTCACGTCCGTCTCGGAGATGTACGACCACGTGGACGCCATCGCCGAGGCCGTGGCCGAGTCGGGCATCAAGGCCAACATCGCCCGGGGCACCACCATGTTCCTGGGGGACGACTTCGACTTCGAGACCTTCCCGGCCTGCCGGGAGCTGGTGGCCGCCCGGGACAAGTGGGACGGCTACGACGGCGGCCGGATCCGCATCGAGGCCGGCATCCACGCCGAGTACACCTCCACCCACCAGCTGTGGGACGCCCTGGCCGAGTACGCCGTCAACGAGGGGCTGCGGATGCAGCTGCACCTCTCCGAGACGGCCGGCGAGCACCAGACCTGCCTGGACAAGTACGGCCTGACCCCGGCCCAGGTGCTCGACTGCCACCACGTCTTCGACGTGCCGGTGACGGCCGCCCACTGCGTCCACCTGAGCGAGGAGGACCGGGCCCTGCTGGCCAGGCGGGGGGCCTCGGCGGTCCACTGCCCGGTGAGCAACCTGAAGCTGGCCAGCGGCGTGGCCGACGTCATGGCCCTGGTCAAGGCCGGCATGAACGTCTGCCTGGGCACCGACGGCGACGCCTCCAACAACAACCTCGACCTCTTTGAGGAGATGAAGCTGGCCGCCCTCCTGGCCAAGGAGCAGCACCACGACCCCACAGCCGTGGCCGCCCCGGCGGCGCTGATGATGGCCACGGTCTGCGGCGCCCGGGCCCAGGGCCGCCAGGCCGAGTGCGGCATGGTCAAGACCGGCCTGGACGCCGACCTCATCCTGGTGGACTTCACCCGGCCGCATCTGATGCCCTGCCACAACGTGATTTCCAATCTGGTCTACTCGGCCCGCGGCGGCGACGTCTGCCTGACCATGGTCCGGGGCAAGGTTCTCTACCGTCAGGGGCAGTTCCCCACCATCGACCTGAACGCCGTGGTCCGGGAGCTGGCCGAGTACGCCATGCCGAAGGTCTTCCACGCCGCCGGCGACCCCACGCCGTGACGGCGCGGCATCTCAAGTGAGCAAAGGATGGATAGCCCATTGAACGAGCAACCTATGAAGAGGCAGAGCTTCCTCCAGGGAGCGGCCATTCTGGCCCTGGCCACGGCCATCGTCAAGGTCATCGGCGCCCTGTACAAGATTCCCCTGGGCAACATCATCGGGGACGACGGCTACGGGTATTTCACCACGGCCTACGACATCTACTCGGTGCTGCTGACCATCTCCACGGCCGGCCTGCCGGTGGCCATGTCCCGGATGATTTCCGAGAGCCTGGCCCTCGGCAACCATGCCCAGATCCGGCGGGTGTACAAGGCCTCCCTCTACGTCTTTCTGACCATCGGCATCGTCGGCACCGGCGGGATGCTGCTGCTGTGCCGCCAGCTGGCGGAGTTCATGGAGCAACCCAACGCCTGGGCCTCCATCGCGGCCCTGGCCCCGGCGGTGCTGTTTGTGTGCGTCATCTCGTCGTACCGCGGCTTCTTCCAGGGCCAGAGCAACATGACGCCCACCTCGGTCAGCCAGGTCTTCGAGGCGCTGTGCAAGCTGTTCATCGGCCTGGGCGCGGCCTGGGTGGTCCTGGACCGGACCGGCGACGTGGCGCTGGCCGCCGGCGGCGCGATTCTCGGCGTCACGGTGGGCTGCATCGTCTCCGCCCTCTACCTGGGCGTCAAGCACCGCAAGGCCTCGGCCTACCTCTCGGCCCAGGGCGGGGAGGCCAAGCCCCTGGGCGCCACCGTCCGGCAGCTGCTGGCCATCGCCGTGCCCATCACCATCGGCGCGGCCGGCCTCCAGATTATCAACCTGGTGGACGCCAAGATTGTCATGGCCCAGCTGAAGGGGGCCGTGGGCTTCACCCAGACCGAGGCCGACAACCTCAAGGGCATCTACAACTTCTGCCAGACGCTCTTCAACCTGCCGCCGGCCTTCATCGTGCCGATTACCGTGTCGATTATCCCCTCGATTACCAGCTACCTGACGGTCGGCGACCGCAAGTCCACGCTGCTGGTCGAGGAGTCGGCGGTGCGGATCTCGGCCCTGCTGGGGCTGCCCTGCGGCGTGGGCCTGGCGGTGCTGGCCGAGCCGATTCTCGTGATGCTCCGGGGCTACGGGCCCGAGCAGCTGGCCACCGGCGTGCCCATCCTGATGGTCTTCGGCGTCGCGGTCATCTTCAACTGCCTGGTGCTGCTGACGAACGCCACGATGCAGGCCCACGGCAACGTGACGACGCCGCTGCTGGATATGCTCATTGGCGGCATCGTCAAGGTCATCGTCAACTACGCCCTGGTGGGCATCCCGTCGCTGAACATCGTCGGCGCGCCCATCGGCACCCTCTGCTGCTACATCACGATTCTCTCGCTGAACCTCATCTCCATGCGCCGGATGCTCCGGGACGACTGCCCGCGGATCCTGCGCACCCTGGCCAAGCCCCTGGCGGCGTCCCTGGTGATGGGCGCGGCGGCCTGGGCGGCGGCGGGGCTGCTGGGCCGAGTGGCGTCCTCCAACACCATCGTCTGCCTGGGGGCCATCGCGCTGGCCTGCGTGGTCTACGCCATTCTCGTCGTGGCCATGCGGATTGTCACCCGGGAGGACTGTATGCTCCTGCCCAAGGGCGAAAAGTTGGCAAAAATCCTGCGAGTTCGCTGAGAAACTGGACTGCAATCCTTGCGAAAGAGGCGAAACTATGATAGATTTTAAGAGGAAGGATTCATACGGCTACGAGGACCTGGTGGACCTGATTCGCCTGCTCCGCTCCCCCGAGGGCTGCCCCTGGGACCGGGAGCAGACACACCAGTCCATCCGCCGGAACTTTTTGGAGGAGACGTACGAGGCCCTGGAGGCCATCGACCAGGAGGATCCGGTCCACCTGTGCGAGGAGCTGGGGGACGTGCTGACCCAGGTGGTGTTCCACGCCGACATCGAGCGGGCGGCCGGCCGCTTCACCATGGACGACGTCTGCGACGGCGTCTGCAAGAAGCTGATTCTCCGCCACCCCCACGTGTTCGGCCAGACCGAGGTCCACGGCACGGACGACGTGCTGACCAACTGGGACGCCATCAAGCGGGTGGAGAAGCACCAGGAGACGTTCACCGACACCCTGGAGGCCGTGCCGAAGAACCTGCCGGCCAACTGGCGGGCGGAAAAGCTCCAGAAGAAGGCGGCCAAGGCCGGCTTCGCCTGGGCCGACGCCGCCGAGGCGCTGGACCAGCTGGACGAGGAGGCCGGCGAGCTGCGGGAGGCCGTGGCCGGCGGCGGCGCGGTGCGCGAGGAGCTGGGGGACACGCTCTTTGCGGCCGTGGGCGTCTGCTATGCGCTGGGCGTGGATCCGGAGGAGGCCCTCCACGAGGCCTGCGAGAAGTTCACCGGCCGGTTCGGGCGGATGGAGCGCCTGGCGGGGCCGACGCCGCTGGACCAGCTGCCCCGGGAGCGTCTGCTGGCCCTGTGGGACGAGGCCAAGGGCGTATAACTGTCCCGAAAGAGGAAATCCTAACACCCAACAAAAGAACAGTAATGAAGAGGAGCCATGACGATGAACAAGACTGAACTGATTGCGGAAGTTTCCAAAAAGACGGGTATGTCCAAGAAGGACGCGGAGAAGGCCGTCAACGCCACGGTGGACGCCATTACCGAGGCCCTGCGCGCCGGCGACAAGGTGCAGCTGGTGGGCTTCGGCTCCTTTGAGACGAAGCAGCGGGAGGCCCGCATGGGCCGCAACCCCAAGACGAAGGAGCCGATTGAGATTCCGGCTTCGACGGTGCCGGTGTTCAAGGCCGGCAAGGCGCTCAAGGACGAGGTCTCCAAGTGAGAGAAGGGGGCTGCTGCAAAGACCGGCAGGCGCTTTGCAGCAGCCCCCTTGCGTTTCCGCGCCCGCAGGCGGAAACGGATGTGAACGGACTTTGCCCCGACGCCCTTGCCGGCCCCGGGGGAACGCCAATGCTGGGGCCCCCGCGGGACTTTCGTCCCGTGGGGAGAAGGACTGCGCCCGCAGGCGCGTTTCCGAGGCCAA
>CAJFNY010000009.1 GCA_904395865.1 uncultured Oscillospiraceae bacterium
TCGCGAACGATATGCAGTCCGCGACGACGTGGTGACCCGCCGGAGATTCGAACTCCGGACCCATTGCTTAAAAGGCAATTGCTCTGCCAACTGAGCTAGCGGGTCGAATGGCTGGGATGGCAGGACTCGAACCTACGGATGCCAGAGTCAAAGTCTGGTGCCTTACCACTTGGCGACATCCCAATGTGCGAGACGTGCGGTGACATCCGGTATGGCGCTGCCCGGGCAGAGCACAAAAAATGGGGTGGGTGAAGGGATTCGAACCCTCGACCTCCAGAGCCACAATCTGGCGCGCTAACCAACTGCGCCACACCCACCATCTCTTGAATTACCCACGGCAGCCGGACCGCCCGCTCCTGCGGAAATGTGGCACGCCAGGAGGGACTCGAACCCCCGACCTACTGCTTAGAAGGCAGTTGCTCTATCCAGCTGAGCTACTGGCGTATGCGGCACTGCCGTGTGGGACGCTGACCGGCTGCGCTGCAATCCATCTGTCAGGCAAGCAGCGGGTACTTGCCTGACAGATGGAGCGGGTGATGGGAATCGAACCCACGCGACCAGCTTGGAAGGCTGGGATTCTGCCATTGAACTACACCCGCAGATGCCCTGCCAACGGCAACAGGCTGTAAGCGGCCTTATCAGCCAAGATATGATATCACAGCCCTGCCCGCTTGTCAAGCGGGATTTCCAACATCCGCGCAACTTTCCCGCCGCCGGCTTGACGGGCGGCGCGGTTTGCGGTATCCTGAACTCCAGGGCAGAAACGGAGGTGCCGCAATGATTGTCAACACCGGCGGGCGGACGGACACCGTCCAGTACTTCACGGAGTGGCTGCTGCGTCGCTTCTCCGAGGGCTACGTGCTGACCCGCAACCCCATGTTCCCCCACCGTGTCAGCCGCTATGAGCTGACGCCGGAGACCGTGGACTGCGTCGTCTTCTGCTCCAAGAACTACCGGCCGATTCTTCCGCGCCTCTCCGAGATCACCGACCGGTTCCCCACGTACTTTCACTACACCATCACCGCCTACGGGAAGGACGTGGAGCCGGGCGTCCCCTCCATCGAGGAGAGCATGGAGACGCTGATGGCGCTCTCCCGGCAGGTGGGGCGGCAGCGCGTGTCCTGGCGGTACGACCCGGTCCTGCTGACGCGGGAGTACACCGTCGGCCGTCACCTGGAGACCTTTGCGCGGATGGCCGCCGTGCTGGCCCCGCACATCGACCGCTGCATCTTCAGCTTCGTGGAGCTGTACCGGAAGCTGGAGACGAACATGCCGGAGCTGCGCCCGATCTCCGCGCACGACCGGGACACGCTGGCGCAGGGGCTGGGCGCCATCGCCGCGGAGCACGGGATCCGCCTGCAGACGTGCGGCACCAACGGCGACTTCACCCGCTACGGCATCCACCCCTCCGGCTGCACGACGCTGGAGATCCTCGGGCGGGCCAACGGGATCACCTTCCGGCCGTACGCCCACCGGGGCATGCGGAACGGCTGCCACTGCATCGAGAGCCGGGACATCGGCGCCTACGACACCTGCCTGAACGGCTGCAAATACTGCTACGCCAACACGAGCCCCCGGCGGGCGGCTGAGAACTACCGGCTCCACGATCCCGCCTCCCCGCTGCTGCTGGGCCACCTGGAGCCGGGGGACGCGGTCCTCCGCGCCCCGCAGAAGCGCCTCCGGACGGAGCCGCCGGCGGGTACCCAGCTGACGCTGGAGCTGCCGGAGTGATCGCACCGCCTCCCTGAAACCGACGGCGCAGGCAGCCGGCCATCCGGCTGCCTGCGCCCTTCTTCGCGCTCATTCCCGCCGCTTCCGCAGGATGCGGACCAGCACCGCCACATCCACCGCCAGGAACACCGCCGCGGCCGCCAGCACGATCCACCAGACCGTGTTCCCGCCGCCGTCCGACGGCTCCGCCGGCTGCCCGTCCGTCTCCGGCCGGACCTCCTGCTGGGCCTGCTCCTGGGCCTCCTGGCGGGCCTGCTCCTCGGCTTCCTGGCGGGCCTGCTCCTCGGCCTCCTGGCGGGCCTGTTCCTCCGCCTCCAGGCGGGCCTGCTCCTCCGCCTCCAGCCGCGCCTGCTCCTCCGCCTCCAGGCGGGCCTGCTCCTCGGCAGCCAGCCGGGCCGCGTTCTGCTCCGCCGTGTAGTCGGCCAGGACCTCCGCGGCCCGGCCCACCACCGTCTCGCCGCCCGGGGCGTTGGCCGTGTAGACGGCCAGCAGGAACGGGTCCTCGGCGTAGACCACCGCCGTGTCGTTGACGGCGGTGACGCCTTCCTCGTCGTCCACGAAGTAGCCGTACTTGTGGGCCACGTCGTACCGCTCCCCGATGTACCGGTCGATGTACTGCCCCGGCTGGGCCTGGGCCATGTAGTCCAGCATCTCCGTGAACTGCGCCCGGCCGGCGTACAGATGCTTCAGAGCGTCGAGCATCATGGACGTGCAGTAGTAGTTGTCGACCCAGTAGATGTAGTCAATGTCGGCCTCGTCCATGGTGAAGTACCGGCACATCAGCTCCTTGTACGTGCGGAACGTCCCCAGGTTGTAAAGCATGTCGATGGAGACGTCGTTGTTGGACCAGACGAGGCTCTGGTAGTGCGCGTCGGCCAGGGTGACGCCGCCGATGACCGTCTGGGGTGACACGTCTCCCGCCGCCTCCAGCTCGTAGTAGTAGAGGTTCAGCGGCAGCTTGTACGTGCTGGCGGCGATCATGAACGCCTCGTCGTTGAAGCGGTACTCCTCACCGGTGACGGTGTTGTAGTAGCACAGGGAGAAGTTCCCCTCGTTCAGGCCGTAGTCAGCCAGGAATTCGTCCATCACCGCCGTCAATGCCTCCGAGGCCGGCTGCGCCTCCGGAAGCGCCGCTCCCGCCGGCTCCGCCGCCAGGGCCGGCGCGGCCAGCGCGGCGGCGGCCAGAAGCCCGGCCAGCGCGCGACGCAGAATGCCCATGGCTTCGCCCCCTTTCTCCCCTCCATGGTAGCGGAATTTTATGAACAAACTGTGAACGAACAGCAAAATGCCGCCGTTACTCTTGCCAAAAACGCCTCGTGCATGGTACAATACTTGCAAATCCTGCCGGAAGGAGGCAGCGCCGTGGAGCCGGACGCATACGAAAAGCGCGGATATCTGACGGAGGACTTCCACCTGTTCCACCTGCGGGACACCGCCATGGAGCAGGTGGGCTGGCACTACCACACGTTTCACAAGCTGATCTTCTTCCTCTCGGGCCAGGCCGCCTACGACATCGAGGGGCAGCGGTACGCCCTGCGGCCGGGGGACATGGTGCTGGTGGGCGCCGGAGACATCCACCGGCCAGACGTCTCCGGCAGCGTGCCGTACGAGCGGGTGATCCTCTACATCTCGCCGGAGTTCCTCCGGGCGGAGAGCACGCCCGACTGCGACCTGGAGTCGTGCTTCGCCGCGGCCCGGCAGGAGTTCCGCTTCGCCCTGCGGCCGGCCGACCAGGACCGCCGGATCGCCGGCATTCTGACGGAGCTGGAGCAGGTGCTGACCGGCGGCGGCTTCGGCGCGTCGGTGCTGAGCCACGCGCTGCTGCTGCAGCTGATGATCCAGGTGCGCCGCGGCCAGCTGGACCGGGAGCTGACGCACGTGACCGGCGCCGTGGGCGACAAGAAGATCGTCGCCCTGCTCCAGTACCTGAACACGCACCTGACGGAGCGCCTCTCCATCGACGACCTGGCCGAGCGCTTCTACGTCAGCAAGTACCACATGATGCGCCGCTTCCGGGCCGAGACGGGCTACACGATCCACAACTACCTGGTGGGCAAGCGGCTGCTGCTGGCCCGGGAGCTGATCGCCGGCGGCATGGCCGTCACCGCCGCGTGCTACCAGAGCGGCTTCCAGGACTACTCCACCTTCTCCCGGGCGTACAAGCGCCAGTTCGGCACGACGCCGCGGCAGCGGACCTGACGGAATTTTCAGAGAAAGAGGCGCACCCATGCACGACTTTTCCCACATTCTCCTGGTCAGCGACTACGACCGGACGCTGACCGGCTTCGACGCGGCCATCCCGCCGGCCAACCTGGAGGCCATCGCCCGCTTCACGGCCCGGGGCGGGGCCTTCACCGTGGCTACGGGCCGCTCCCGGCCCACGTTCCGCGTGCCCATGGCCTCGGGCATCCCGGTCAGCGCGCCCGTGATCGTCTCCAACGGCGCCGCCCTGTGGGACCCGGCCGCCGACGCCATGACGCTGCTGCACGTCCTCTCGCCGGAGGCGCTGGCGGCCGTCCGTGCGCTGCAGGCCCGGTTCCCGGATCTGCGGCTGGAGCTTCAGGGGCCGGGCCGCCACCGCTGCTTCGGCCGGGACGACCTCCGGGACGCGTACCTGGCCCGCTACCGCGTGGAGCCCGACTACCGCGGCTGGGGCGATCTGGACGAGCCGGTGCTGGTGGCGTGCTTCTACGCGCCGTTCCTGGACCCCGCCCACATGCGGCCCCAGGACCGCATCGAGGCGGACGAGCGGCCCTTCCAGGAGATCTGCCGCCTGGTGGCGGAACAGTGGAGCGGCCTGCTGGAGGCCGTCCGCTCCATGCCGCGGATGGTGGAGCTGCTGCCCGCCGGCTGCACCAAGGGCGCCGCAGCCCGGCAGCTGGCCGACCGGCTGGGCCGTCCGACGCTCCTGTGTGCCGGAGACGCGCCCAACGACCTCTCCATGCTGGAGGCCGCCGACGAGGCCTTCATCCCGTCCACCTCCGACCCGGCCATTCTGGGCTATGGCTTCACCCAGGTCTGCAGCTGCGACGACGGCGCCATCGCGGACATCGTCCGGCTGCTGGAATCCCGGCCGTAGCGAGACGAAGCGGGCCGCCCATTGGGGCGGCCCGCTGTTTTGCGGCTTCGTTTGCCCTGCAGCCGCCGCCTTTCCCGCCGGCTGAGGCTCCGTGGGGCCGAAGAATCCGCGCCCCATACGGGAGAGACGGATT
Organism: uncultured Oscillospiraceae bacterium; assembly: GCA_904395865.1. Classification (GTDB taxonomy): domain Bacteria; phylum Bacillota; class Clostridia; order Oscillospirales; family Oscillospiraceae; genus Avoscillospira_A. Next base: position 4,944 of record CAJFNY010000009.1, read on the forward strand.
CTTCGCTGCGCTCGGAATGACAAGGCGGATACGATTCCCGGCTGCGCCGCCCCCGGGCCGTCAGACGACGCACGCAGTCGGTGCGGCTCTATGATTGCATGCCTTCTGCGACAGCCGCCATCGAATTCCCGGGACCGAGCCGAAAAACGCCGGAGCGGGCAGAGGCCCGCTCCGGCATTCCTTTTTCAAATATGCTTACGCCAGCGCCGCCTCCAGACGCTGGCGGACGGCGGAGAGGAAGCCGTCGCTGGTGACGACGTTGGGTGTCCCCTTCTCCCACAGGGCCGCCAGGTCCTTCGTCATGGTGCCGGACTCGATGATCTCGATGCAGGCCCGCTCCAGCTTGGCCGCGAAGTCCTGCAGGGCGGCGTTGCCGTCCAGCTCGCCGCGCTTGGCCAGGGCGCCGGTCCAGGCGAAGATCGTGGCCATGGGGTTGGTGGACGTCTGCTCCCCCTCCAGGTAGCGGTAGTAGTGGCGGGTGACGGTGCCGTGGGCGGCCTCGTACTCGTACTTCCCGTCGGGGCTCACCAGCACCGACGTCATCATGGCCAGGGAGCCGAAGGCCGTGGAGACCATGTCGCTCATGACGTCGCCGTCGTAGTTCTTGCAGGCCCAGATGAAGCCGCCGGGGCTGCGGATGACCCGGGCCACCGCGTCGTCGATGAGCGTGTAGAAGTACGTGATGCCGGCGGCCTCGAACTTCTCCCGGTACTCGGCGTCGTAGATGGTCTGGAAGATCTCCTTGAACTGCCCGTCGTACTTCTTGGCGATGGTGTCCTTCGTGGAGAACCAGAGGTCCTGCTTCGTGTCCAGGGCGAACTGGAAGCAGGCGCGGGCGAAGGAGGCGATAGACGAGTCCTTGTTGTACTGCCCGGTGACGACGCCGTCGCACTCGAAGTCGTAGATCGTCTGGCGCGCCTCGTTCCCGTCCCGGTCGGTGAACACCAGTTCGGCCCGGCCGCCGGCCGTGGCGCGGAACTCCACGCCGCGGTACACGTCGCCGTAGGCGTGGCGGGCGATGGTGATGGGCGCCTTCCAGTTGCGCACCACCGGGGAGATGCCGTCCACCAGGATCGGCGTGCGGAACACGGTGCCGTCCAGGGCGGCGCGGATGGTGCCGTTGGGGCTCTTCCACATCTCGTGGAGGTGGTACTCAGTCATCCGCTGGGCGTTGGGCGTGATGGTGGCGCACTTGACGCCGACGCCGTACTTCCTGATGGCCTCGGCGCTGTCCAGGGTGATCTGATCGCGGGTCTCGTCCCGCTTTGGCAGGCCCAGCTCGTAGTATTCCGTCCTGAGGTCCACGAAGGGCTCCAGCAGCTGCTCCTTGATGGCCGCCCAGAGCACCCGGGTCATCTCGTCGCCGTCCAGCTCCACCAGCGGCGTCGTCATGGGGATCTTGTTCATATCGGTTTCCTCCTTACAGCAGAGCCGCCAGCCGGCCGGCCAGCGGAATGTAGACGATGGGCAGCAGGATGGCCGGCAGCATGTTGCCGACCTGGATGCGCTTCGGCATCAGCCCCAGCATGTTCAGGCCCGTCCCGATGAGCAGGATGCCGCCCACGGCCGACATCTCCGTCACCACGGCGTCGGACAGGAACGGCGCAATCCGGGACGCCAGCAGCGTCAGCGCCCCCTGCCAGACGAACACCGGCAGCGCCGCGAAGCAGACGCCGACGCCCAGGGTGGCCGCGAACGTCACGGCCATGAGCCCGTCGATCACCGACTTGGAGTACAGCACCGAGCAGTCGCCGCGGAGGCCGGCGTCCAGGGAACCCATGACGGCCATGGAGCCCACGGCCATCAGCAGACTGGCCGTGACGAAGCCCTCGGTGAACGTGCCGCGGCCGTCGCCCCGGGCGAAGCGGGCCCGCAGGAAGTCCCCCAGGCGGTCCAGCCGCCGCTCGATGTTCAGCAGCTCCCCCAGCACCGTGCCGGCCACCAGGCAGATCAGCACGCCGAGGATGCCGGCCGTCTGCACCGCCGGCGTGATGCCGATGACGAGCACGACGATGGCGAGGCCGTGGACGATGGTCTCCGTCCGCTCCGGCTTCAGCTTCCGGCCGAAGGCCGTGCCGGCCAGACCGCCCAGGATGATGACGAGGGCGTTGACGACGGTGCCGGTCACGCCTCCGCCGCCTCCCGGCGGACGACGCACTCGCAGCGGTGGATCGGCGTCCCCTGGGCCAGGAACCGCTCCTCGTAGCCCGTGAGGATGCCGACGACGCCGTCCCGGTGCAGGTCGTACGTGACGTTCTTCGTCTCCAGGCCGCAGCGGGCGAACTCCTCCAGGGAGAAGTCGAACAGCGGGCGGTTGTCGGTCTTGAACCAGATCTCGCCGCCGTCCCGGAGGACGGCCTTGTACTTCTCCAGGAACGTCCGGTACGTCAGGCGCAGCTTGGCCGACTTGTTCCGGGGCCAGGGGTCGCAGAAGTTCAGGTAGATCCGGTCGATCTCCCCGTCGGCGAACAGCTCCGGCAGGCGGGCGGCGTCGGCGTCCAGGAACAGGACGTTCTGCAGCTCCTCCCGCACGGCGTACTCCATGGCCATGACCATGGCGTCGGGCACCTTCTCCAGGCCCAGGAGCAGGACGTCCGGCTCGGCCCTGGCCGTCTCCACGGTGAACTTCCCCTTGCCGCAGCCGATCTCCAGCCGCAGCTCCCGGGCCCCGGGCATCCGCTCGCGCCAGTGGCCCCGCAGGGCCTCCGGCTCCCGGACCCAGACGCGGCTGCACGCCTCCATCCGCGGACCCAGGTTGTGTTTCTTTCGCATTCGCATGGCAATTCCCTTTCCGAACAGCAATTCCCATTCATTATACACGGATCGGCCGCCGGCGTAAAGCGATTTTTTCCTTGTGCCGCGGCGGGAAATCCGGTATACTGGAGAAAACGCAGGAAAGAAGGTCTTTTCGTGACGGAAGTGGTGGCGGCCCTGATCTGGCAGAACGGCCGCTTTCTGATCTGCCAGCGCCCGGCCCACAAGGCCCGGGGGCTGCTGTGGGAGTTCGTGGGCGGCAAGGTGGAGCCCGGGGAGACGGGGCCGGAGGCCCTGGCCCGGGAGTGCCGCGAGGAGCTGGCCGTGGATGTGGCCGTGGGCGACGCCTGCTGGCAGGGCGTCCACACCTACCCGGACCTGACGGTCCGCCTGACGCTGTACCGCGCGTCCATCGCCGCCGGCACGCCGCAGCTGCTGGAGCACCGGGACCTGCGCTGGATCACGCCGGCGGAGATCCCGCAGTACGACTTCTGCCCCGCCGACCGGGAGATCCTGGCGGGGCTGCAGGAGGGGCGGCTGTGAGCGGGCGGTACGTGGCCTTCGACGTGGAGACGCCCAACTTCGCCAACGACCGGATCAGCGCCATCGGCGTGGCCGTGGTGGAGGACGGGCAGATCGTCCGGGAGTTCGCCGCCCTCGTCAACCCCGAGACGCACTTCGACCGGTTCAACGTGGAGCTGACGGGCATCACGCCGGAGCGGGTGGCCGGCGAGCCCACCTTCGCCGCCCTCTGGCCGGTGCTGGAGCCGCTGCTGGGCAGCGGCTGCCTGGCGGCGCACAACGCGCCCTTCGACCTGGCCGTCCTGTCCAGGTGCCTCCGGGCGTACGGCATCCGCTGGCGGGCGCGGGTGCCGTACGTCTGCACGTGCCGGCTGAGCCGGCGGGTGCTGCCGCAGCTGCCCAACCACAAGCTGTCCACGGTCTGCGCCCACCTGGGCATCCCCCTGGACCACCACCGGGCCGGCAGCGACGCCCGCGCCTGCGGCGAGATCCTGCGGTACTGCCTGGGCAGCGGCGCCGACGTGGACGGCGCGCGGCGGACGTACGACCTGGCAGCCCGGCGGACGCTCCCCGGCCGCCCGGCGCCGTCGGGCAAGCTGGTGCGGGACGGGATCCCGGCCCTCATCGAGTCCGCCGGCGGCAGCTGCCGCTGGGAGACGGTCTCCGGCGACCGGTACCTGCGCCTGCTGGACGAGAAGCTGGCCGAGGAGCTGGCCGAATTCCGCGAAAGCCATACCCTCGAGGAGCTGGCCGACCTGCAGGAGGTCCTGCTGGCCGCGGCGGCGGCCCGGGGCTGGACGCCGGAGGACGTGGAGCGCGCCCGGGCGGAGAAGGCGGCCCGGCGCGGCGGCTTCGCCGGCGGCGTGTTCCTCCGGGACGGCGGCACGTGAGGCCGCTTCCCGCCATTCTTTCATGTTCCTTTCATGTTTCCGTGGTACACTGGCCCCAGTGAGACGGGAGACACTCCCAAACCGAGACCACTGGAGGTATGTACCATGAAATCCAACGACGTTCCCCTGTACGCCGAAAGCCCGAAGGCTTCCAACGTGTCCATCGCCGGCGGCGCGGTGAAGCTGCTGTCGGTGGTGGCGCTGATCGCGGCCATCGGCTGCACGGCGGTGCTGGCGCTGGCGGCGGTGCGGCTGGCCGCCATGGTGCCGTCCCTCTGGTTCGTGCTGGACGAGCTGGAGGACGGGCTTGGCGCCGTCTTTTTCCTGTGGGCCGCCTTCGCCCTCTGCCGCTACCTGGCGCGGATGCTGGCCCGCAAGGCCGCCCTGCTGGCCGCCCGGACGGAGCAGGACGCGTAACCGCGCCTGAAACGCAGCGCCCGCGGATCCCCCGCGGGCGCTGTTCCATGCGTACGAAGGCCCCGGCGGAAGCCGGGGCCCTCGTGCTGTGCTCAGACCTGCGCTCAGACCATGTAACGGTAGAGGAAGGTGACGATCTGCGCGCGGACGCAGTCGGCGTCCGGGCTGAAGGTGGCGGCGCTGGTGCCGTTGGTGACGCCTTCGCCGACCGCCCAGGCCACGGCCCCGGCGTAGTAGGCGTCCGCCGGGACGTCCGCGAAGCCGCTGCCGGAGGCCGCCGCGGCGCCGTCGTACCGCCACAGGAAGGTCACGGTCTGCGCGCGCGTCACCGTGGCGTCCGGGCTGAAGGTGGTGGCGCTGGTGCCGTTGGTGATCCCCTGCTCCACGGCCCACAGCACGGCGTCGTGGTAGTACGCGCCGGCGGAGACGTCGTCGAACGGATTCGCCGCGTTCCCCGGCTCGGGGGAGCCGGCGGCCCGCCAGAGGAACGTCACCATCTGCGCGCGGGTGCAGGAAGCGTCCGGCCCGAAGGTCGTGGCGCCGGTGCCGTTCGTCACGCCGTTCTCCACGGCCCAGGCCACGGCGTCACGGTAGTACGCGCCGGCCGGGACGTCCGTGAACACCAGGGACTCCTCTGCGCGCTCCGTGAAGGCGGCCTCCACGGTGACGCGGCCGCGCGGCATCCGGAAGGTGTACTTGGTATCGCTGACCTTCGTCAGTTCGATCTCATTGCCGCTGCCGTCGAGAACGGTCAGCCGGTCCAGCTCGTAGCCGTCCTCCGCTTCCACGGTAATGGCCACCGTAGTGCCGTAGCCGGCCCGGCTGGGGCTGACGCGGACGGAGCCGTGGTCCGCCTCCTCCACGGAGACGGTGTAGCGGTTTGTGGTTGTCGTGGACGGCACGTAGGTATTCAAATCCTGGGGCAGCATCGTATCCCGGAGATAATAGATATCCTCACCAGTGACTGCGTTGCGCAAATTATCTGCAGTCAGTACGCTGCTACCATCCTTTGCAACCTCCAGAACCGGGGTAGTCCCCCCGACAGTGCCGGTGGCCGGGTCCATGCCGCCCCAGTAGTTTTGTGACACATCAACTTTGGCAGATTCGCCGATGTTGGTGATCTTGGCGTAAGACTCGGTGGCATAGGTACTCGTCATTTTGTTTTCGGTGATGGTCACTATTGGATTATTCACACCATTTGTGTCGATCCGAATGGCGCGGCCCTCATCATTTCCAGAACCATTCGCCCAGTTTTCAAAGGTATTTTCCGTTATCGTAATGGTATCAGCGCCACGCAGGCTCAGGGCAGAGCCGGCAATGTTGCAAAACTGACTGCCGGTCACTGTAATGGAGTCCAGCGTTCCGTTGTTGTAAATCGCCACAAACTCGTTGCTGGTCGTACCATCCGCACGGGTCAAATCCTGGAAGATACTGTCTGTGACTGTGAGAGAAGCGCCTTTTTTAGCACCTGTGATCTGAAGCACACCATCCTTCTGGCTCTGGTTGACCTCGGTATTCTCAAAAGTGCAGTTGTTCACCACCACAGCGCCAGTTGCGCCGCTAATATTGACGACTCCTCCGGTGAATGTCAGGTCTTTCAGGGTAATTCCGCCCCCACTGCTGGAAATGAGCTCTGGCCGTCCACCGGTGAGTGTATCCCCGGCAGAAATGGTAATACCTTCTGACATTCCCTCAATGGTGATACCGTTCTTGTTGGCAACGCTCAAGGTCTCATCCAATTCCACGCTTTTCAGTACCACGACGGTATCGCCGTCTGCAGCTTCTTTGACGGCCTCCGCAAGATCCGTGTAAATCTTGCCGTTCACCCTGGCCACATCATTTTCCGCTAAAACGGTCTCAGTGCCGCCCAGGGCACCAGCCGTGCCCTCTTGACTGGCTGGCACATTGGAACCCGTGTTCGTCCCAAGCACATAGAGTTTGGAAATGGTAAGCTCACCTTCTCCCGGAACGGGAAATGCTTCACTACCTGTTGTCCAACTGCTGTCACGCACTCCGCCCGAAACATAGCCCAGCCTGGCCTCCGCAACGCCGTTCCTATTCTCCAGCGTGACATCCTCCACAATGCAGTCCGTGACTGTGCCGCCATTATTGCCATTTTCGGTCAAAATTCCAAGCAATCCGCCAACACAGAGCGATGTGGAGTTCGCACTTGCGTATTCAGCACTTGCGCTGGTGGAAACGGTCACATCGCTTACCGCACAGCCGCTGAGCGTGTTATCCATATAGAATGTGCCGATGAGACCCCCCACCTTGCGGGTACCGGTGACAGCAACGCCGGATACCGTGCAGTCGGTGGTCACAATCTTGCCTTCTCCCCGGTAGCCTACCAGGCCGGCGACATTGTCGCCTTCATAATCATCTTCCTTGTACATACCGGTCACAGAACTGCCCGCATCACCGATCACATGACAGTCCTCCATTTTGGCATAGCCCTCACCGGCTAAACCGCCTACTTTATAGTTTCCAGTGATTTCAATGGAACCCTGCACGGTGCAGTTTTTCACAGTTCCGGTATAAGCCGACCCGGCCAACGCTCCCACCTGAGCCAGGGCAGTAATTTTCACATTCTCAAGGACAATGTTCTGCAGCACACCGGGAGCATTCAGGCAGCCAAACAATCCGGCATACTCTAAAGCAGGGGCATCAATGGCTAAATTGCTGATGGTATGGCCCTGTCCATCGAAGGTGCCGGCGAACGCATGTTTGGATGAACCAATTGGCGTCCACTCCACCCCGGACAGATCAAGATCTGCGTCCAGTTTTACAGTCTTGCCTTCGAAGTTCTTCGCATCGTTCGTCCTGGTGGAGGCGTACCGCAAGATCGTCGCAGACATTCGAGCCTGAAACGGAGGGAACGGACATGAAGCATTTCCTGTGGGATACGTATGAGACGTGGAAAACCGACTGCACCTGGGTGGAGCTGAGCCGGGAGGTCAGCCTCCGGACGCCGCACCACAGCGCCTTCCCCGACATGGAGATGGACGTCATCTACAACTACGACCGCGGCGACATCTTCCAGGCCCACGTATACAAGATGCCCGGCCAGTACGGCACCCACATCGACGCGCCCGTCCACATGAACGAGCAGGGCGCCTCGCTGGAGGCCTTCGACGCCGCCGGCGCGGCCCACTACCCCGGCTGGACATTGGAGGCGCTGCGCTTCCTGCGGGAGGAGCGGAACGTCCTGGCCATCGGCCACGAGCCGGCGGACACCGATCCGGCCGTCGTCGCCAATTCTGAGGGCTGGATCGCCGAGCGGTACTGGCTGGGGCAGAACCGTTATCAGGTGGAGCTTATGGCGAACCTGGACCGGTGCCCCGAGAGCGGCGGCCTGATCTTCTGCACGTTCCCGAAAATCCAGGGCGGCTCCGGCAGCACGTGCCGCTGCTTCGCCCTGATCCCGAATCCGTAACGCCACAGACGCAGCAGCGCCCGCGGGAGGGGTCCCGCGGGCGCGTATCATATCTTCCGATTCACAAAAAAGGACTTGCCGCCCATCCCCCGGGCGGCAAGTCCTTTTCACAGCCTGAATCGTTTTCCTGGGAATGGCTGCCGGCCTGGCTGTGCAGCTACGGCAGCGGCGTGGGGCGGGCGGGGTCGTAGACGGCGGAGGGGTCGAAGAACCAGGCGGCGATCTCCTCCTGGCGGTTGCGCATGGTGTAGCCGTCCAGGTTGAAGCGCTCGTGGATGACGGCGCGGTCGCTCCACGTCATGCCCTGGGCCATGGACACGGGGCAGTAGACGTCGTACCCCTGGGAGAGCAGGTAGTCGAACCGCTCGTCGGAAAAGGGCAGGTGCATGCCGAAGGGCGAGATATAGAGATTCGTCGCGCCGATGACCGGCTCCAGCCGGGTGCGCCACCGGTCGGTGTCCGACCGGAGCTCGTCCATGGTGACGCTGCCGTCCTGGAAGTAGCTGTTGTGGGTGTAGCTGTGGCTGGCGATGCGCCAGCCGGAAGCCCGCAGCGCCTCACTGACGGCGGCCGCGCCGGCCTTGGCGTCCACCAGGGCCTGGCCCTCCGAGTGGGTGATCCGGTAGCCGAAGACGCCCTCATAGCCGGTGACGGCCAGGATGCCCCGGGCGCCGCGGTACGAGAAGCCCGGATGGGCCGCCACGTAGTCGTCAAGGATCGGCACCACGTCGCCGTCCCGGGTGACCTGCCCGTCCACCTCCGTGGCCACGCGGCCGTCGGCGTCGACCACCAGGCGGGTGGCGAAGCCGTCGCCGGCCATATAGTCGTAGTAGCACACGTCGTCCACCGACAGCACCAGCGGCATTCTCCCCGGCGGCAGCAGCAGCGTGGCGGGGGAAATGGTGCCGTCGTCATTCCGCTGGATCAGGTCCTCGTAGTCCACGAGCATGTAGCCCCGGGCCTCCAGCAGCGGCAGCATGGCCACGAACTCGTCCCGGGTGGTCATCCACATGTCGTACCCCTCCGACGAGGCGCCGCCGTCGAAGGCCCGGGCCGGGTCGACGATCAGACTGTGAAAGAAGATGTGGCGCACCGGGCCGTCGTACGGCACCAGGGCAGCCTGCTCCGCGGCGATCTCCGCGGCCAGGGCCTCCGTCTCCCCGTTGGCCACGGCCGGGTCGGCCAGCAGGGCAAGCGCCTCGTCGTACGAGCAGCCGTCAGCCAGGGCGCGGGCCTCGGCCAGCGCCGCCTCCCGGGCCGCCGTCACGGCCGGGTCCTCCGCGGGCTGCTCCGGCTCCGCGGGCTCCTCCGGCCCGGCAGGTCCCTCCGGCTCTGCCGGCGGCGTCTGGGCCGCGTCCTCTCCGGCGGGCTGCGCCGGAGCCGTGGGGCGCGCCGGCGGCTCCGGCTCGACGGACAGCCGGTCAAATCCCGGCAGCATTCCGGCAGCGCAGCCGGTCAGCGTCAGAAGCAGCAGGAGAAAAATTGCACTTTTTTTCCAGTTTTTCACGGTGCATCCCTCCTTTCCTCCATCATGCGTCACGAACCGACAAATGTCAAGATAAAACGGTCAGGCGGTCAAAATTGCCGCTTCCCATTGACTTGGCCGCCCCTTCGCGATATACTAAAAGGCGACAATTCCACATGGATTGTGCGCAGAACACCGGGGAAGAGGGTGCAACTCCCTCGCGGTCCCGCCACTGTGAAAAGGTCGCTCCTTTGCAGCCAGATAACCGGCTCTGCGCCCGGTCAGTCAGTCCACGCGGTATGGGCTGGCGCCCCATCTGACTGCGTCGGTGGCGCCCGTTTCCTTCCCGGGAAATGGGCGCGTTTTTTGTCGGCGCGGCACGGAGTTGAGAGTAAGGTGTGAAACTCAGAATGATGAAACCCATGGAACGCCGAATTTTCGGCCTGTCCCTGCTGGTGGCGGCAGCCTGCGTGCTGGCCGTCCCGGCCGGCGCCATGCACATCATGGAGGGCTACCTGCCCCTGGGCCACTGTGTGGCGTGGGGCGCGGTGTGCCTGCCCTTCGTGGTGCTGGGCGTCGTCAGGATCCGCCGCATCACCGCGGCCCACCGGAAAACGCTGCTGCTGCTGGCCATGGCCGGGGCGTACTGCTTCCTGCTGTCGGCCCTGAAGCTGCCCAGCGTCTCCGGCTCCTCCAGCCATCCCACGGGCACCGGCCTGGGCGCCATTCTCTTCGGGCCCACGCCCATGGCCGTGCTGGGGCTGATCGTGCTGCTGTTTCAGGCGGTGCTCCTGGCCCACGGCGGACTGACGACCCTGGGCGCCAACACGTTCTCCATGGCCATTGCCGGGCCGTTCGTCAGCTTCGGCGTGTTCGCCCTCTGCCGGAAGCTGAAGGTCAGCCGCCGGATCGGCGTCTTTCTGGCGGCGGCCCTGGGCGATCTGCTGACGTACGTCGTCACCAGCGTCCAGCTGGCCCTGGCCCATCCCTCCCCCACCGGCGGCTTCGCCGCCTCGTTCGCCGAATTCCTGGGCATCTTCGCCGTGACGCAGGTGCCCCTGGCCATCGTCGAGGGTCTGCTGACCGTCGTCGTCATCGTCGGGCTGGAGAGCCTGGCGAAGCCGGAGCTGCGGGAGATCGGCTACCTGGGAGGTGCAGCATGAAGAAGAACGCCGTTTTAATCGTCTGCCTGCTGCTGCTGGCGGCGGCCATCGTCTGCATTCCCCTGCTGACCATCCACGACTCGGAGTTCGGCGGCGCCGACGGCCAGGCCGAGGAGGTCATCACGGCCATCGACCCGGAGTACGAGCCCTGGGCCGAGAGCGTCCTGGAGCCGCCCGGCGGCGAGACGGAGAGCCTGCTCTTCGCCCTGCAGGCGGCCCTGGGCGCCGGCGTCGTCTGCTTCGCCTTCGGCTACCTGGCGGCCCGGAAGAAGTACCGCCGGGAGGAAGGCTGAGGATGCTCCGCGGGCTGCTGGCCGCCGCCGTCGCCGCGGCGCTGGCCGCGGGGCGGCTGCCGCCGGCTGCGGTGGCCGCCGTGGCCGCGGCGGCCTTCGCCCTGCTGTACCTCCCCCTGCACCGCGGCCACGACCACGACAACTGGACGGCCATCGACTATTATGCCCACCAGTCCCGGCTCCACAGCGTACCAGCCGGGCTCAAGGGGCTGCTGGCCCTGGGCATGATCGTGCTGGTGCTGGCGGCATCGTCGCCGGCGGTGAGTCTGGCGGCCCTGGCGCTGGCCTTCGGCTGGACGCTGCTGGGCGGCCGGACGCCGGCCGGGACGCTGCTGCGGCTGTACGCGGTGCCGCTGGCCTTCGTGCTGCTGAGCGCCGTGGCGCTGCTGCTGGACTTCGCCCCGTCCCCGGCCGGCGCCGCCGTGGCCGTGCCGTGCTTCGGCCGGTACCTGGTCGTGACGGCGGAGGCGCAGGCCGAGACGCTGCAGATCCTGCTGGGGGCTGCGGCGGCCGTGTCGTGGCTGTACGCCCTGTGCCTGTCCACGCCGCTGGCGGGGCTCATCGGGGCCCTGGGGCGGCTGCGGGTGCCGGAAATCCTCATTGAACTGATGTACCTGATCTACCGGTACATCTTCGTCCTCAGCGGGACGTTCGTCCAGCTGAGGACGGCGGCCGTGACGCGGCTGGGAACGGCGTCGGCCCGGGCGTCTCTGCGGTCGGCCGGCTGGATGATGACGAGCCTGCTGACGGCGTCGTTCCGGAAGGCCTCGGCCTCCTTCGACGCCATGCAGGCCCGGGGCTGCGCCGGGCGGATCCGCTTCCTGGAGGAGCGGCCGCCTCTGCGGGCCGGCCACGTGCTGGCCGCGGCGGCCACCCTGGCGGCGGCCGCGGCGGTGATTCCCCTGGAAAGGATGTGGCGCGGATGACGGAGCCCCTCGTGACGCTGCGCGGCGTCACGTACGCCTATCAGGACGGGCGGCCGGCCCTGGAGGGCGCCGACCTGGCCCTGCACGCCGGCGAGCGCGTGGCCCTTCTGGGGGCCAACGGCGCCGGGAAGTCGACGCTGTTCCTGCTGCTCTCCGGCGTCCTGGCGCCGGAGCGGGGCGAGATCCTGCTCCACGGCGCGCCCGTGGGCCGGAAGGAGAAGGACCTGCAGCGGCTGCGCCGGGCCGTGGGCCTCGTGTTCCAGAACCCGGAGGATCAGCTGCTGGGGGCCACAGTGCGTGCCGAAATCTCCTTCGGCCCCATGAACCTGAACCTGCCGGAGCCGGATGTCCGGGCGGCGGTGGACGGCGCGGCGGCGGCCATGCACGTGGACGCGCTGCTGGACCGGCCGCCCCAGTACCTGTCCGGCGGCGAGAAGAAGCGCGTGACCATCGCGGACATTCTGGCCATGTCCCCGGAGCTGGTGTTGCTGGACGAGCCAACGGCCTCCCTGGACCCGGGCCACACGGCCCGGCTGGAGGAGACGCTGGACGACCTCCACCGCCGGGGGCTGGCGCTGCTGATCTCCACCCACGACGTGGCCTTCGCCTGGCGCTGGGCCGACCGGGCGGTGGTCCTCAGCGGCGGGCGCATCCTGCGGGACGCGCCGGCGGCGGAGGTGTTCGCCGACGGGGCGCTGCTGGAGCGGGCCGGCCTGCGGCGGCCGGACGTGTTCGCGGCGGCGGCGCTGCTGTTCCCCGACCTGGCGCCGGCGGCGTACCCGCGGACGGCCGCGGAGCTTGAGAACCAATACAGGAGACGAAACCCATGAAAGAAGCCATTCTGGTGGTCAGCTTCGGCACCACCTTCCCGGAAACCCGGGAGAAGAACATCGGCGCCGTGCTGGCGGCGGTGCGCCGGGCATGTCCCGGCGTGCCGGTGGCCGAGGCGTGGACCAGCGGCATGATCCGCCGGGCCCTGGCCAAACGCGGCGAGGCCGTGGACGACGTGCCGGCCGCCCTGGCGAAGCTCCGGGCCAACGGCGTCACCGACGTGTGCGTCCTGCCGACGCACCTGCTCTACGGTGACGAGTACGACAAGATGCGCGCCCAGCTGGACGGTGCGGCGGCGGACTTCGCGTCCATCCGGACGGCGAAGCCCCTGCTGGCCTGCGACGACGACATCCGCGGCGTGCTCCGGGCCGTGGCCGACGGCGTGGAGACGGCGCCGGGCGAGGCCCTGGTGCTCATGGGCCACGGGACGCCCCACTTCTGCAACACGGTCTACGCCGCCATGGACTACCACGCCAAGGCCGCCGGGCTGGAGCACGTGTTCGTGGGTACCGTGGAGGCCTTCCCGGACCTGGACACGCTGATTGCCGCCGTGCGCCGCGCCGGCTGCACGGCCGCGGCCCTGGCCCCGCTGATGCTGGTGGCCGGCGACCACGCCCACAACGACATGGCCTCCGACGACCCGGAGAGCTGGAAATCCCGCTTCACCGCCGCCGGCCTGCCGGCCCGGGCGGTGCTCCGCGGGCTGGGCGAGTACCCGGCCGTCCGCGACCGGTACGTGGCCCATCTGCAGGCCATTCTCTGACCGCGGCGCGGCCGCCCTCCCGGCGGAGGCGGCCGCCCGCACCGAACCTTCCGCGCGCCCCCAAGCCTCCCTCGGCGCAGGGCAGCCTGGGGGCGCGCAGACGGTTCGCCGTCCGCATCTGCAAAGGAGCGCGTCCATGCTGGAGCTGTACACCAATGAAAACGGCCGCCGCCTCCGCTGCGGCTACACCACCGGCACCTGCGCGGCCCTGGCCGCCGGGGCCGCCGTGCGTCTGCTGCTGACGGGCAGCGCCCCGGCCGAGGCCACAGTCACGACGCCCCGGGGCGTGCCGGTGACGACGGCGGTGCGCGTCCTGGGTTCGGCCACCTGCGCCGTCCGGAAGGACGGCGGCGACGACGTGGACGCCACCGACGGCGCGTGGATCGCCGTCACCGCCGCGCTGCGGCCGGAGGGCGTCACCATCGACGGCGGCGAGGGCGTCGGCCGCGTGACCATGCCGGGGCTGGACCAGCCCGTGGGCGCGGCGGCCATCAACTCCGTCCCCCGCCGGATGATCGCCGGGGCCGCCGCGGAGGCGGCCGCCGCCTGCGGCTACGGCGGCGGCCTGGCGCTGACCGTGTCGGTGCCCGGCGGGGCGGCGCTGGCGGAAAAGACGTTCAACCCGCAGCTGGGCATCGTCGGCGGCATCTCCATCCTGGGCACCACCGGCATCGTCGAACCCCGGAGCCTCCGGGCCCTGCGGGACTCCCTGGCCGTGGAGGTCCGGGCCCTGGGGGCCCGGGGCGTCCGGGAGGCCATCGTGACGCCCGGCAACTACGGGGCCCACTTCCTCTCCCGCTTCCCGGGCCTGGCCGCCATGCCCACGGTCCAGTGCGCCAACTTCCTCGGCGACACGGCCGACTTCTGCCGGGAGGCCGGGCTGGAGACGGTGCTGCTGGTGGGCCACATCGGCAAGCTGGTGAAGCTGGCCGGCGGCATCATGGACACCCACTCCCGCACGGCCGACTGCCGCCGGGAGCTGTTCACGGCCCACGCGGCCCTGGCCGGCGCGTCCCGGGACACGGCCGCGGCCCTGATGGCCGCCGCCACGTCCGACGCCTGCCTGGCCATTCTGGATGAAGCCGGGCTGCGGGCGCCGGTGCTCGCCTCCCTGACGGCGGCGGCCGAGGAGCACCTCGCCCGCCGGGCCGCGCCCATGCGCACGGGGCTCGTGATGTTCAGCAATTCGTACGGCCTGCTGGCCGTCTCCGATACCGCCAAAGAAATTCTCAACGACTGGGGGCAAACCTTATGAACGGAACACTGTACGGCGTCAGCGTCGGCCCCGGGGACCCGGAGCTGCTGACGGTGAAGGCCGTCCGCACGCTGGAGGCCTGCCCGGTGATCGCCGCGCCGCGGACCGGCGGCAAGACGCTGGCCCTGGACATCGCCGCCGGCGCCGCCGACCTGACCGGCAAGGAGATCCTGCCGCTGGACTTCCCCATGACCCGGGACCACGCCGTCCTCCGCGCCGCCCACCGGGCCGCGGCCGACGCGGTGGAGGCCCGGCTGCGGGCCGGGCAGGACGTGGCCGTCCCCAACCTGGGGGACGTGTCGGTCTACTCCACGTTTTCCTACCTGATGCAGCTCGTCACGGCCGACGGCTTCGCGGCCGTGATGATCCCCGGCGTGCCCAGCTTCTGCGCCGTGGCCGCGGCCCTGGGCGAGAGCCTGACGACCATGCACAAGCCCGTCCACATCTTCCCGGCCTCCAGCGGCCCCACCGGCGAGGCCCTGGCCCTGCCGGGCACGAAGGTGCTGATGAAGACCGGCCGGTCCATGCCCGAGGTCCGCGCGGCCATCGCCGCCGCCGGCCTGGAGGACCGGACCATGCTCGTGCAGAACTGCGGCCTGCCCGGCCAGAAGATCTGCCGGAAGCTGGCCGACGCCAGCGACGACATCAGCTACTACACCACGATTCTCGTGAAGGAGTGAACGCCATGGTTACGTTTGTGGGCGCCGGCAGCGGCGCAGCCGACCTGATCACCGTCCGGGGCGCCCGGCTGCTGGGCCAGGCGGACGTCATCGTCTACGCCGGCTCTCTCGTGAACCCGGAGCTGCTGCAGCTGGCAAAGCCCGGCTGCCGCGTGTACGACAGCGCCCGGATGACCCTGGAGGAGGTGCTGGACGTGATGGTCCCGGCGGCCAGGGCCGGCCAGGCCGTGGTGCGCCTCCACACCGGCGACCCGAGCCTCTACGGCGCCATCCGCGAGCAGATGGACGCTCTGGACGCGGCCGGCGTGGCCTACGAGGTGGTGCCCGGCGTGTCCAGCTTCTGCGGCGCGGCGGCGGCCCTGAAGGCCGAGTACACCCTGCCCGACGTGAGCCAGACCGTCATCATCACCCGCATGGCCGGCCGGACGCCGGTGCCGGAGCGGGAGCAGCTGCGGAGCCTGGCCGCCCACGGCAGCACCATGGTGCTCTTCCTCTCCTCGGGGCTGATCCCCCAGGTGGTGGAGGAGCTGCTGGCCGGCGGGGCGTACACCGCCGACACGCCAGCCGCCATCGTCTACAAGGCCACCTGGCCCGACGAGGCCGTCTACCGCTGCACCGTGGGCACCCTGGCCGAGACGGCGGAGAGATACCGCATCACCAGGACGGCCCTCATCACCGTGGGCGGCTTCCTGGGCGGGACGTACGAGCGGTCAAAGCTGTACGACCCCGGCTTCGCCACCGGCTACCGGGAGGCCAGCCGATGAACATCGCCGCCATCGCCTTCACCCAGGCGGGGCTGGCTCTGGGGCGGCGGATCCAGCGGCTGCTGCCGGAGGACGCCGTCACCGTGGCGGCGGCCACCGGGCCGGACAAGGTCAGCTTCCGCCGCTGGACGGAGGAGCACTTCCCGGTCAGCGACGCGCTGGTGTATATCGGCGCGGCGGGCATCGCCGTCCGGGCCGTGGCGCCGCTGGTGCGCAGCAAGACGTCCGACCCGGCGGTGCTGGTGCTGGACGACCGGGGGCGGTTCTGCATCCCGCTGCTCTCGGGCCACCTGGGCGGGGCCAACGCTCTGGCCCGGCGGCTGGCCGCGGCGCTGGACGCCGTCCCCGTCATCACCACCGCCACCGACAACCACGGCGTCTTTGCCGTGGACACCTGGGCCCAGTCCCAGGGGCTGGCCATCGTCAACCCTGAGGGGATCAAGGGCTTCTCCGCCCGGCTGCTGGCCGGGCAGCCGGCCCGGCTCCACAGCGACTTCCCCATCACCGGGCGCATTCCGGAGGGCGTCGTGCTGGTGGGCGGGAAGCCCTTCGACGCGTCGATCACCGCGCGGCCCCGGGGGGCGCGGGACGTGCTGTACCTGGTGCCGAAGGCGGCGTGCGTCGGCGTAGGCTGCCGGAAGGACGTGGCCCCCGAGGCCGTGGAGCAGGCACTGGACATGCTGCTGGCCAAGGGCGGCGGCATCGACCGCCGGGCCGTCTGCGGCCTCTACACCCTGGACCGGAAGGCGGCGGAGCCGGCCCTGCTGGCCCTGGCGGAGAAGCTGGGCGTCCCCCTGACGGCGTACACCGCCGCGGAGCTCAACGCCGTCCGCGGGCAGTTCACGGCCTCGGCCTTCGTCCAGAAGACCACCGGCACCGACAACGTCTGCGAGCGCAGCGCCGTGCTGGGCAGCGGCGGCGGGCGGCTGTATCTGAAGAAAAACGCCGGCAACGGCGTCACCATGGCCATGGCCCTGCGGGACGTGACCATCCGTTTTGAGGAGGAACCATGAAGAAGCTGTATGTGGTGGGCCTGGGGCCCGGCGAGCCGGCCGGCATGACGTATCGCGCCCGGGCCGCCCTGGACAAGGCCGACGTGCTCTGCGGCTACACGGTCTACACCGACCTGGTGGCCCCGCTGTACCCGGGCAAGGAGGTGCTGACGACCCCCATGCGCCGGGAGATCGACCGCTGCCGCATGGCCCTGGAGCGGGCCGCCGGCGGCGACACCGTAGCCATGGTCTGCTCCGGCGACGCCGGCGTCTACGGCATGGCCTGCCTGATCTACCAGCTGGCCGGCGAGTTCCCGCCGGTGGACATCGAGATCGTCCCCGGCGTCACGGCGGCCGTGTCCGGCGCGGCCGTGCTGGGCGCGCCCCTGAGCCACGACTTCTGCGTCATCTCCCTCAGCGACCTGCTGACCCCGTGGGAGACCATCGAAAAGCGCCTGCGGGCCGCCGGCGAGGCCGACTTCTGCATCGCCCTCTACAATCCGGCCAGCCGGAAGCGGGCCGACTACCTGCGCCGGGCCTGCGCCATCCTGCTGGAGTCCCGCAGCCCGGAGACCGTCTGCGGCTGGGTGCGCAGCATCGGCCGGGACGGGCAGACGGCGAAGCTCCTGACCCTGGCGCAGCTGCAGGACGAGACGGTGGACATGTTCACCACCGTGTTCATCGGCAGCAGCCAGACCCGTGCCCTGGACGGGAAGATGGTCACGCCCCGGGGCTACGAGGCGAAGCTTTGAAGCGGCTGCTGCTCTTCGGCGGCACCACCGAGGGCCGGGAGCTGGCCGCGGCCGCCGCGGCCATGGGCTACGATGTCACCGTCTCCGTGGCCACCGACTACGGCGCCGGCTGCGTCCCCGACGCGCCGGGCGTCACGGTCCACACCGGCCGGCTGGACGCGGCGGAGATGGCCGCGTGGATGGCCGGCTTCGACGTGGTGGCGGACGCCACGCACCCCTACGCCGTGGCCGTCAGCGCCAACGTCCGGGCCGCTGCCGCCGCGGCCGGCCGGCCGTACCTGCGGCTGGTGCGGCCCGAGAGCGACCATCCCGGCTGCACGTACGCCGACAGCGTAGCCGGGGCGGTGGCTCTGGTGCCGCCCGGGAACGTGCTGGCCGCCACCGGCAGCAAGGAGATCGCCGCCTACACGGCCATCCCCGGCTACCGGCAGCGGGTCTACGCCCGGGTGCTGCCGGTGGAATCGTCGGTGGCGGCGTGCCGGGCGGCGGGGCTGCCGGAGGACCACATTCTGGCCGCCCGGGGGCCCTTCTCCCTGGCGGACAATCTGGAGACCATGGAGCGGTACGCCATCCGCTCCCTCGTCACGAAGGACGGCGGCGCCGCCGGCGGCTTCCCCGAGAAGCTGGAGGCCGCCCGGCGGCTGGGCGTGCAGGTGCTGCTGATCCGCCGCCCGGCGGAGACGGGGCTGACCATGGCGGAGCTGCGGACACGACTGGAGGCGTTGGTATGGAGCGAGTAACGATCGTCGGCATGGGTATGGGCGGCGCCGGCACCCTGACGGTGGCGGCCCTGGAGGCCCTGCGGGGCGCCCGGCGGATCGTCGGCGCCCGGCGGCTGCTGGACGCCCTGCCCGACGGCTGTACGGACGACCGGGCAGCCGCCGTGAAGCCCGCGGACATCGCCGCGGCCGTGACCGCCACGCCGGCCTGCGTCGTCATGAGCGGCGACACGGGCTTCCACAGCGGCACGCGCCGGCTGCTGCCCCTGCTGCAGCCGCGGTACGACGTGACGGTGCTGCCGGGGATCACCACGGTGCAGTACCTGGCCGCGAAGCTGGGCCGGCCGTGGGAGGACGTCCGCCTCGTCAGCGCCCACGGGGCCGACTGCGACGCCGTGGCCCATGTGCTCCGCGGCCGGGAGACGTTCTTCCTGACCGGCGGGACCGTCACGCCGGCCGTCATCGCCCGGCAGCTGACCGACGCCGGCCTGGGCGCCACGGTGCTGACCGTGGCCTCCCGCCTGTCGTACCCCGACGAGGCCGTCGTCACCGCCCCGGCCCGGGCGCTGACGGATGCGGAATTCGACGGCCTCAGCGCCGTCTGGGCTGAGGCCGTGCCGCCCGGGCGCACGGCCCTGGGCGGCGGCATCCCCGACGGGGAGTTCGTCCGGGGCGACACGCCCATGACGAAGCGGGAGGTCCGCGCCGCCGTGGCCGGCCTCCTGCTGCCGGAGCCCGGCGACGTGATCTGGGACGTGGGGGCCGGCACCGGCTCGGTCAGCGTGGAGCTGGCCCTGCTGCACCCGTCCCTGCAGGTCTTTGCCGTGGAGCGGGACGAGGACGCCTGCGGCCTCATCGAAGCCAACCGTCGGAAGCTCGGGGCCTGGAACGTCCGGGTCGTCCGCGGCCGGGCCCCCGAGGCCCTGGCGGACCTGCCGGCGCCGGACTGCGCCTTCCTGGGCGGCTCCGGCGGCAGCCTGCCCCGGTGCCTGGAGACGATCCTTGCCAAAAATCCCGCCGCGCGGGTGTGCCTCAGCGCCGCCACGGCCGAGACGCTGGCCGCCGGCGTGACGGCCCTCCGCGGCGACGATTGGACGGACTTCGCCGTGACGCAGATCACCGCGGCCCGCAGCCGCACGGCCGGGCCGTACCACATGATGACCGGCATGAACCCCATCTGGCTCCTGTCGGCCCGGGGGAAGGGCTGATGGAGCGGGCCCTGCCGCGGCTGCTGCTGGCGGCCCCCCGCAGCGGCGCGGGAAAGACGACGATGGTCTGCGCCCTGCTCCAGGCCCTGACGGACCGGGGGCTGCGGCCAGCGGCCTGCAAGTGCGGCCCCGACTACATCGACCCGCTGTTCCACAGCGAGCTCATCGGCGCCCGGGGCTGCAACCTGGACCTGTTCTTCACCCCGGCCGACACGGCCCGCCGCCTGCTGGCCGACTCGGCCGAGGGCTGCGGCGTGGCGGTGCTGGAGGGTGTCATGGGCTACTACGACGGCCTCGGCGGCGTCACCGACGAGGCGTCGGCCCACCGCGTGGCCCTGGCCACGGAGACGCCGGCGGTGCTGATCCTCGACGCCCGGGGCGCGTCGCTGTCCCTGGCGGCGCAGCTGCGGGGCTTCCTGGACTTCCGGCCGGACAGCGGCATCCGCGCCGTGCTGCTGAACCGCTGCACGGCCATGCAGTACCGGATGCTGGCCCCGGCGCTGGAGAAGGAATGCGGCCTGCCGGTGCTGGGCTACCTGCCCACGCTGCCGGACTGCGCCCTGGAGAGCCGCCACCTGGGCCTGGTGACGGCCCAAGAGGTGGACGGCCTCCGGGAGAAGCTCCGCCGCCTGGCCGACGCTCTGGAGGCCACCGTGGATGTGGACGGCCTGCTGGCCCTGGCAGCTGCCGCGCCGCCCCTGCGGTGGGAGGCCGCGGCGGAGCCGCCGGAGACGGACGCCGGGCCGGTCCTGGCCGTGGCCCGGGACCGGGCCTTCTGCTTCTACTACCGGGAGAGCCTGCGGCTGCTGGAGCGGCTGGGCGCCCGGCTGGTGTACTTCTCCCCCCTGGACGGCGATTCCCTGCCGGCCTGCGCCGGCCTCTACCTGGGCGGCGGATACCCGGAGCTGTACGTCCGGCGGCTGGCGGCCAACGGGGCCATGCGGCGCGCCATCCGCGAAGCCGTCCTGGACGGCCTGCCCACCCTGGCCGAATGCGGCGGCTTCCTGTACCTGCTGGAGGCCCTGGAGGGTGAGGACGGCCGCGGCCCCATGTGCGGCGTCCTCCCCGGCTCCGCCCGGAACACCGGGAAGCTCCGCCGCTTCGGCTACGTGACGCTGACGGCCCGGCGGGACAACCTGCTCTGCAATGCCGGGGAGTCCATCCGCGCCCACGAGTTCCACTACTACGACGCCGACGACTGCGGCGGCGACTTCTCCGCCGTGAAGCCCGTGTCGGGCCGCGGCTGGGACTGCATCCACGCGACGGAGACGGTGTTTGCCGGCTTCCCGCACCTGTATCTGCCGGCCAATCCGGCGTTCGCCCGGCGGCTCGTCCGCCGGCTGGAAAGGAGTTGGAGCAAATGAATCTGAACGAAGTCTGCGCCGCCGTCCGGCCGGCCGACCCGGCCCTGCGCCGGCGGGCGCTGGACAAGTGGAACGCCGTGGCCAAGCCTCTGGGCAGCCTGGGCCTGCTGGAGGACGCGGTGACGCAGATCTGCGCCGTCACCGGCACCACCGCCCCGTCCATCGCCAGGCGGGCCGTGGCCGTGTTCTGCGCCGACAACGGCGTCGTGGCCGAGGGCGTCACCCAGACCGGCAGCGAGGTGACGGCCATCGTGGCCGGCAACCTGTGCACCCACGAAACCAGCGTCTGCAAGATGGCTGCGGTGGCCCGCTGCGATGTGGTCCCCGTGGACATGGGCATGAACACTGCCGTGGACGACCCGCGGATCTGGAACCGGCGCATCGCCGCCGGCACGAAGAACTTCGCCGTGGAGCCGGCCATGACCCGGGACGAGGCCGTCCGGGCCGTGGAGGCCGGCGTGGCCGTGGCGCAGGAGCTGTGCGCCCGGGGGTACGGCCTGCTGGCCACCGGCGAGATGGGCATCGGCAACACCACCACCTCCAGCGCCGTGGCCAGCGTGCTGCTGGGCCGGCCGGTGGAGGAGATGACCGGCCCCGGCGCCGGCCTGTCCCGGGACGGCGTCCGCCACAAGGCCCAGGTCATCCGCGACGCCATCGCCCTCCACCGGCCGGACCCGGACGACGTGCTGGACGTGCTCAGCAAGGTGGGCGGCTTCGACATCTGCGGCATGGCCGGCCTCTGCCTGGGCGCGGCGCTGTGCCGCGTGCCGTGCGTGCTGGACGGCTTCATCTCCACCCTGTCGGCCCTGTGCGCCGTGCGCCTCTGCCCGGCGGCGGCCGACTGCCTGATCGCCAGCCACGTCAGCGCCGAGCCGGCCGGCATGCTGCTGCTGGACGCCCTGGGCAAGAAGCCCGTCATCACCGCCGGCATGCGCCTGGGCGAGGGCACCGGCGCCGTGGCCCTGATGCCCCTGCTGGACATGGCCCTGGCCGTGTTCCACGAGATGGCCACCTTCGACGACATCCACGTGGAGGCGTACCAGCCCCTATGAGACTGCTCGTATTCGGCGGCAGCGCCAGCGGCAAGAGCCGGTACGCCGAGGCGGCCGCCGCCGCCCTGCCCGGCCCGCGGTTCTACATCGCCACCATGCGCCCGTGGGACGACGAGTGCCGCGCCCGCATCGACAAGCACCGCCGCCAGCGGGCGGGCCTGGGCTTCGCCACCGTGGAGCACTACGGCGACCTGCGGGATCTGACGCTGCCGGCGCGCGGCACGGCGCTGCTGGAGTGCATGGGCAACCTGACGGCCAACGTCCTCTTCGGCCCCGGCGGCCCGCCGGAAAACCCGCTGGAGGCCGTGACGGACGGACTGCGCCGTCTGGCCGAGCAGTGCAACCACCTGATCGTCGTGGGCAACGACGTGTTCGCCGAGGACGGCGGCTGCGACGCCGGCACCCGCGCCTACCTGGACCTGCTGGCCGGCCTCCACCGGCGCATGGCCCGGGACTTCGACGCGGTGGCCGAGGTGGTCTGCGGGATTCCCGTGGCCGTGAAGGGGGCGATTCCATGATCGTGCTGGAGACCATCGCCGTGGCGCTGTCCATGTACTCGGCGCTGCCCATGCCGCAGTTCCCGTGGAACGAGCGGAACATGCGGTACGCCATGGCGGCCTTCCCGCTGGTGGGGCTGCTGTGCGGCGCGGCGGTGCTGGTGTGGGACTGGGTCTGCGCCCAGGCCGGCTTCGGACCGGTGCTCACCGGGGCGGGGCTGGCCCTGGCGCCGGTAATCGTCACCGGCGGCATCCACCTGGACGGCTTCTGCGACACGTGCGACGCCCTGGCCAGCCACGCCGGCCGGGAGCGGAAGCTGGAGATCCTCAAGGACTCCCACTGCGGCGCCTTCGCCGTCATCGGCGCGGCGTCGTACCTGATCTTCCTGACGGCCGTGTGCAGCGAGCTGTCCGGCGCGCGGGTGCAGGCCCTGGCCGTGGGCTTCGTCCTGAGCCGCGCCCTCAGCGGCTTCGCCGTGACGACGTTCCCCTGCGCCAAGGACTCCGGGCTGGCCAGGACCTTCTCGTCCATGGCCGCCCGGCGGCAGAGCCGCGTCCTGCTGGCGCTGGAGGCGGCGGCCGCCGCCGCGGGCATGATCGCCCTGGGCGGACTCTGGGCCGTGCTGGCCGCGCTGGCCATGCTGGCCATCTACTACGGCACGTCGAAGCGGATCTTCGGCGGCATCACCGGCGATCTGGCCGGATGGTTTCTCCAGTGGTGCGAGCTGCTCATGGCGCTGGCGCTGCTGCTGACGGAAAGGCTGGGAGGAATATGACCCTGATCGTGGGCGGCTACGCCGCCGGAAAGCGGGCGTACGCCCGGGACGTCCTGGGCTACCGGGACGAGCAGATGAGCCGGGACCCGGCCGACGGCGCGCCGGTGCTCTGGGGCCTGGAGGCGCTGGAGGACCCCGACGAGGCGCTGCTGCTGGCCAAGGACGTCGTCATCTGCCGGGAGCTGGGCTGCGGCCTGGTGCCGGTGGACGCCGCGGAGCGGGCCCGGCGGGAGCGGGTGGGCCGTCTGTGCTGCCGGCTGGCGGCCCGGGCCGAGCGCGTCGTCCGCGTCGTCTGCGGCGTGGGGCAGGTGCTGAAATGACGCTGGAGATCCTCCTGGTCCGCCACGGGGCCACGGCCGGCAACCTGCGCCACGCCCACGTGGGCCGGACCGATGAGCCGCTGTGCCCCGCCGGCCGGACGGCCCTCCGCGTCCTGGACCCGTCGGCGGAGACGGTGTACGTCTCCCCGCTGCGGCGGGCCCGGGAGACGGCGGCCCGCTGCTTCCCCAACGCCCGGCAGCTTCCCGTGCCGGGCCTGCGGGAGATGGACTTCGGCAGCTTCGACGGGAAGAACTACGAGGACCTGGCCGACGACCCGGCGTACCGCGCCTGGGTGGACGGCTGGTGCCGGGAACGCTGCCCCGGCGGCGAGGACCGGGCGTCCTTCTGCCGGCGCACCTGCGCCGCCTTCGCGGCCCTGGTGGACGGCGCCCTGGCCGCCGGCGCGCCGCGGCTCGTCGTCGTGGCCCACGGCGGCACGATCATGGCCGTGGGCGAGCGGTACGCCGTGCCACGCCGGGACTACTTCGACTGGAAGGTCCCCAACGGCGGCGTCTGCCGCTTCGGGACCGACGCGGCCCTGTGGGCCGCGGGACAGATCCGCTGCTTGGAGGCGTGTGTATGAGAATCGTGTGCGCCGCGGTGCTGGGCGCGCTGCTGGACGCGTGCTTCGGCGACCCCCGCTGGCTGCCCCACCCGGTGGTGGCCATTGGAAAGCTGATCTCCGGCGGCGAGAAGCTGCTGCGCCGGCTGCTGCCGGCCACCCGGGCCGGCGAACGGCTGGGGGGCGCGCTGCTGGTGCTGCTGGTGCTGGCCGTCACCGGCGGCGTGTCCGCCGGGCTGCTGTGGCTGGCCTTCCGGATCCACCCGTGGCTGGGCTTCGCCCTGGAGGTGTTCTGGTGCTACCAGATCCCCGCGGCCCGCTGCCTGCGGGATGAGGCCGTCAAGGTCCGCCGCGCCCTGGAGACCGGCACTCTGGACGACGCCCGCCGGGCCGTGGCCGGCCTGGTGGGCCGGGACACAGAGCGGCTGGACGGTGCCGGCGTCACGAAGGCCGCCGTGGAGACGGTGGCCGAGAACACCACCGACGGCGTCACGGCCCCCCTGCTGTTCACGCTGCTGGGCGGGCCGGTGCTGGGCCTGCTGTACAAGGCCGTCAACACCATGGACTCCATGGTCGGCTACCGGAACGACCGGTACCGCTACTTCGGCACGGCCGCGGCCCGGCTGGACGACGTGTGCAACTACATTCCCGCCCGGCTGACGGCGCTGCTGATGGTCCCGGCGGCGGCCGTGTGCGGCCTGGACGCCGCCGGCGCCTGGCGCATCTGGCGGCGGGACCGGCGGAAGCACAGGAGCCCCAACTCTGCCCAGACCGAGTCGGCCTGCGCCGGCGCCCTGGGCGTGCAGCTGGCCGGGGACGCCAGCTACTTCGGCCAGGTGGTGGCCAAGCCCACCCTGGGCGACGCCGCGCGGCCCATCGAGCCGCGGGACATCGACCGGGCCTGCCGGCTGATGGCCGCCACGGCCGTCCTGGCCCTGCTGCTCCTGGGCGGTATCCGCCTGGCGGCGGCGCTGCTGTGACGCGGCGCTCCACATCCCCGTGAAAGGAGGAAACCCCATGATGACCCACGGCGGCGACGTGGCCGGCTACGTCGCCGAGTACGGCCGCGCGCCTCTGGACTTCTCCGCCAACGTCAGCCCCCTGGGGCTGCCGCCGGCGGTGCGCCGTGCCGTCGTCGAGAGCCTGGACCGGGCCGACCAGTACCCGGACCCCCTGTGCCGGGAGCTGCGGGCCGCCATCGCCGCTGCCGAGGGCTGCGCGCCGGACGACGTGCTGTGCGGCGCCGGGGCGGCGGAGCTGATCTTCCGCCTGGCCCTGGCCCGGCGCCCCCGCCGGGCGCTGGTGACGGCCCCGGCCTTCGCCGAGTACGAGGCGGCGCTGGCGCTGGCCGGCTGCGCCGTGGCCCGCAGCCCGCTGCTGCCGGAGGAGGACTTCCGGCTGACGGCCCGTTTCCTGGACGACCTGGCCCGGACGGGCCCCGACGTGGTGTTCCTCTGCCAGCCCAACAACCCCACCGGCCAGCTGGCCGATCCGGACGTCTGCCGGGCGGCGCTGGGCTGGTGCCGGGCCCACGGGGCCCTGCTGGTGATGGACGAGTGCTTCGTGGACCTGGTGGACGGCGGGGAGGCCGTGAGCCTCCGGCCGGAGCTGCCCGGCGGCGGGCTGCTGATCCTCCGGGCCTTCACCAAGACGTACGCCATGGCCGGCCTGCGGCTGGGGTACTGCCTCAGCGCCGACCGCGGGCTTCTGGCGGCCATGGCCGCCGCCGGGCAGCCGTGGAGCGTCTCGGTCTGCGCCCAGGCCGCCGGCATCGCGGCCCTGGGCTGCCGGGAATACGTGGCGGCGCTCCGGGCGCTGATCGCCCGGGAGCGGCCGCGGCTGGCGGCGGGGCTGACGGCCCGGGGCTGCACGGTGTACGGCAGCCGGGCCAATTTCGTGTTCTTCGCGGGGCCGGAGGGGCTGGCCGACGCGCTGCGGCGGCGGGGCGTTCTGCTCCGCGCCTGCGGCAACTACGCCGGCCTCGACGGCCGGTACTTCCGGGCGGCCGTCCGCACGGCGCCGGACAACGACGCGCTGCTGGCCGCCCTCGGCCAGAGTCTGGAGGAATGTGTATGGCAAGACCGATTATGATTCAGGGCACCATGTCCAACGCCGGCAAGAGCCTGGTGGCCGCCGGCCTCTGCCGGATCTTCCGGCAGGACGGCTACCGGGTGGCCCCGTTCAAGAGCCAGAACATGGCCCTCAACAGCTTCATCACCGCCAACGGTCTGGAGATGGGCCGGGCACAGGTGGTCCAGGCGGAGGCCGCCGGCGTGGCACCGGACGTGCGGATGAACCCCATCCTCCTGAAGCCCACCGGCGACCTGGGCAGTCAGGTGATCGTCAACGGCGAGGTGCTCGGCACCATGCCGGCCGCGGCGTACTACGAGTACAAGCACCGGCTGCGCCCGGCGGTGGAGGCGGCGTACCGCTCCCTGGCCGCGGAGTACGACATCGTCGTCATCGAGGGCGCCGGCAGCCCGGCGGAAATCAACCTGCGGCAGGACGACTTCGTCAACATGGGCATGGCCGCCATTGCCGACGCGCCGGTGCTCCTGGTGGGCGACATCGACCGGGGCGGCGTGTTCGCCAGCCTGTACGGCACCGTGGCCCTGCTGGAGCCGGAGGAGCGGCGGCGGATCCGCGGCCTCATCATCAACAAGTTCCGCGGCGACGTGGAGATCCTCCGCCCCGGCCTGAAGATGCTGGAGGACCGTGTGCGCATCCCGGTGCTGGGCGTGGTGCCCATGCTGCAGGTGGACGTTGACGACGAGGACTCCCTCTCCGAGCGGCTGGAGCGGCGGGCGGCCGTCCGCCCGCTGGACCTGGCGGTGATCCGCCTGCCGCGGATCTCCAACTTCACCGACTTCGACGCCCTGGACCGCTTCCCCTGCGCCGGCGTCCGGTACGTGACGAAGGTCCGCGACCTGGGCCAGCCGGACCTGATCCTCCTGCCCGGCACGAAGAACACCATGGACGACCTGCTCTGGATGCGGCAGAACGGCCTGGAGGCCGCCATCTGCCAGCGGGCCCTGGAGGGCACGCCGGTGATGGGCATCTGCGGCGGCTACCAGATGCTGGGGAAGGAGCTGCGGGACCCGGACCACGTGGAGCACGGCGGCGTCCTCCGCGGCATGGGGCTGCTGGACGGCGTCACCGTCTTTCAGCAGGCCAAGACCCGCACCCGGGTGGACGGCACGGTCCGCACGCTGCCGGGCCTGTGGGCGCCCCTCAGCGGCAGTACCTTCACCGGCTACGAGATCCACATGGGCGCCACGGAGCACGCCGACGCCGTCTTTTCCGACCTGAGCTCCGGCGCCGCCGACGGCGCGGCCCGCCGGGCCGTCCTGGGCAGCTACGTCCACGGCATCTTCGACCGGGGGGACTTCGCCCAGCGGCTGATGCAGCTGCTGCTGGCCCGGAAGGGCCTGGCGGCGGACACGGCCCTGGCCCTGCCCTTCGAGCAGTACCAGGAGCAGCAGTACGACATCCTGGCCGCCGGCCTCCGCCGCAGCCTGGACATGGACGCGGTGTACCGCATTCTCGACGAGAAACTGGAGGGATAGTCTTGCACATCCAACTGGAAACCGTTCTGCCCGGCGACATTGAAAAGCGCAGCATGGAGCTGCTGACCGCCGAGCTCCCCCATCCGCTGGACGCGGAGAACGCCGACGTCATCAAGCGGGTGATCCACACCACCGCCGACTTCGACTACGCCGACACGCTGACCTTCTCCGCCGGCGCGTGCGACGATACGGTGGCCCTGCTCCGCCAGGGCGGCGTGACCATCGTCACCGACACGCAGATGGCCTGCGCCGGCGTCAGCAAGGCGGCCTGCCGCCAGCTGGGCGCGGAGGTCCGCTGCTTCATGGGCGACGACGACGTGGCGGCCGCCGCCAGGGCCAACGGCACGACGCGGGCCGTGGCGGCGGTGGAGAAGGCCCTGGCGCTGCAGGGTCCGGTGATCTTCGCGGTGGGCAACGCCCCCACGGCGCTGATCCGCATCTGCGAGGCCGTGGCCGACGGCAGCCTCCGCCCGGCGCTCGTCATCGGCGTGCCGGTGGGCTTCGTCAACGTGGTGCAGAGCAAGGAGCTGCTGCTGACGCTGCCGGTGCCCCACATCGTCAATCGCGGCCGCAAGGGCGGCAGCAATGTGGCCGCCGCCATCTGCAACGCCCTGCTGTACCGCGCCGCGGGCCGGACACTGTAAGTGCTGTCGCCAAAATGCAGGCATTTTGGCGAGGGGATGCAGGCTCCCACGCGCACGGCCCGTTGGGCCGCACACTCGGAGCCTGAGAAGTGTTTTTTCCGAGGCGCA
>CAJFNY010000010.1 GCA_904395865.1 uncultured Oscillospiraceae bacterium
GCCGAAGGATTCGGAGGGAGGGGATGTGTGCAGGGGAACCGTCAGGGTTCCCCTGCGCGTTCAATCAAACCCGAATTTGCAACTTTTGAAAGTTGCAAATTCGTGAGCAGCTTGTCAAAAAATCTCGTGAGAGACTTTTTTGACAAGCTGAGAGGCCGGCCCCGCGGCAGGCGGGACCGGCCTTTTTCCATGGTGTCCGGATCTGAGGCGGCGGTTACGCCTCCACCACGTCCAGGATCAGCGGCTCGGGCGCCGGCGGTGCGGCGTCGACCCGGAGGGCGCGGCGGAGCAGGGCTTCGCCCTCCGCCAGGCGCGACCCGTCGGCGGCCAGCAGGCGGCAGAGGGGCTGGCCGGCCGACACGGCTTCGCCGGGCGATGCTTCGAAGATCACGCCGGCGGTGAAGTCGATGGCGTCCTCCTTCGTCAGGCGGCCGGCGCCCAGGGCCACCGACGCCTTGCCGATGTCCTCGGCGGAGGCCACGGCCAGGTATCCGGCCCGCTCCGCCGTGACGACCCGCTCCTGCGGGGCGGCGTAGTGCGTCTCCGGGTGCTCCAGGACGCGGGTGTCGCCGCCCTGGGCCGCCAGGAAGGCCAGGAATTTCTCCGCGGCCGACCCGTCCCGGAGGGAACGCTCCGCCCGGACCCGGCAGTCGTCGAAGCTGCCGCGGCCGGCCATGGCCAGCATCTTCGCCGCCAGCCAGAGGCACAGCTCCGTCAGGTCCGCCGGGCCGCAGCCCTGCAGCGTCCGGTACGCCTCCTGCATCTCCGCCAGGTTGCCGACGCACCGGCCCAGGGGGCGGTCCATGTTCGTCAGGATGGCCACGGTCTCCTTCCCACTGCGCCGGCCGATGTCCACCATGGCGCGGGCCAGGGCGCGGCCGTCGCCGGCGGTTTTCATGAATGCGCCGGAGCCCACCTTCACGTCCAGCAGGATCTTGTCGCTGCCGGAGGCCAGCTTCTTGCTCATGATGGAGCTGGCGATCAGCGGGATGGAATTGACCGTGGCCGTCACGTCCCGCAGAGCGTAGAGCTTCTTGTCGGCCACGGCCACGTCGGCCGTCTGGCCGGTGACGGCCACGCCCACCTCGTTGGCCAGGCGGACGAACTCCGCCCGGCTCAGGTCGGTGCGCAGGCCCGGAATGGACTCCAGCTTGTCGATGGTACCGCCGGAGAAGCCCAGACCGCGGCCGGACATCTTGGCCAGCCTCCCGCCGCAGGCCGCCACGATGGGGCCGAGGATGACGGTCGTCTTGTCGCCGATGCCGCCGGTGGAGTGCTTGTCCACCTTGACGCCGGCGATGGCCGAGAGGTCCACCGTGTCGCCGGAGCGGGCCATGGCGTCGGTCCAGACGGCCAGCTCGTCCTCGGCCATGCCGTTGAGGAAGATGGCCATCAGCAGGGCCGACGTCTGGTAGTCGGGGATCGTGCCGGCGCAGAGGCCGTCCATGAACCAGTGGATCTGGGCCTCCGTCAGCGCGCGGCCGGCGGCCTTGTCCTCGAGAATGTCGTACATGCGCATGGCATCACACCTCCAGATTGGCGCCGGAGAAGCTCTCCGGCAGCAGCTGGCCCAGGGTGTAGGCCGCCGCGGAGCCGTCGGCCCGGCGGAGATAGATGGGAAAGTCGTCGGTGCAGAACTCCCGCAGCACCTGGCGGCAGACGCCGCACGGCGGGCACGGCCCCTCCGGACGCCCGCCGGGGCCGCCGACGACGGCGATGGCGGCGAAGCGCCGCTCTCCCTCGCTGACGGCCTTGAACACGGCCGTCCGCTCGGCGCAGTTGCTGGGACCGTAGGCGGCGTTCTCCACGTTGCAGCCCAGGTACACGCGGCCAGACGCCCCCAGCAGCGCCGCGCCCACGGTGAAGCGGGAATACGGCGCGTACGCCCGCTCCATGGCCCCGGCAGCCAGCTCCAGCAGTTCTTCGGGTTTCACAGGCATCCCTCCCGGTTGTCGTTTCCTCCATCATACCATGCGGCGGCCCGCGGCGCAAGGGAGCGCCGCGGGCCGCCTGGCTTCGTTTCCATTCAGAAGATCATCCCGGAGAAGCCCTGCACCGCCAGGAACAGCAGCAGGGCCGAGACGGCCGGCGCCGCCGGCGCGGCCGGGCCGGAGGCCAGCCGCTCCCGGATGGAGGCGTACAGCGTGTCCGTCACCAGGCAGACCACGGCCGCCACGGCCAGCAGGAGCCAGACCTGCGCCCCGGAGACGAAGCCGGCCATGCCCGGCAGCAGCGCCGCCGTGGCTCCGGCCAGGACGGCCGAAATGATCCGGTCGGCCGGGCGGCGCCGGGCCTCCGGCGCCGCGTACGCCTCCAGCAGCAGGGCCAGCAGGTCGGCCGCGGCGATCAGGGGGATGGACGGCCGGGGCAGCACGGCCGCCGGCTCGAAGGTTTTCGTCAGCACCATGGCCAGGCAGCCCAGGAAGGCCACGGCCGCCAGAAACACGTTCCGGGCGTATCGATTCGTTCGCATGGCTCAGCCTCCCCACTCGGTGGCGCCGGACGAGACGTCCGCGCCGGTGACGTAGGCCACGGCCGCGTTGACGCCGGTGGCCACGGCCCGGGATGTGACGGTGGCGCCGGAGATGGCGTCCACACCGGCGCCGACCTGGGCGTCGCCGCCGGTGCGCAGGAACTGGCGCAGGAACGCGCCGTCCGTCAGGGCGCTGCGGCCCAGGCCCCACGTCTCCGAGAGGTCCCGGGTCATGAGGCCCGTGACGGTCCCGCCGTCGTCGACGCCGACCCAGAGGGTCACGTCCCCGGCGTACCCGGCGGTGACGGTCTCGATCACGTAGCCGTTCTCCCCGCGGTAGACGGCGGAGATGGCGGTGCCCTCCCCGTCGTACGGCTCCCGGGTGAACGTCTCGCTGCCGGGCAGGAGCGTGCGGAACACGGCCTCCCGCTCGGCCAGGGCGTTCTCCCGGGCCGTGGGCAGCAGGGCCGCCGACGCGGCCCAGAGGATGCCCGCCGCCAGCACCACGGCCAGCAGCGGCGCGAACAGGGCTTCCAGCCGCTGTTTCATCGGGCGGCACCCCCTTCCGCAGCGCCGAAGCGGCGCGGCGCCGTCAGCCGGTCCACCAGCCAGACGGCGGCGTTCATCAGCAGGATCGCGTACGTGACGCCCTCGGGGAACAGGCCGAAGTACCGGAACACCACCGTCAGCACGCCGCAGCCCACGCCGTGGACCACCTGGCCCACCGGCGTCACCGGGGAGGTGGCGTAGTCCGTGGCCATGAACAGGGCGCCCAGCAGCAGGCCGCCGGTCAGCAGGTTGGCGGCCATCCATGCCAGGTGCGGCTGGCCGCGGGAGAAGATCAGCGTCAGCACCGCCACGGTGCCCACGTACGCCGCCGGGATCCGGATGGAGATCACCCGGCGGAACAGCAGGTACGCCCCGCCGATCAGCAGCGCCAGGGCCGAGATCTCGCCGATGGAGCCGGCCATGCGGCCCAGGAACAGGTCGGCGAAGGAGGTGTCCGGCAGGGCCGGCATGACCATCTCATGCAGCGGCGTGGCCGCGGAGACGACGTCGGCCGTGGAGCCCAGCAGCGGCAGCGCCTGGCCGGCCGCCGGGTAGCGGACGACCTGCGCCGGCCAGAGCAGCAGCAGGAAGGCCCGGGCCGCCAGGGCCGGGTTGAACACGTTCTGGCCCAGCCCGCCGAAGAGCCCCTTGACGACGACCATGGCGAACACGCCGCCCACGGCCGCCGTCCAGTACGGCACGGTGGCCGGCAGCGTCATGGCCAGCAGCAGCCCCGTGACGACGGCGGAGCCGTCCCCCAGGGTGCAGTGGCGGCGGACGATCAGCCGGAACAGCCCCTCGGAGGCGAGACACGCGGCCACGGAGACGAGCGTCACCGCCAGAGCCCGCGGCCCGTGGACCAGGACGCCGGCCAGCAGCGGCGGCAGCAGGGCGATGACCACGTCGCGCATGAGGCGGAACGTGGAGTCCTTCCCCCGGACGTGGGGAGAGGAGGAGATGGACAGGGGTTTCATTGGCTCGCCTCCTTCAACGCGCGCTTGGCGGCGCGGATCTTCTCCACCAGCGGCAGCTTGCCGGGGCAGAGGTAGGCGCAGCAGCCGCACTCGATGCAGTCCATGGCCCGCAGCCGGCGCAGCTGCTCCAGGTCCCCGGCGGCCTCGAAGCGGTAGAGGTACAGGGGCTGCAGCTTCATGGGGCAGGCGGCCACGCACTTGGCGCAGCGGATGCACGTGGGGTGCCCGACCTCGCCGTTCTGGCGGTGCGTCAGGCAGAGAATGCCGGTGGTGCCCTTGATGACCGGGGCCTCCAGGTCCTTCTGGGCCACGCCCATCATGGGGCCGCCGGAGAGCACCTTCCAGACGTCGTCGGTCAGCCCGCCGGCCGCCTCCACCACCTGGGAGAACGGCGTGCCGATGCGGACCACCAGGTTCGACGGCGTGCGGATGCCCTCGCCGGTGACGCTGACGATCCGCCGGGTGATGGGCCGGCCGCGGCACACGGCGTCCCAGACCGACGCGCAGGTGGCCACGTTGAACACGGCGCAGCCCACGCTGGCCGGCAGCGCGCCGCCGGGCACCTGCCGGCCGGTCAGCGCCTGGATCAGCTGCTTCTCCGCGCCCTGGGGGTAGCGGGTGGGCAGCACGGCGATTTCGATGTCCGGATGCTGCGGCGCCAGGGCCCGCAGGGCGGCGATGGCGTCGGGCTTGTTGTCCTCGATGCCCAGGACGGTGCGCCGCGGCTCCAGCACCCGCCGCAGCAGCTCCATCCCGTGGAGCACCCGGTCGGGATGGGTGCAGAGCAGCGCGTCGTCGGCCGTGATATACGGCTCGCACTCGCAGGCGTTGGCAATCAGGGTGTCCACCTTGCCCATGCCGGTGTTGGCCTTGACGTCGGTGGGGAAGGTGGCGCCGCCCATGCCGACGATGCCGGCCTCGCGGATGATGGCCACCAGCTCCTCCGGGCTCAGGCCGGCGGGGTCGGGGTGGGGCGTCAGCTCCCGGGCGGGGGTGTCCTGGAAATCGTTGTCGATGACGACGGACAGGACGGGCCGGCCCGTCACGTGGGGCCGCGGCTCCACCGCCGCCACGCGGCCGGAGACGGACGCGTGGACCGGCACGCAGAGGCCCGGCCCGTCGCCGATCTTCTGCCCCATGGTCACGGTGTCGCCCGGCCGGACCAGCGGGGTGCAGACGGCGCCGATGTGCTGCGCCATGGGGATGATGACCTGCGCCGGCACCGGCGCGGGCACGGGGGCGCGTCCGGCCGAGAGGGCCTTGCGGCCGTCGGGGTGGACGCCGCCGAAAAAGTTGGATCGCATGCTTTCACCTCAGTTTTGGATAGAGTCTGCAAAGCCGGGGCTCTCGAAGCGGCCGCCGTCGCTGTCCACCCAGAGGGCCTCGGCGTCCAGCCCGTCCAGCAGGGCCTGGCCCTCGTCCAGCGGCAGGGTGAAGAGCGCCGTGGACAGGGCGTCGGCCAGCCCCGAGTCGGGGCAGAGCACCGTGACGCTGCGCCAGTACCGGGCCGGAGCGCCGGTGTCCGGGTCGAGAATGTGGTGGTAGCGGACGCCGTCGACGGTGAAGTACCGCTGGTAGTCGCCGCTGGTGACGACGGAGCCGTCGCGGACGGCCACCGTGGCCAGGAACGCGCCGCCGTCGGGGTTCTCGATGCCGGCGACCCAGTCGCTGCCGTCGGGCTTCGGCCCCGTGGCCCGGACGTTGCCGCCGACGCTGACCAGCAGCCCGGCCGGGGCCTGCCGGCACACCTGCTCCACGGCCCAGCCCTTGGCCACGGCGCCCACGTCCAGGGACATGGCCGGGTCGGCCAGGTAGACCGTGGACGCCTCCCGGTCGATCACCAGCCGGGAGAGGTCCGTGTGCTCCATGGCCTCGGCCAGCGCCGCGGGATCCGGCAGGGCCGCGGCGGCCGGGTCGGCCAGGGCGGCCTCCCGGGCGTCGTGCCACAGGGAGAGGACGCTGCCCATGGCCACGTTGACGCGGCCGCCGGTGCGCTCGTACGCCTCCAGGCAGAAGTCCAGCAGGTCGAGAATCGGCTCGGACACCTGCACCGGCGCCACGCCGGCCCGGTCGTTGACGGCCTTCAGATTGACGACGCCTTCGTAGTCGCTGTAGATGTCGAAGAGCTGGTGGTAGACCTCCAGTTCGTCGTGGATGGCCTGGGCCTGCTGCCGGAAGGCGTCCTCGCTGTCGGCGTAGCCCAGGATCGTGGTGACGGTGTCGAACAGGGTCAGGAACGTGGCCTCGTACCGCTGCTGCGCGGCGGCCGGCGCGGCGGTCGGCGCCGCGCAGCCTGCCAGCAGCGCCAGGGCCGCCGCCAGGGCGGCCAGCCGCAGGCTTCTCATCCGGCCTTCCCGATCAGGCTGCGGAAGCCGCCCACGGCGATGGTCACGGAGGCCGCCAGGTCGGCGTCCCCGGCGTGGCCGTCCTCGGTGACGGCCATGCCGGCCACCTCGTCCACCGTCTTGCCGACGCAGTAGGCGGCAAAGGCCGCCGCCTGCTCGTACCACTCCCGCCCGATGGACGAGGCGCCCTTCATGCCGTAGCCGTCGCCCAGGGCGTTCTTGCTGAGGACGGCGGCCGACGGGTCGCCGGTCAGCTGGCCGGCGCCGTCGAAGGTCAGGGCCGGCTGCACGGCGTCGATGACGCAGCTGGTGATGACGTCGCCCCGGAAGGTCACGGCGGCCAGATTGGCCGTGACGGAGCCGGAGCCGTCGTCCTCGCCGGCGGAGGCGCTCTCGGCCGCCGACGACTCGGAGACGAGGCGCAGCTCGTCGCCGGCGGCGGCGCCCAGGTGGGCGGCGTTGGCCACGGCCTCCTCCACGCCGGACAGGAAGCCGCCCAGGTTTATGGTGGCCGAGGCGGCCAGGTCGGCGTCCAGCGCCTGGCCGGCCTCGTCGACGGCGACGCCGCGGAGCTCGTCCACCGTCTTGCCGACGCAGTAGTCGGCGAAGGCCGCCGCCTGCTCGTACCACTCGCGGCCGATGGACGAGGCGCCCTTCATGCCGTAGCCGTCGCCCAGCTCGTTCTTGCTGGGGATGGCGGCCGCGGTGTCGCCGGTCAGCTGGCCGGCCGCGTCGAAGGGCACCCGGGCCTGGATGGCGTCGATGACGCAGTCGTCAATGACGCCCTGGTCGTCCACGGTGACGGCCACCACGGTGATGTCGGCCTGGACGAGGCCGTCGGCCCCGTCGGCGGCGGACTTGCTGGAGGCCAGGGACGTCTGGACGGACAGACCCGTCCGGACGGCGCCTTCGCCGCCGGCCTCCGGGGCGGTCTCCGGCTGGGAGTCGGGCGCGGTCTCCGGGGCGGAGTCGGCCCCGGTGTCGGGGGCTGCGCCGCCGTCGGGCAGCGGATCGGCCACCGAGACGGGGACGCCGGCGCAGGCCGCCAGCAGGCCGGCAGCCAGAGCCGCAATCAGCAGCAGGGAGAGGAGTCGCTTCATCATGATTTCATACCTCCGGGTCGTTTTTCAGAGTGGGCTGCGGCGGCCAGGGCCCGCAGCGTGCCGGCGGATGCCGCGCCGGTCAGCAGTCCCGTGGCGGCAGAGACGAGCAGCAGGAACGGCAGGTAGGCCGCCACGTAGACGGAGCGCAGCACGGCCATGGCCGCCAGGATCTGCCCGACGTTGTGAGCGGCGGCGCCCAGAATGCTGACGCCGTAGACCGACAGGAACGGCGCGTGCCGCGCCGCGGCCATGGCCGCCAGCGCCAGCAGCCCGCCGGTCAGGGAGAAGGCCAGCGCCGTGACGCCGCCGCCGAATACGGCACCCAGCAGGCAGCGGAGCACCAGCACCGTCAGCGCCGTCCGCGGCCCCAGGAGATACAGGGCCGCCAGCGTCACCACGTTGGCCAGGCCCAGCTTGACGCCGGGCAGCGGGACGGCCAGCCCCAGCGGCAGGAGGCGCTCGGCGTAGGAGAGGCCCAGGGCCAGGGCCGTCAGCACCGCGCAGAGGGTGACGGTCTTTGCCTGCACCGTGCGGCCCCTCATCGGACCACCACGTCCACGCCGTCGGATGCGCCGCCCACCAGCCGCAGCTCCATGCGGTTGGGCAGGCAGACGATGCTCCGCCCCGCGGCGGAGACGGCGCCGCTGCGGGTGCAGTCGCCGCCGGGGCAGTCCGACGCCGTCACGGCCACCGTGCCGTCGCGGATGGTGATGGTGTTGTGGTAGCGGCCGTCGGCGTGGTAGACCGTGTCGCGATTCAGCGGCAGCTCCGCCGCCAGCCGGCCGTCCAGATAGATCTGGACGGTGGCCGCCGCCGGCGCGGCCTGAACGGCCAGCGCGAACGCCAGAGCCGCGGCCAGCGCCAGCACCAGCGCCAGCGCCAGCAGGTCCCCGCGCCGGAACCGCAGGCGCATGGTGTGCTCCATATGGAAAGACCTCCCGCGGGGCCCGGCGCCGTGCGCCCCGGGCCCCATACCGTTAAGATGCCAGCCTTTTTCGAAAACCATACCTCCGCGGCCGCCCGCGCTGCCGGGAAGATGGGACGATTTTAGCACAGATTTCCAGTTTGCACAACAGCTCACGGACCTGAATCTTTTTTTACGGCCGCCGCCGGGAAAAGTGTGCAAAAAGCGGCCGTGCATCCGGAGATGCACGGCCGTGTCCGGGGTCAGTTGGCAATGATGCCCGCGTTGCGCAGGCTCGTCAGCAGGGCGTTGAACTGGGTCGTGATGTCACCGGTGCCGGTGGCATCGGTGACGGCGGCACCCACGGTCACGGGCCCGGTGGGGCCGGTGGCACCCGTGGCGCCGGTGGGGCCGGTGGGACCGGTGGCGCCGGCGGCGCCGACGGCACCCGCATCGCCGGCAGGGCCGGTCGGCCCGGTGGGTCCGGTGGCACCCGTGGCGCCTGTGGCGCCGGTGGGACCGGTGATCCCGGTGGCGCTGCCGGCAGGGCCGGTGGGACCGGTGGGGCCGGTGGGTCCGGTGGGTCCGGTGATGCCGGGGCAGTAGCAGGGCAGAGTCGGGCAGCAGGCGGACGGCTGCGTGCAGCTGCAGCCGCTGCTGCAGCCGACGCCGCAGGCGTTGGTGCTGCCGCAGCAGCTACCCGGGGTCCGGTAGCCCAGCGGAGGCATAC
The DNA here is from genome assembly GCA_904395865.1 of uncultured Oscillospiraceae bacterium. GTDB lineage: Bacteria > Bacillota > Clostridia > Oscillospirales > Oscillospiraceae > Avoscillospira_A. The sequence continues at coordinate 9,079 of CAJFNY010000010.1, forward strand.
AGTATTGAGGCATTCGGAAACGCTCCTTTCCGGTTTCATGGCGGGGAGACCGTCGGCCATCCCCGCACGCCATCCTATGCGCCCTGCGGTTCCGGAGTGCGGAAAATTGGGGTTGACTTTTCTGCCGGCGGCGCGCATCATAAGAGGGCGCCGCCGCTGGCGGGCGCTGCCTCTGGAAAGGAGATGCCTGAACCGGAATGGAGAAGGAATATCTGATTCACAGCCGGCCGCTCCGGGCGCTGCTGACGTTCGCGGTGCCGATGATGGTCGGCAACCTGTTTCAGCAGTTCTATACCATGACCGACTCGGTGGTCGTCGGCCGCTTCGTCAGCGAGGATGCCCTGGCCGCCGTGGGCGCCTGCACGTCGCTGACGAACGTGTTCATCGCCGTGGCCATCGGCGGCGGCGTGGGCGCGTCGGTGGTGGTCAGCCGCTACTTCGGATCCCGGGACTACGGGACGATGAAGCGGGCGGTGTATACGGCGCTGCTGGCCTTCCTGGCCGTCAGCATCGCTCTGGGCGGCCTGGGGCTGCTGGCCGGCCGCCGGCTGATGCTCTGGCTGCAGACGCCGCAAGACGTGTTCGAGATGGCCATGGACTACCTGAATATCTACTTCCTGGGCCTGCCGTTCCTCTTTATGTATAATGTGCTCAGCGCCATGTTCAATGCGCTGGGCCGCTCGCGGATCCCGCTGTACCTGCTGATCTTCTCGTCGGTGACGAACATCGTGCTGGACGTATACGCGGTGGTGGAGCTGGGGATGGGCGTGCCCGGCGTGGCCTGGGCGACGCTGATCGCCCAGGGCATTTCGGCGGTGCTGTCCTTCGTGATCTTCCTGCGGGAGATGCGCGCCCTTCCCGGAACGTCCGACCGCTGCTTCGACGGGCCGGAGCTGGGCCGCATGACCCGCATCGCGCTGCCGTCCATCCTCCAGCAGTCCACGGTCTCCATCGGCATGCTGCTGGTCCAGTCGGTGGTCAACGGCTTCGGCTCCGAGGTTCTGGCCGGCTACACCGCCGGCATGCGTCTGGAGAATCTGTGCATCGTGCCCATGGCGGCCATGGGCAACGTCATGTCGTCGTACACGGCTCAGAATCTGGGCGCCGGCCGGCCGGACCGGGTCGTCCGCGGTTATCGGGTGGCGTACGGCATCGTAGCCGCCTTTGCCGTCGTGCTGGCGGTGGGGCTGGAGCTGTTTTACACGCCGCTGATTTCCCTCTTTTTGGGCGACGACGGGACGCCGGCGGCCGTGGCAACCGGGGCAAACTACCTTCGGTTCATCGGCTGGTTCTTCGTGCTCATCGGCCTGAAAATGACGACGGACGGCCTGCTCCGCGGCGCCGGTGACATGCCGATGTTCACCGTGGCGAACCTCGTCAACCTGACGCTGCGGGTGGTCATTGCCGTGGTGTGCGCGCCGCGGTTCGGCGTGGCCATGGTGTGGTACGCGGTGCCCGTGGGATGGGCCGTCAACTATCTGATTTCGTTTTTCGAGTACCGCACGGGCCGCTGGCGGCGGCTGACGGCCGCGGCCGTGAGAGAGGAGGAAACCGCATGAAATCGTTTCTGCGCCGGCTGGCGTGCCTGGCACTGGCGGCAGCGCTGCTGCTGAGCGCCGTGCCGGCAGCGGCTTCGGCGGAGGCGCCGGCCGGCGGGCAGACGCTGCTGCTCCAGGCCGGCGGCACCGGCGCCGTCCTGGACGGCGAACTGCAGGCGGTGCCGCCCTCCCGGTACGCTGCCAACGGGGCGCTGCTGGTGCCGCTGCGGGCCGTGGCGGAGGCCATGGGCGCGGCGGTGGACTGGGAGGCCGCCGCCAAGACGGCCGTCGTCACGCGGGAGGAGCGGACGCTGCGGGTACCCGCCGGCAGCTGGACGGCCTGGGCCGACGGGCAGCCGGTGACGCTGCCGACGCCGGCGGAGACGGCGGACGGCGTGCTGTACGTGCCGCTGCTGGCTCTGGAGGCCCTGGGGCTGTGGGTCCACACCTTCGGCTACTACGAGGGCGGCTACCAGGTCATCGCCGCGGAGTCCCGGGATGAGGCCGGCCTGGCCGCTCTGCGGGAGACGGCGGAGGCCCTGCTGGGGCCCAACGCCGGGCTGTTCGATTCGAAAGCGCTGCTGCTGCGCAGCGGCTCCCGCTGGGCCGTCCGGGCGGGAACCGAGGAGGCCCTCTGCGGTGAGGACGCCGACGGCGGGCCGTATACGGCCGACGACGGCGTGGTGATGCTCCCGCTGGCGTACTGCGCGGAGGCCCTGGGCTGCACGGTTACGGAAGGCGGCGACGGGCGTGTCACCGTGACGCGGAACGGCCGGACGGCCGTGTTCCCCGGCACCGACGGAACGGTGACGGTGGACGGCGCGGTGGTGGAGCACCCGTACCTCCGCGGCTGCGTCCGGGACGGGGCGGCCTACTGCTCCCTGTACGCCTTCTCGACGGCCCTGGGGATCTACGGCTACGCCGACGGCGCCACCGGCGCGCTGGTCCTGAGCCCGTGGGATCTGGCGGGGCATGACGACCTGCGGCTCCGCGGCCTGGGCCGGGCGGCGGAGCTCCGGACGCTGGAGGAGGAGCGGGTCAGGGGCTACATCGCCCTGACCTTCGACGACGGCCCCTCCGGCCAGTACACGGCGCGGCTGCTGGACGGGCTGCAGGCCCGCGGCGTCCACGCGACCTTTTTCCTCTGCAACTACCGGATCCAGGCGTACTCGTACCTGATGCCCCGCTACGCGGCCGAGGGCCACGAGCTGGCCAGCCACAGCGCCACCCACGCCACGCTGACGGCCTGTTCGCCGGCAAATCTGGCGGCGGAGCTGGACGTGACGAGCGCCGCCCTGCAGGCGGCCACCGGCACCGCGCCCACGCTCATGCGCCCGCCGGGCGGGGCGTACAACGGGACGGTGCTCCGCGCGCTGCAGGCCCGGGGGCTCAGCTGCATCCTCTGGAACGTGGACCCCCAGGACTGGCTGCTGCGGGACCGGCAGAAGGTCGTCGACGCGGTGCTGTCGTCCGTGGGGGACGGGGACATCGTCCTGCTCCACGACATGTCCGACGCCAGCGTCGACGCGGCCCTGGAGATCATCGACACCCTCCAGGCCCGGGGCTACCGCTTCGTCACCGTCTCCGAGCTGGCCGCCCGCAAGGGCGTCACCCTGGAGCCGGGAAAGGTGTACCGGGGATTCTGAAAGAACAAACCCACCGGCCGGGCCGGTGGGTTTGCTGTTTTTGTGGATCGGCGGCGGGGCCTGCGCGCGGACGGGGACAGCCCGCCGGGCCTTACAGGGCCGCCAGGGCGGCCTCCACCTCGGCGAGCACCGGGATGGACGGGGCGGCGCCGGGGCGCGAGACGGCGATGGACGAGGCCATGGAGGCCAGGCGCATGGCCGTCTGCCGGTCCTCTCCGCGGGCCAGGGCGGCCACGAAGTAGCCCATGAACGTGTCGCCGGCGGCCGTGGTGTCCACGGCCCTGGCCGGATAGGCCGCCTGGCGGACCTCCACGCCGTCCTCCCAGCTGACGGAGCCGCTCTCGCCCAGGGTCAGCAGCAGGGCCGTCTCCGGATAGCGGGCGCGGAGCTTCGCCGCAGCCTCCAGCGGGTCGTCGCAGCCGGCGATGGCCGCGGCCTCCAGCTCGTTGACCACCAGCCAGGCCACCTTGGAGAAGTCCAGCTGCAGCAGCGCGTCGTTGATGGGCGAGGCGTTGAGCACCAGCCGCAGCCCCCGGGCGGCGCAGGCGTCCAGCAGGTAGTCCAGGTTGGAGATCTCGTTCTGGGCCATGACCCAGTCGCCGGGGGCCGTCGCGGCCAGGGCGTGGTCGATGTGCTCCCGGGTCAGCTGCTGGTTGGAGCCGCCGTAGACGATGATGCTGTTCTGACCGCTGGGGATCACCTGAATGACCGTGTGGCCCTGAGGGGCGTCGCAGGGGACCATCAGGGACGTGTCCACGCCGCTCTCCTCCAGACAGGCCTTCAGAGGCTCACCGCCCTGGCCCAGCATGCCGGCGTGGCGGATGGCGGAGCCGCCGCGGGCCACGGCGATGGACTGGTTGAGTCCCTTGCCGCCGGGGGCCTCGGTGAGGCCGGTGGACAGCAGCGTCTCGCCGCCGAGGATCATGTGGGGAACTGCGTAGATGTGGTCCAGATTCATGGAGCCGAAGTTGATGATCTGCATGGATGACATCCTTTCTTGTATGGTTGGGGAACGGCGCGGGGTCATTCGTCGGACGGGCCGGGCTCCGCCGGCGCATCCGCCGGCGTCAGGCTGCCGTCCTCCAGGAGATACGTGCGCTGCGCGATGGTATCGCCGGCCGGCTCTGCGGCCTCCACCAGGAGCCGGCCGTCCCCGGACGCGATGCCGGTCAGGTACAGGCCGTCGGGGCAGTCGGACAGGAGCACGCGCTCCGTGCCGTCCCGGGCGATGCGCACCACCTGGTCGCCGGCCGGCAGGACGCCGTCGCCGTCGGGGCAGTACGGCCGGCGGCCGCTGCGGTGGGTGACGGCGACGATCCCGTCGTCGCCGGCGGCGGCCCAGGCCAGGACGGCCCGGTCGGTCCACTGGGTGAAGCGGCCGTATTCGTTGTACGTGTAGTATCCGATCTCGCCCCAGAAGGCCGAACCGTCGGCGGCCAGGGCCGTCCTGCCGTACGTGGCGGCCCAGCCCTCCGGGTCGTCCCGGCGCTGGGAGCCGACGCCCACGTAGTTGTCCATGGGGACGGACAGCCGCTGAATCTGGCTGCCGTCGGCCAGAGAGACGCTCTCCAGCACGGCGGCGCCGTCGTCGGCCAGGGTCAGGCGGATCAGCACGTTCCCGGTGCAGGCCGCCTGGAACTGCCCGGCGCCCAGCAGGTCCGCCTGGGCCATCAGGCGGGAGATCAGGACGCAGGCCTCCGCCCGGGTCAGGCTCCGGCCGCCGCCGAAGGTGCCGTCCGGGTAGCCGCTGAGCAGCCCCAGGGCCGCGGCCGATTCGACGCCGGCGGCGTACCGGACGGGGATCTCATCGGAGAAGCGGCCGTCCGTCTCCCAGCCGGGCGTCAGGGACAGGCCGTTCCAGATGCGGCTGGCGTTGTCCAGCAGCACGGCCGCCTCGCAGCGGGTGACGGCGGCCGTCATGGCGTCCGCGGCCGGGTCGAACACGGCGCCGCCGGCGCCGTCGGCCAGCAGGCCGGCGTCTGCGGCCGCGTCCAGGTACGGCTGCCACCACGCCTCCCCGTCCCCGGCCAGGGGGATCGTCTCGTCGCTGCAGGCCCGCAGCAGCATGGCCGTGAACTGCGCCCGGGAGACGGTCTCGCCGGGGCGGAAGGTGTTGTCCGGGTAGCCGGTGGTCACGTGGGCGTCGGTCATCTCGCCGATGGCCTCCAGGGCCCAGAAGCCCTCGGGCACGTCGTCGTAGGCCGCTGCCGGAAGGGCCAGCAGCAGGACCAGGGCCGTCAGCAGCAGCAGTTTTCGCATGGGCAATCCTCCTCCCGGCGCCGCGCGCCGCAGAATGTGGTTTCAGTATAGCACATCCGGCCGGTTTTGGCACGGTCTCCCGAAAAAAAGCGGCAGAATTTTGCAGACACGCCTTGCGCGCGAACGCAAAATATGGTATCCTGACGGTAACAAATCGTTACAATTTGGAAACGGAGGGAAAACCATGCGGCATCGGAGACGCGCCGTGCTGGCGCTGGCCCTGGCGGCCCTGCTGGTGGCCACGGCGGCCGCGGCGCCGGCGGTGACGGTGACGGTCCGCGGCACGGAGGTGACTTGGACCGACGCCGTGCCGTATCTGGACGGCGGCCGGACCATGGTGCCGGTCCGGGCGGCCTCGGAGGCCATGGGCCTGGAGGTGCGCTGGGACGCGGCGGCGCGCCGGATCGACCTCTCCCGGACGTACACGTCCGACGGCTCCCCCTACCGGGCGGAGCTCCAGTCGGGCCAGTGGGAGTATCTGGCGCAGCGGACCATGCGCCTGTGGATCGGGCAGGGGACGTATGAAGTGGTGAACGAATACGCCGTCCAGGACGGCCGCACGGTGACGGCCAGCCGCACCGGGGAGCATACCGGCGAGCTGGACGCCGCGCCGGTGATCCGCGGAGGGCGGAGCTACGTGCCCATCCGGCACGTGGCCGAGCAGTTCGGCTTCGACGTGCTGTGGGACGGCGCGGCGCGGACGGTGCGCATCGTCAGCGCCCTGTCGGCCGACTGGAGCTACGCCTGGTCCATCAACCCGGGGGAGCCGGGCAGCCTGGTGCTGGCGCTCCACACGCCGGTGAACGTGGCGTCGGCAGAGATCACGTCGGTGACGGTGACGGCGGCCGGCGGCCGGGCGGAGACGCTGGACCTGCAGGCGGCCGGCGCGGACGACGAGGCCCGCATCCGGGAGACGGTGGGGGCGGACGCCGTGCTGCTGGACGCGGTGCGGGGCGCGCACGCCTTCCAGGCCGGCGCGTCGTACACCATCGGCTTCACCGCCGTGCTGACGAAGGCCAACGGCGCCCAGGAGACTGTGACGGACACCTTCCAGGTGCAGCTGCCGGCGGCGTAGGGCCGGAGACCGCGGATTCGTGCCGGCCTGCCGAAAGCCCGTGAGGGCCGTCCGGCAGGCCCGGCAAACTTTTTTGCACGTACCCGTTTAGAAGCTGGAAAATCCGGGCATTCTATCCGCGGAGGTGCAAAACATGCAAAATCAACCAGAAAAGCAGCCCGGTTCCTTCCGGAAATTCCTGCAGGAAAAGGGGTACTACATGGTGCTGGCGCTGTGCGTGCTGGCCGTGGGCGTGTCCGGCTATCTGTTCGTCCGGACGGCCACGGACCGGCAGAGCCACCTGAGCGGCGGGACCGGCGACGCGTCCCTGTCGGTGCCCCTGACGACTGCCGATGACGAGGACGGGCAGAAGGAGGACAGCCGCCGGCCCACCTCCGCCGAAACCGCGGAGGAGCCGGTGCAGGACACGGCCGGCACCGTGGACACCGATGTGGCCGGCGAGGACGCGGAGACGGAGCAGGTCATCACGGTCCGCCCCCTGGAGGGGGACACGATCGCCGCCTACTCCATGGACGCCCTGGCGTACAATGAGACGACCCAGGACTGGCGGACTCACAACGGCATCGACATCGCCGCCGCGGCCGGCGAGGAGGTGGCTGCGGCCCGCGCCGGCGTCGTCACGGCCATCTATGAGGACGACGCCTTCGGCACCACGGTGGCCGTGGAGCACAGCGACGGCTACACGACCCACTACGCCAACCTGAGTCCGGACACGGCCGTGTCCATCGGGGAGACGGTCTCCGCCGGCCAGGTCCTGGGCACCGTGGGCGATACGGCCACCGTCGAGCTGGCCCGGGACAGCCACCTGCACTTTGCGGTCTACCACAACCAGCAGCCCGTGGACCCGGAGCAGTTCCTGCTGGGACTGTGATGCCGGGCCGGGCGCTGCCCGTGGATTCCTCTCTTCCTCCTGCGGAGCCGCCGCAAAATGCTGCTGCATTTTGCGGCGGCCTCTCTGCGTCCTGGGCCGGAAGAAATTGCGGAAAATCTGAAAAAATCGGGAACAAAATCGGGAGCCTTCCGTCTAATCGCCCGGTAACACGGTTCGCGAGCGGACCGCCCGGCCCTGCGGGGCGCGAGATCGAGTGAAAGGAAACTGCCATTATGAAACGACTGCTTGCCCTCCTGTGCGCAGCGGCGCTGCTGCTGACGCTGGCTGCCTGCGCCGCCGGCGGAGACGCCGCCGACGAGGAGACGACGGAGAACCCGGTGGAGTCCATGGCTCTCACCGACATCATGAACGACATCCTCGACGGCGTGGCCGACCTGCCGGCCTACGAGGTGGTGGACCTGACCGAGGAGAACTTCGAGTTCTACTCCTTCCTGCCCTGGGCGGAGGGGTATGAGGGCGTCGAGGCCGACGCGCTGATCGGCTCCATCGCCCACAGCGTCGTGCTGGTGCGGGTGCCCGACGGCGCCGACGCGGCCCAGGCCGCCGCCGACATGGAGGCCAACGCCAACCCGGCCAAGTGGATCTGCGTGACGGCCGAGGCCACCCACGTCCGCCAGCACGGCAACACGATCCTGCTGGTCATGTCCACGGCCGACATTGCCAACGCCGTTCTGCAGAACTTCGACGCCCTCAACGGCTCTGCCACGCCGGAGAGCGACCTGGCGGAGCCCTCCGCGGAGCCGGAGACGCCGCCGGAGGACGCCGTGGACGACCCGGTGGCCACGCCGCCCGAGGGCGATGAGGTGGAGAACATCGACGGCAACATGCCGACGCTGACGCCCGATGAGGGTGCGGACGGCAACATGCCGGCCGTGGACCCCGGCGACGGCGCCGTGGATATGCCCACGCCCAACGACCCGGCCGAGACGGCCGGCGGCACCGTCCCCACCACGCCGGACGACGGCGGGACCGTCGTCGTCGACCCGCCGGCGCAGCCGGAGACGCCGGTGCAGCCCGAGACGCCCGCGCAGCCGGAGACCCCGGCGGAGCCCGAGACGCCGGCCGAGCCGGAGACCCCCGCGGAGCCGGAGACGAGCGAGCTGGCCTCCACGATGGAGCAGATTCTCGCCGGCGTGGCCGATCTGCCCATGTACCAGGTGACGGAGCTGACGTCGGAGAACTTTGAGTTCTTCACCTTCGTGCCCTGGGCCGACGGCTACCAGGCCGTGACGGCCGACTCCATGATCGGCTCCATTGCCCACAGCGTCGTGCTGGTGCAGGTGCCCGAGGGGGCCGACGCCGCCGACTTCGCCGCCCAGATGGAGGCGAACGCCAACCCGGGCAAGTGGATCTGCGTCGTGGCGGAGAGCGTTCAGACGGCTTCCAGCGGCAACCTGGCGCTGCTCGTCATGTCGAGCCAGGCCACGGCCGACGCCATCATCGCCAACTTCAACAGCCTGTAACGGGCAACCGTCTGCAGCCGGGCAGGGACGCCCTGCCCGGCTGTGTTCTGCCCGTATTCTGCGAGAAAGGGGTGTTCCCGTTTGCTGTTCTCCAGCGTCACCTTCCTCTACGCCTTCCTGCCGCTGACGCTGCTGGCCTACTTCGTCGCGCCGAAGCGGTGGCGCAACGCCGTGCTGCTGACGGCCAGCCTGATCTTCTACTTCTTCGGCGAGCCGGTGTACGTGATCCTGCTGTTCATCTCGTCCATCAACGACTACTTCTGGAGCCTGCTGATCGAGAAGCACCGGGGCCGGCAGCGGCGGATGAAGGCGTACCTGATCGCCTCCATCGCCGTGAACCTGGGCCTGCTGGGCTTCTTCAAGTACGCCGACTTCCTGATCGGGTCGGTGAACGCCGTGTTCGGCACGTCCATCCCCCTGACCGGCGTGCCGCTGCCCATCGGCATCAGCTTCTACACGTTCCAGACCATGTCGTACACCATCGACGTCTACCGGGGCGACGCCCGGGCCCAGCGGAATCTGGCCACCTTCGCCACGTTCGTCAGCCTCTTCCCGCAGCTGATCGCCGGGCCCATCGTCCGGTACACCGACGTGGCCGCGGAGCTGGAGTCGCGGCGGAGCACGCTGGAGGGCGTGGCCCTGGGCTTCCGGCGCTTCGCCTTCGGCCTGGCCAAGAAGGTCCTGCTGGCCAACGCCATGGGTGAGCTGTGCAACGCCTTCCGGGAGTCCCAGAGCCCCAGCGTCCTGTTCTACTGGCTCTACGCCGTGGGGTATACGCTGCAGATCTACTTCGACTTCTCCGGCTACTCCGACATGGCCATCGGCCTGGGCGGCATCTTCGGTTTCCGCTTCCCGGAGAACTTCAACTATCCGTATATCTCCAAATCCATCACCGAGTTCTGGCGCCGCTGGCACATGACCCTGAGCTCCTGGTTCCGGGACTACGTCTATATTCCGCTGGGGGGCAACCGCACCACCCGCGGCAAGTGGCTGCGGAACCTGGCCGTCGTCTGGCTGCTGACGGGCCTGTGGCACGGGGCCAGCTGGAACTTCGTCCTCTGGGGCGCGATGTTCGGCGTGCTGCTGATCGTGGAGAAGCTGTGGCTGGAGCGGTCCATGGACCGCTGGCCGGCGGTGCTGCGCCACGTCTACGTGCTGGTGCTGGTCGTCATCAGCTTCGTGATCTTCAACGCCAGCGGCCTGAGCGGCGTCCGGGCCGACCTGGCCGGGCTCTTCGGCCTCAGCGGCCTGCCCTTCTCCACGCCGGAGACGCTCTACTACCTGCGCAGCTACGCGGTGCTGCTGGCCGTGTGCGCGGCGGCCTCACTGCCCCTGGGGGTGAAGCTGTACCGCCGGTGGCAGGACGCGAAGGTCATGACCGTCCTGGAGCCCCTGGCCGTGGCGGTGCTGCTGGCGCTGGTGACGGCCAGCCTGGTGGACGGCTCGTTCAACCCGTTCCTCTATTTCCGCTTCTGAGGAGGTGCGACCATGGTGAAAGCGAAATACGCGGCCATCACGGCCGTCTCCCTGCTGCTGCTGTTCGGCGTGGCCGTCTGGGGGCTGCTGCTGCCGGACGCCGACGTCTCCCGCGCCGAGCGGCGGACGCTGGCCCAGGCGCCGGCCCTGACGGCGGAGGCCGTGTTCTCCGGAGACTACATGGAGGACCTGGAGACGTACCTGCTGGACCAGTTCCCGGCCCGGGACGGCTGGCGCACCCTCAAGGCCGTCACCCGCTTCGGCCTGTTCCGGCAGCTGGACAACAACGGCATCTATCTGGTGGATGACCAGGTGCTGAAGATGGAGGATCCTCTCCAGGAGAACCAGGTGAACTACGCCGCCGGCAAGATCAACGAGCTGATGGACACGGTGCTCCAGGGCATGGACGTCTATTATTCCATCGTCCCCGACAAGAACTACTTCGCCGCCGAGGCCAACGGCTACCCGCACATGGACTACGACCGGCTCTTCCGGCTGATGCAGGACACGGTCCGCGCCGAGTACCTGGACATCACCGGCCTGCTGACCCTGGACGACTACTACCGCACCGACGCCCACTGGCAGCAGCAGTCGATCCTGCCGGTGGCCCAGGCGCTGGCCGACGGCATGGGCCTGGGCGTCTCCCTGGAGCCGGAGGGCGGCTACACGGCCAACACGCTGGAGCCCTTCTACGGCGCGTACTGGGGCCAGTCGGCCCTGCCGGTGGCGCCGGACACGCTGACGTACCTGACGTCGGCGGCCACGGAGGCCGCCTCCATGACCGGCGCGGAGTTCGAGGGCCGCTGGCCGGTATACACCGTCTCGCGCTTCACGGGCATGGACGGCTACGACGTCTACGCCGGCGGCGCCCAGGCCATTCTGACCATCGAGAGCCCCCTGGCCAAGACCGACAGGGAGCTGATCGTGTTCCGCGACTCCTTCGGCAGCAGCATTGCGCCGCTGTTCCTGGAGGGGTACGCCAGGGTGACGCTGATCGACCTGCGCTACGTGGCCACCAGCATCCTGACCGAGTACGTGGACTTCGCCGACCAGGACGTGCTGTTCCTCTACTCCACCAGCCTGCTGAACGCCGGCATGCTGCTGCGGTAACGCCTTGCTTCTGCCGCCGCCCTCTGGTATGATGAGACCGGAGGGCGGCGGTATGGGTTTCCGCCCGCGGGGGCAGACTGAGCAGTGAAGGAGCGATTGCCATGTACTACGATTTCGTCATCGTCGGCGGCGGGCCCGCGGGGCTGACGGCCGCGGTCTACGGCCTGCGGGCCGGCCTCTCGGTGGTGCTGCTGGAGGAGCTGGCGCCCGGCGGCCAGCTGATGGTCACGCCGGAGGTGGAGAACTACCCCTCCTGGCAGAAGATCTCCGGCTGGGAGCTGGCCGCCAAAATCGCCGAGCAGGCCACGGCGGCCGGCTGCGAGATCCGGCACGAGCACGTCACGGGCCTGCGCGTCACCGACCGCGGCCCCGTGGCGGAGACGGCTGCCGGAACGTACGAGGCCGGCGCCGTGATCCTGGCCAACGGCGCCCGGCGGCGGAAGCTGGGCTGCCCCGGCGAGGCGGAGCTCACCGGCCGCGGCGTCAGCTACTGTGCCGTCTGCGACGGGGCCTTCTTCCGGGGAAAGACGGTCTGCGTCGTGGGCGGCGGGAATACGGCCCTGGAGGACGCGCTGTACCTGGCCGGCGTCTGCGAGAAGGTGTACCTGATCCACCGGCGGGACACGTTCCGCGGCGAGCGGCGGCTGGCCGACGCGGTGCTGGCGTCGGAGAAGATCACCTTCCTCCCCGGCACCTCCGTGGCCGCCGTGGAGGGGGAGCGCCGCGTGGAGCGGGTGCAGCTGACCGGGACGCACGCCGGCCCCCTGGCGGTGGACGGCGTGTTCGTGGCCATCGGCCTGGCGCCGGACAACGGCGCCTTCGCCGGCGTCGTCCCGCTGGACGAGGCCGGCTACGTGGCGGCCGGCGAGGACTGCCGCACCGGCGTCCCGGGCGTCTACGCCGCCGGCGACACCCGCGCCAAGGCGGTGCGCCAGATCCTGACGGCCGCCGCCGACGGCGCCGTGGCCGCCACCCTGGCGGCCGCGGAGCTCCACGCCCGGCACTGAACGCCGGAAACAACCGGGGGGGGGCCGCCCGAAACCGGGCGGCCCCAGACTGTCGAAAAACCGTACCGCCCGAAGGATTCGGAGGGAGGGATCGTGTGAAAGGCTGCTCCGCAGAGCGTGCCGGAGCGCAACCGCCCGCTGCGCGGGCGGCACTTGGCGCGGAGGC
>CAJFNY010000011.1 GCA_904395865.1 uncultured Oscillospiraceae bacterium
AGGAGTACGGCCTCGGCTACAATCTCGTCGCCGGCGCCAACATCGCCGGCTTCAAGAAGGTCGCCACCGCCATGATGGAGCAGGGCACCTTCTGACCGCTCCCCTCCCCGCTGCCTTTCTCCGCAAGTTCAGGCGGGCCCCGGAAGCTTCCGGGGCCCGCCCGGTCATCCCGCCCTGGGCCGCCGTCTGCGCAGGGCAGGGATTTTTTCCTTACGCGGATCGCGATCATCAAGACCTTTCTCCGGATGCTGCGGAGGCGCCCTTCAACCGCCTCATCCGGGACAGCGACCCGGGCTATCTGTCCACCTTTCTGCTGAACGCCGCCTACGAGGGCGGCTTCCACGCCTTCACCAACGGCACGCTGATCGACGACGACTTCTGCCGCGACATGCTGCGGGTCGGGAATTTCATGGTGTCGGTCAGCATCGAGGGCTTCGAGGCCGCCAATGACAGCCGCCGCGGCAGCGGCCACTTCGTAAAGGCCATCGCCGCCATGGAGCGGATGCACGCTCACAGGATCCCCTTCGGCGTGTCCATCTGCTACACCAGCAAAAACTACCGGGACGTCACCAGTGACGAATTCCTCGATCTGCTGATCGAAAAGGGCTGCGTCTTTGCCTGGTACTTCCACTATATGCCGGTGGGGATGGGCGCCTCGACCGACCTGCTGCTCACGCCGGAGCAGCGCGCGTACATGCACGACCGCGTCCGCGAGATCCGCGGGCTGGAAGGCGGCAAGGAGCTGTTCGCCATCGACTTCCAGAACGACGGCGAATTTACCAACGGCTGCATTGCCGGCGGACGGATCTACTGCCACATCAACGCCGCAGGCGACGTGGAGCCGTGCGTGTTCATCCACTATTCCGGCGCCAACATCCACGAGAAGTCCCTGCTGGACTGCCTGCGCCAGCCGCTGTTCCTGAAATACCGTGAGGGGCAGCCCTTCAACGGCAACCACCTGCGCCCCTGCCCGATGCTGGAAAACCCGGAGATCCTCCCCCGCCTGGTGCAGGAGAGCGGCGCCCGCTCCACCGACCTGGAGGCCCCGGAAGATGCAGAGCATCTCTGCGCCAAGTGCGAGCAGTACGCCAGAAGCTGGGCGCCGACTGCCGAGCAGGTCTGGAGCGCCGGCCGTCCGGCCGCCGCGCAGCCGGAGCATTGAGCCCCGCACGGTTCTCCGTCTCCTCCGCCCTTGGCAGACTGACAGAAAAAGCACCGCGTAACCGCGGTGCTTTTTTCTGTGCAATTCCGCGCCGGCTGCCCGGCGCTGGTTACGACGCCTTCTCGAACTGGCTGTTGTAAAGATCGGCGTAGAAGCCGCCCTTGGCCAGGAGCTCCTCGTGGTTGCCCTGCTCGATGATGTCGCCGTCCTTCAGGACCAGGATCAGGTCGGCATTCTTGATGGTGGAGAGGCGGTGCGCAATGACGAAGCTGGTGCGGTGCTCCGTCAGCCGGTCCATGGCCTTCTGGGTGATGAGGTTCTCCTGGCGGGCCGTGAAGTACTTCTGGGAGCGGAGCATGACCGCCGCCATAATCAGGAAGCCCAGCACGGTGACTGCGATGGCTGCCAGGGCCATGCGCCACTCGGTGACGAACATCATCACCAGGCAGCCGATGAACTGCGCCGCCGCGCTGATCATGGACGGCAGGCTGTTGGCCAGGGCCTGCTGCAGGGTGCTGACATCGTTCGTCACGCGGCTGAGAATGTCGCCGTACGAGACCTTGCTGAAGTAGCTCATGGGCACCCGGTTGATCTTCCGGGAGAGGTCCTGCCGCATGTCTCTGGCCAGGTCCAGCGTCACCGTCGCCATGATGAAGTGCTCCACGTACGTGAGGACGGCGCTGAGGCCGTAGATGATCAGAAGCAGGACGCCGATGCGGCCGATGGCCGCCAGGTCGATCTCCCCGCCCAGGGCGTTGGAGATCAGGTCCGTAATCTGGCTGAGCAGTTTCGGGCCGATGATGGTGAGGATCGCGCCGGCAACGGCGAACAGGAACGCCACCATCGACGGAAGCTTCAGCTTGCCGGAGTAGGTGAACAGTTCCTTGAGCACGCCGCCGATCCCGCGCCTGCTCTTTTCCGGCGCGCGCATCCGGCGCTGCATCAGATTGGGCATTGTCATTTCCTCCTTACGCGCCAAGCTCTTCCTGAGACAGCTGCGACCGGGCAATTTCCTGGTAGACCGGGCAGTTCTGAATCAGTTCGTCGTGGGTTCCCATGCCCACCATGCGGCCCTCGTCTTCTCCCGGGCCACCAGGTTGATGTGGTCGGTCAGCTTCTGCACACGGCGGAACCGCGGCACCACGACGCCGATGATGACGACCATCATCACCAGCAGGGCCACAACGAAGCCGGCCGTGATGGCGGAGAGGGTCCAGCTCTTGTTGACGATCTTGATGATGGCCCACACCGCCATCACCGGGGACTTGATGAGGATCTGCAGGCCCATGGCCACGAGCATCTGCACCTGCGTGATGTCGTTGGTGGTGCGGTTGATGAGGCTGGGCACGGAAAAGGCCATCATCTCCCGCTGGCCGAAGTCCGCGATCTTGTTGAAAACGGCCTCCCGGATCGAGTAGCTGAAGCCGGCGGCCACTCTGGCCGTCAGATAGCCGCAGATCACGCACAGCACCGCGCTGGCCAGCGTGCAGCCCAGCATCTCCAGGCCGGTGTGCAGGATGTCGGACATGGTGCTCCCCGGCGTCTTGATCAGCACCGTCAGGTTGCTCATGTAGTCCGGCAGCGACAGATCGAAATAGATCTGCCCGAGAATGAGCACCGCACACACGGCAGCCATGCCCCACTCACGCCGCCGCATGTTGCGAAGTAGTTTCAGCATACATTTCCTCCTGATATCAGTTTCGGCCAGTTCCTCCGTCCTGCGCGTCCCGTGCCCGGCCGGGCCCCTGCCCGGCCGGCGTTCCGCCCTGCCGCAGGATTCCGAACAGAACCATATCGGCAATCTCTCCCGCCGCCGTGAGCAGCGCGTGCAGGTCGTGCTCCGCCGGCCCGTCCCGGTAATTTCGTCTATATCGTTCGTGTGAAGATTCTCTGAACAATTTGTGAACTGCAGCGGCTGCTGGCCGAGATTGTAAACTAAAAATTATTTTGGTTTACAATCTCGGCATTCTATGGTATGATGCCTTCGGAACACGAATTTGAGATGGGTGGTACGAAGTAATGGTAACGAAAGCAAAGACCGCCGCAGGCAGCCGGACGCGGGACGTGGTCTACATCGGCGTATTTGCCGCAATCATCGCGGTCTGCTCCTGGATTTCCGTTCCGGCGACCGTGCCGTTCACGCTGCAGACCATGGGGGTATTCGCGGCAGTCAGCCTTCTGGGCGGCAGACGCGGCACTCTGACGGTCCTGGCATACATTCTGCTGGGGGCAGTGGGGCTGCCGGTGTTCTCGGGCTTCGGCGGCGGCGTCGGTGTACTGCTGGGGACCACCGGCGGGTACATCCTCGGCTTCCTGGCTTCCGCGCTGTTCATGTGGGGCATGGAGAAGGCATTCGGCAGCGGAAGCGTCGTCCTCGCCCTCTCCATGGTCGGCGGCCTCCTGGTGTGCTACGCCTTCGGCACGGCGTGGTTCCTGGCCGTCTACACGCGCACCACCGGAGCCGTGGGGCTGGCGACCGTCCTGGGCTGGTGCGTGGTGCCCTTCATCGTCCCCGATCTGCTCAAAATCGCGGCCGTCCTCCTGCTGACGCACCGGCTGCGGCGGGTCCTGCCGCGGTAGGCCGCGGCAAAGCCCCCGGATGCAGCGCATCCGGGGGCTCGTTCGCATGGTTTCTCTTGTAAGGTACGCCTGCAGTTACTGCGCCGCCCGGTACATGGTGACAATGGCCTGCTCGATGGTGTAGCTGCCGCTGCCGCTGAACGTCGACTCTCCGGTGCCGTTCATGACGCCGGCGGCGTACGCGCGGGCCACGCTCTCCTGGGCCCACGGGCGGATGTAGTCTGTGAAGGGCAGGTCGCCGGCATCCGCCTCCGGCATGGGGTCATCCATGGCGTCGCAGACGCGCACCAGCATGGCCGCCGCCTGCTCCCGGGTGATGGCCGCGTCGGGCTGCACGGAGATCTCCGCGCGGCTGGCGCCCTCGTTGTACCCGGTGACGATGCCCAGGGTGTACGCCTTGGCCATGGCCTCGTCGCCGGCAGAGTCGGCAAAGACGGCGTCCTCCGGCGCGTACGGCACCTCCTCGCCGGTGAGCACCTCGTACGCCTGCACCGCCAGAGCCGCGAAGTCCGCGCGGGTGATGTCCTCGGTGTAGTCAAAGGTCTCCCGGAGGAACGGCACCTCCGCCAGCTGCAGCAGCTCCGCCGCCGCGGTCACGTCTTCCTGGGCCCATTCGCTGACGTCCGGGTACCCGGGCAGCAGGCTCAGGCCCTCCACCGGGGGCAGCTCCTCGGAGAGGATCTCCGCCAGCGCGTCCTCGGGGATGGCGCTGTTGTAGTGCCACCTCGCGTCCCAGATCAGCTCATTGCCGACGTCGATGTTGAGGTTGTCCCACTCATCTCCCGTGCCCTTGTAGTAGATCTGGAGCGGCTCGTCGAGCACCCGGCCGTCCTCGTAGAACACGTAGTCCTCGATCCGGTCGAACGTGCCGCTGCCCGGCAGCTCCACCGCCGTCAGGTACGGGATGCCGGAGAAGGAATACCGGGTGTTGTACATGGCGAAGCGGTAGTCGTCGGCGAACTGCAGCACCCGGATGCCGGAGCCGGCAAAAGCATACCGTCCGAAGGTGTACATATGGGGGATGTAAATGCTGCGCAGGCTGGTACAGCCGGCGAAGGCGTGGTCTCCGATGGTGGTGCGGCTATTGACCTGACTCAGATTGACGCGCTCCAGGCCGGTGCAGCCGGCGAAGGCGTAGGAGGTCACACCCTCCAGCGAGGCGGGAAGGGTGATCTCCTTCAAGCCCGTGCAGCCCCGGAAGGCACCTTCCCAGATCATTTCCACGCCCTCCGGGATATGGACGGCCGTGATGTCCGTCCGGCCGGCGAAGGCGCCCTCGTTGATCCACGTCACGCCGGCGGGGATCGTCACCTCGCCGCCGGGGCCGTTATACTCCCACACCTCGGTGAAGTTCGCGCCGCCCAGGACGAAGCCGTCGCCGTTGTCGATGTGGAGCAGGCCGCTCCGGTCGATGTACTTGTAGGTCAGGGAGATCATGCCGGCGCCCGGCACGAGGTCGAAGGTATTGTAGCCGTTGGCGCTCTCAGTGTGGAGCGTGCCGCCGGTGTAGGTGTTCAGGGAGTCCGTGGCCGGGTCCATGAAGATCCACCGCTCATAAAGGGCGGAGTCCTCCGCGCTGATGTACGCCTCCACGTGGCTGTGGCGCACGCCCCGGACGCCGGCCGTGGCGTAGGAGCCGCTGGGCAGGTACTCCGTCTCGCACGTCATGGCCGGGATGCGCTGCGCCAGCAGCAGGTCCCGCAGCAGGTTGGCGTACCCGGTGGAGTTGCTCCGGCGGAGGGTCAGGACGCTCTCGGAGTCGGTCACCGCCGCGGCCGCGCCGCTCTCCATGGCGGTGTCGTGGGCGATGTTGTCCACCACCCATTTGTACAGCAGGAACATCTTGTCGTAGGTGGAGGTCTCGTCGCCCACGATCTGCGCGGACATGGCCGCCACCGAAGCGGGCACCGGCTGGGCCAGCTGGTTTGCCGGCTCGGGGTCGTTGATGCCGATGATGTTGGCGGCGCCGCGGTAGTCGTACGTCTCGACGGAGCTGTCGGCCATGGCGAACTCATAGCCTGTGCTCGTCTGCTGGAAAAGAAACTGGCCGTGGGTCACATTGCGGAAGGCCGTCTCGCCGCTGCGGCGGGTGGCCACCTCCGCCGCCGAGCTGCCGCTGTGGGTCAGCGTCAGCGATACGGAGAATTCCCGGCCGCTGCTGGCCGCCACGGTCTGGGACACGCCGCCGCACGTCACCCGGACGGCCTCCAGCCCGTCTATCATCAGGACACCCGTCACTTCCAAGGTGCGGCCATCGTAGTACCGGTCTCCATCATTCCGATATTCGACGCGCGTATCCGAGATGCCAAGGGTCAGATAGTTGTTGCCAAATTGCTGGGTCTTCCACCCGCTATAAGTTTGGTTGTCGACGCCCTCCTGGTAGTCGACGGCGGACGCCGGCACCGCCAGCAGCGCCGCCAGGCACAGGCACACGGCCAGCAGCCTGGTCCAGCGATGGTTTCTTCGCATATGCATTTCTCCTTTCTCGTGGAGCGGGCGCCCCGCTCCGGGCCGGCCCCTGGGGGCCGCGGGTGTACGGCCGTCAGCCGATCCGCTGGCCGGTGGCCGTGTCGAAGGTCACGATTTCCTCGTCCGTCGAGTCCTCGTCGGGCGTGTGGTACGTCATCATCATCCGGACGGTGACGCGCTCCGCCGTCTGCTCCGTCACCTCGAACGTGACTTCAAATACGTTGGGGTCCTGCTCCGTGGCGCCGGAGAAAGCGAATACCCGCTGCAGGACGGCCAGGTCCATGCTGTCCAGGAAGTTGTCGACGTCCTCCTCGAAGTAGGCGTTGATGGCCTGGTAGCCGGGGCTGTCGGAGTCGAACACCGGCGTCTCCACCGTAATCCGGCTCGCGGCGCTGCCGGCGTCCACCTCCGTGCGGCGGGCCGTGTACGCCGGGAGCGCCGCCTCGCCGGTCGCCTCACCGGACGCCGGCTCCGCGGCCCCGCCGTCCGGCGTCAGCGCGGCCGGCAGGGGGATCTCCACCAGGTCTGCCGTCTCGACGGTGAGCCAGACGTAGAGGGGCGTGCCCGCCGTGTACGGGCTGCCGGCATGGATGGTGGCGTACGCCATGTTCCACTCCATGTCCTCCGGGTCGACCGCACTGTCGGCCAGGACGAAGCCGTCGCCGGCGCCGGGGTAGTTGTCCGCGGTGAGCGCGTTGCTGAATTCGCTGGCGCGGATGGCGTCGGCCACCCACTCCGCCGTCGCCGCGTCGTCCAGGCCGCTCAGGTCGGACAGCTCCAGCAGCTGCCCGGTGCGGACGTCGAAGGTGTAGGCCAGCCGGGCGTCCTCGGCAAACGTCCCC
>CAJFNY010000012.1 GCA_904395865.1 uncultured Oscillospiraceae bacterium
CCCACGTAGGCGGCGGCCTCCTGGTAGCCGGCGTACTTGCCCTGGGTGGTGTCCAGCTCCATGCCGCCGATGAAGGCGATGGTGCCGCTCTCGGTCATCAGGCCCGCCAGCGCGCCGGCGATCCAGCCGACCTGCTCCGCGTCGGGCAGCAGGGACGTGACGTTGCCGTTCTCCGCCTCGGCCGGGGTGCCGGTGCCGCCGTTGAGCAGGGCGAAGGCCACTTCGGGGTACTCGGAGGCCGCCTGGAGCACGGCGTCGGTGTACTGGTTGCCGGGGGCGTAGATCAGGTCATAGCCCAGGTCGCAGTAGGAGACGATGCTGTCGTAGTACGAGGACTGGTCGATCATGTCGGAGTAGGCCGTCTCCCAGCCCAGCTGCTCGGCGGCGTCCACCATGGCGTTGTAGCAGGACATGCCCCAGCCGCCGTCGGAGATGCTGGAGTCGCAGATCATGGCCACCCGGTACGTCTTGCCGGAGTCGTCGGCGGGCTCGGTGGTTTCAGGCTCTTCCGCGGTGTCCGCGGGCTCGCTGGTCTCGTTGGAATCGGTGGTTTCGTTCGTGTCGGACGGGGTCGTCGTTTCATTTCCGGCGCAGGCGGCCAGGGACAGGACCATGGTCAGCGCCAGAAGCAGGGCAAGAAGTTTTTTCATGTTTCATCCTCCATCACAAAATATCTATCCGCAGCCGCCCGCAGGCGGCGTTGGATCAGTCCGTCAGCGCTCCTCCTTCAGGTACGGCTTTCCGGAGCCTTTCGGCCCCGCCTTCTTGGCGCCGATGATGGCCAGGACCACCACGGTGGCCACGTACGGGATCATCTGGAAGAACTGGTACGGGACGCCGAAGCTTCCCACCTGCAGGCGGATCTGCAGCGCGTCGCAGAAGCCGAAGAAGAGGCACGCCAGCAGGACGCCGCCGCCGGTCCAGCGGCCGAAGATCACCGCCGCCAGGGCGATGAAGCCGCGGCCGGAGACGATGCCGTCGGCATACGTGTTGGCGTAGCAGGTGGTCAGGTACGCGCCGCCCATGCCGGCCAGGGCGCCGCAGATGACGCAGGCGGCGTACTTGACGCCGATGACGTTGATGCCCAGGGTGGCGGCCGCCTTGGGATACTCGCCCACGGCCTTGTAGTTCAGGCCCGAGCGCGTCCGGCCGAAGTAGATGACCGTGAAGATCACCAGCAGGAACGCCAGGTAGACCATGGGCGTCTGATCCAGCAGCAGCCGGCTCAGGAAGCCGTCGGTGCTGACGCCGAACGTGGCCGCCAGGGTGCTCATGAGGCCCACCTGCACCAGCTCGGAGCCGGCGCCGAAGTAGACCCGGTAGATGAAGGCCGCCAGCGCCGGGGCGAAGATGTTGATGGCCATGCCGTAGACGATCTGCTCGGCGCAGAGGGTGATGGTGGCGTAGGCGAAGATCATGTTCACCAGGATGCCCACGGCCGCGCCGGCCAGAACGCCCAGGGTCGGGCTGCCGGTGATGAGGCTCACCAGGAAGCCCACCAGTGAGCCGATGGCCGCCAGGCCCTCCAGCCCGATGTGGACCAGGCCGGCCCGCTGGGAGTACAGCTCCGCCAGGGACAGGAAGATCAGCGGCGTGGCCATGCGGACCGTGGCCAGGATCAGATTGGCAACGAACTCCATTTACGCGGCCTCCTTTCTGCGGAACACCCGCTCCACCGCGGCGCGGAAGCCGGGCAGCTTGACCATGGCCAGGCCCGCCACCGTGAACACGATGACCAGCGCCTGGATGATGTCCGACACGCTGGTGGGGACGCCGGTGGCCGCCTGCATGGTGGTGGAGCCCACCCGCAGGGCGCCGAAGAAGATGGCCACCACGATGGTCGCCAGCGGATGCAGCTGGGCGATCAGGGCCATGGCCACGCCGTCGAAGCCGTACCCGCTGCCGAAGCCGTTGATGAGCCGCAGCTGGGTGCCCAGCAGCTCGGCGCCGCCGCCCAGGCCGGCGATGGCGCCGGAGACGACGAAGCTCAGGAGCATGTACCGGGTGACGGCGAAGCCGTTGAAGCGGGCGGCCGTCATGTTCAGGCCCACGGCCCGCAGCCGGAAGCCCTGGGAGGTGTGGAACAGGAAGTAGTAGATCAGCAGGCCCACCACCAGCGCGATCACGAAGGCCCACGTGACCCGCAGGCCGAACAGCCGGCTCAGCTGCGTCTCATCCGGCACCGCGGCCGTCTGGGGGACGCTGCCGTCCCGGAGCCAGTTGGTGTAGATGACGCCCATGAAGAGCGTGGCCACGTAGTTGAGCATGATGGAGATGATCATCTCGTTCTGGCCGCGGCAGACCTTCAGCACGCCGGGAATCAGCGCCCAGAGGCCGCCGGCCAGCGTGCCGGCGATCAGCGCCAGGAGCAGGCCGGGCATGCCGGTGATCCCCGTCTGGGTGGCCACGACGCACGCCGCGATGGAGCCCATCAGGAACTGGCCCTCGCCGCCCAGGTTGAACACGCCGCAGCGGTACGCGAAGCAGGCGCACAGGCCCGTGAAGATCAGCGGCGTGGAGCGGGAGAGCGTCGTGCCCAGGTTGCGCAGGTTGCCGAAGGCGCCGATCCACAGGGACTGCAGCGCCGTGGCGGGGCTGGCCCCCAGGATGGTGATGATGATGCAGCCGATGAGAAACGCCAGAAGGATCGAGAGGACCGGCACCAGCACGGTCATGAGACGATTGCTGTTTTTCATATGCCGCACCTCACTTTCCGGCCATGGCCAGGCTGATTTCGGAAATCGGCGGATTCTTGCCGGGGTACACGCCCATGATCTGCCCCTCGAACATGACGGCGATCCGGTCGGAGACCTCCAGAATCTCGTCGAAGTCGGCGGAGATCAGCAGCACGCCGCAGCCCTTGTCCCGGGCGTCGATCATCGTGTCGTGGATGAAGCGGGTGGCGCCGATGTCCAGGCCGCGGGTGGGATGGACGGCCACCAGCAGGTCGGGGTGACCCTCCAGCTCACGGGCCAGGATGACCTTCTGCTGGTTGCCGCCGGAGAGGTTCCGGGCCTCCTGCTCCACCGAGGCGCAGCGGATGTCGTACTTCCCCTGCAGCTCCCGGGCGTAGTTCCGGATGGCACGCTTCTTCAGGTGCAGGCCGTGGGCGCTGGAGAAGCGCGGGTCGTCGGTGGACTTGAGGACCAGGTTGTCCTTCACCGACATGTCGCCCACCAGGCCCATCTTGTTCCGGTCCTCGGGGATGTGGGACACGCTCTCGAGGATGAAGCCGTTGGGCGTGAACTGCGCCACCTGGGAGCCCTTCAGGTCCACCTGGCCGGCGTCCGGCGACAGCACGCCGGTGACGAGCTGGGCCAGCTGGCTCTGGCCGTTGCCGTCCACGCCGGCGATGCCGACGATCTCGCCGCGGCCCACCGTCAGCGTCACGCCGTTGAGCCCGGCGTGCTTCGATTCCTTGTGGTAGTCCACGTCCGTCAGGGAGACGACCGGCTCGCCGGGCTGCTCCACCTTCTCGTAGTGGGACGGCGCCAGCTCCCGGCCGATCATCAGGTTGGCCAGCTCCTCGCCGGTGGTCGCCCCCCGGTCCAGGGTGCAGACCGTCTCGCCGGCCCGGAGGATGGTGATCCGGTCGGAGATCCGCAGCACCTCGCGCATCTTGTGGCTGATGAAGATGACGCTCTTGCCCTCGCCAGTGAGCTTGCGGATGATGTCGAACAGGCCCTCCACCTCCTGGTCCGTCAGGGCCGCGGAGGGCTCGTCCAGCACCAGCAGCTCGGCACCGCGGTACAGGGCCTTGAGGATCTCCACCCGCTGCTGGGCACCCACGGCGATCTCCGTGATGGGCTTGTCCAGCTCCACGTCCAGGCCGTACCGCTCCGACAGGGCCAGGATCTCCCTGCGCCGGGCGTCGCGGTTGATGAAGATGCCCTTTGCGTTCCGGTCGCCCAGGATGATGTTCTCAAAGACGGTCATGGCCTCCACCAGCATGAAGTGCTGGTGCACCATGCCGATGCCCAGCTTCACGGCCTGGGCCGGGGAGTCGATGCGGACCTTCTGCCCGCGGAAGTAGATGCTGCCGGCGGTGGGCTGGTAGAGGCCGAACAGGACGTTCATCAGGGTGCTCTTGCCCGCGCCGTTCTCTCCCAGGAGGGTGTGCACCTCACCGGTGCGGACGTCGAAGGAGATGTCCCGGTTGGCGTAGACGTCGCCGAATCGCTTGGTGATGTGTTCCATCCGAAGAAGTTCTTCCATCCGCAAGACTCCTTTCGCAGCCCGTGGGGGCGCCGATGTAAAATTCGGAAAACTCTGTTTTTATCATAGGGGAATCGCCGGGTAAAGTCAAGGCCGGTGTCCCCTCCAGGGCAGAAAAGTGCCGCCCGGGCAGCCGGGCGGCACCTGGAGCGCCGTTACAGCGGATGCCGCTGCCGCACCGCGTCGAAGGCCTCCTCGGCCACGGCGACGGTCTCGGCGATGTCCGAATCGGACAGGGCGGCGTTGATGAAGTGATTGTGGTGGTTCGTGAAGTAGACGCCGCGGCGGACGCACTCGGCCACCCACTCCTGGTGCAGCGCCAGGCTGGGGTCATCGGCGATCCGCAGGTAGAACAGGGACGGCATGCCGGTGACGTGCAGGTCGAAGCCGTGGCGGGCCGCGGCGGCCCGGAGGCCGTCGGCCAGCTTCGTACCCTTCTCGTTCAGGAGCTTCGGCGCGTCGATGCGCTTCATCTTCTCGATGCAGGCGATGCCGGCGGCGAAGGGCACGGCCGACATCCAGTAGGAGCCGGTGTACGTCATGCCGCTGACGGTGTTCTTCAGGAAGTCCTTGCCGCACAGGGCCGAGACGTTGTAGCCGTTGGCCAGGGCCTTGCAGAAGCAGATCAGGTCGGCCTCGAAGCCGAAGTAGTGGTCCGATCCGGCCAGGTCCATGCGGAAGCCGGCGCGGACGTCGTCGATGATGAGCACCACGTCGTTGTCGGTGCACAGCTTGCGCACCTGCTGCCAGAAGCCCTCGGCGGGCATGACGTTGTCGTGGAAGTTGCCGTGGTCGTACGGCTGGGCGATGAGCGCGGCGATCTCGCCGCGGTTCCGGGCAAAGACCTCCTGCAGCCGGTCGATGTCGTTCCACGGCACGCAGACGTTGTTGCACACGTCCTCCTCCAGGACGCCGGGGTAATCCACCTTCTGGGTCCAGGGGGCCACGCCGTGGTAGTAGCCCTGGAAAAAGACGATCTTCTTCTTGTGGCTGTACGCCCGGGCGGCCATGACGGCCAGGGTCGTCACGTCGTTGCCGTTCTTGGCGAAGAAGGCCCAGTCGGCCGTGTGGACCGTGTCCACCAGCAGCTCGGCGAAGTCGATCATCCTCGAGCTGGGCGTGGTGATGCAGTTGCCCTGCTCCATCTGCCTCCGGGCGGCCTCGTCCACCTCCTCGTCGCAGTAACCCAGGATGTTGGGGCCGTAGGCGCACATGTAGTCGATGAAGCGGTTGCCGTCCACGTCCCAGAAGTACGCGCCCTTGGCCCGCTCCGAGAACAGCGGGAAGGCGTCCACCGGGATGAAGCAGCCCTCGCCCGGGCCCTGGTGCCCGTAGATGCCGGAGGGGATCACGCGGCAGGCCCGCTGGAACTGCCGGCGGCTCTCGTCGTACGTATACGTGTTCATAAGCGTGCCTCCTTTACGCCAGATACAGAGCGACCCGGTCGAGAATCCGGTTTACATTGTCGAGCAGGGGCATCAGGCCCTGGACGCGGATCTCGCCGGTGCCCAGGCTGGCCATGGCGTTGCGTTTCCCGTCGAACAGCTCCCGGGCGATCTCCATGCTGCCGAAGCTCATGGTGGCCATGGGCTTCTCCGGCGCCCGCTTGACGGTCCGCAGCACGTGGTTGCGGACGCCGATGGCCGCGGCGGGGCCGCCCTCGATCCGCAGGCAGACGACGCCGTCGGGCATGTTGGCGGCGCTGGCCCGGCCGATCCGGTCCCGGTTGCCGATCTGACTCAGGGCCTCGGCGATGACGAAGAACATCAGCGTCGTGCTGCGGCGGAAGAACTCCGGGTCCTGCAGGTCCTGCTCCGAGGCCCGCAGGTAGCGGGTCAGCCGGTCGGTGAGCTTCGTGAACGGGCCCAGCAGGAACTTGACCTTCGTCAGCCCCTTGGTGGGGATGGGGGTGACGGTCCCGTCGATCATGCCGTTGAACTTCTCCGGCGAGGCGAAGGGCAGCCGGATGTCGCAGTGCTCGTCGCCCTCCTCCAGCGTGCATTGGCCGCCGGCGAAGCGCAGCGTCGCCCGGGGGCCGCCGGCCACGCGGAAGCCCACGGCCACATCCCGGTCCGCCACCAGCGCCCGCGCCTCCTCATCCATGGCGCACAGCTCCTCCAGGGCGCCCAGGATGCCGTAGAGGTTGATCCAGGCCAGGGTCCTCTGGTCCGTTCCGTGCAGTTGCTTCATATGCCTCATCCTTTCTCAGCGGCAGTTGCCGGTTTCTGTTCCGTTTATCATACCACGTCTGCCGGAGAAATACAATCTTTCGCCGGGAATTCCGGAGGCTCCAGCCGGACGCACGCGGTGGCCACCGCCTCCCGGAACGCCGCGTCGTGCTCCACGAACACCATGGTCGGCGCAAACTCCCGGATCAGCGTCTCGATCTGGAGGCGGGAGTAGACGTCGATGTAGTTCAGCGGCTCGTCCCACACGTAGAGATGCGCCTGCTGGCAGAGGCTCCGGGCCAGCAGCACCTTCTTCTTCTGGCCGGCCGACAGGTCGGCCAGGTCCGTCGTGAAATCGTCCCGGGAGAAGTCCAGCTTCCGCAGGATGGCTCGGAACAGCGTCCCGTCGACGCCGCAGGCCTCGGCGTAGTCCGTCAGGGCGCCGCGGAGGCCCGCGGTTTCCTGGGGCACGTAGGAGATCGTCAGGCCGGAGCCGGTCGTCACCGTCCCGGTGTGCGCCACCGGCTCGCCGGCCAGGAGGCGGAGGAGGCTGCTCTTCCCGCTGCCGTTGGGGCCCGACAGCGCCACGCGGCCGCCGCGGCGCAGCGTAAACGTCACCGGCGCGCAGACGGGCCGGCCGCCGTAGCACGGGGCCGCGTCGGTCAGCACCGCCAGGATGTCGGCCCGGTAGTCCAGCGGGTGGAGCTTCAGCGCCTCGGCCGTCTCCAGGTCCCGGAGCAGCCCGGCCTTCTCCTCGGCCGCCGCCTGGCGGCGGGCCTCCAGGCTCTTGGCCCGCTTCATGACCTTGGCCGCCCGGTGGCCCACGAAGCCCTTGTCGGCGGCGCCGGACTTCTCCCGCTCCTTCCGGTCGGACCAGACGGCCGTCCGCCGGGCCGCCTCCTGCAGCCGCCGGGCGTCCTTCCGAAGCCGTTCGTTCCGGGCCAGCTCGAACTGCTGCCGCCGGTCAAAGTTCTCCTGCCACGAGGAGAAGTTCCCGCTCTGCAGCTCGAAGCCCGTCCGGTTCAGAGCCAGAATGTGGTCCACGCACCCGTCCAGGAAGCGGCGGTCGTGGGACACCAGCAGGAAGCCCCGCTGGCGCCGCAGGTACGCCGCCACCTGGGCCCGTCCCCGGTCGTCCAGGTGGTTCGTCGGCTCGTCGATCAGCGGGAAGCAGCCCTCCCGCAGGAACAGCGCCGCCAGCAGCGCCTTCGTCTGCTCGCCGCCGGAGAGCGTCCCGAACGGCCGCTCCAGCACCGCCGGGTCCGCCGCCAGCCGCCCCAGCTCCCGCTCCACCATCCAGTCCTCCGCCTCCGGGCAGAGGGACCGGAGCAGCGTCCCGGTCAGCTGCGCCCGGTCGGCCACAGGCCGGGGGAAGTACGCCAGCGGGACCGGCACCGCAATGCTGCCGCCGTGGGGCAACTCCCCCAGCAGCAGCCGCAGGAACGTCGTCTTGCCCCGACCGTTCCGGCCCACCAGGCCCAGCCGCCAGCCGGTCTCCAGCTGCACGGAGACGTCGGAAAAGACGTCCTCGCCGCCGGGATACGAAAAGGTCAGATGCTCCACAGAAATGGTTGCCATGGTGCAACACCTCCGGTTTCAAAAAAATGAGCCGCAGGAAGCGCCTTCCCGCAGCCCAAACCGACGGCGCCGCGCCGCAGCGCGGCGCAGCCCTCCCGGTGCTCTGTGGTGACGGTAATCTTCCTGCCATGGGCACAGCGACGCCGCAGTCCGCGGCGCACGCGCGTCGTCCCGGGTTTCAGCAGGAATGATTACGCATCCTTCCACCTCAATTCCATCAAATCTGAGGGCAGTATACCACAGCCCCCTCCCCCCGTCAAGGGCAATTTGCCGCGCCGCGGCAGCCCGCGGCGCGGCAACGGCGGTTCCCGCTACGCCGGGACCGTCAGGAGCATGGTGCGGTCTCCCGACGGCTCCACCAGCAGGTAGTGCGTCTCGTCAAACTGGTACGGTGTGAAGGCCGTGTCCACGGCGTTGTGGGTGCAGATCACCTGGCCGTTTTCCATCCGCCACGACTCGTACATGGCGTACGTCTCGCCCTCGGACGTGTACGAGGCGTCCATGGTCCCGTCGGCGCGGAAGGTGACGGCGTGGTTGCCGCCGTCGTCGCCGCCCATGTAGTTGTTGCGCACGGTGAAGGTGGCGTCCGTCAGCAGGGTCTGGGCCGCCGCGGCATCCAGGGGCGTCAGCTGCTCCGTGGCGTACGCCGTGAAGTACTGCCGGTCGTCGTACGTAAAGAAGCGCATCCGTGAGTCGAGGATCACCCGGTCGCTGTCGCCGTAGCCGTTCAGCTCGGCCAGAAGGCTCCGGCCCATGCTGGCGTCGCTCCAGACGTCCGAATCCGTCAGGGCCGCGGCGTACTCGTACGTGGCCTCCCGGGCGGCCTCGTCCTCGGGCCGCGGGGAGTACATCAGCACCTCGTCCCCGGCGTGGAGCTCGATGGACAGGGGATTCCCCTTCTCCGTCTCCACCTCCTGGGGCACGAAGAAGCACGCCTTGCAAGGGAACTCCGGCGACAGGGGCAGCACCGTGCCCGAGTTCAGCCACCCCTCCAGGTCCGGCGCGTAAAACCAGAACTGCTCCGGCAGGAACGTGTACCCGTCGCCGTACCGCAGGACCACCGGGGCCAGCATCGCACCGTTCATCTCGCTCTTGCCGTTGTACTTGAGCGTATAGTACAGATTCGCCGTCACGTAGCCGTCCCGGGGCGCGAAGCCGTAGTCCTCGTCGGGGCTGTCAGCGTCCTCGGTGTACTCGAAGCCCGTCACCGTGATGTCGTACAGGCCGGTGGAGACCGTCTCCCCCACCACCAGCGCCGTCCCGGCGGCCTCCGGCTCGCCGTCTGCCTCCGCGTCGTCCGGCTCGGCCTCCGTGTCGGCCGGTTCGCCGGCGTCATCCGTCACATCCGCCGTCACTTCCGCGGGATCCGGCCCCTCCTCTGCAGGCGCGTCGGTGGTATCCGTCCCGCCGCAGGCCGTCAGCGCCATTGCCAGCGCCGCCGTCAGAAGCAGCAGTTCCAGCCGTTTCACCCGTACATTTCCCCTTTCCGCAGCGCCCGCCGAAGCGTTCCGCCCGGGGTCCCGGGCGCGTCTGCATAATAAAATTGTGCGAAACCCCGCATCCCTGCGCGGATTGTCGCACAACCCATTATATATATATATATATATTGTCAAGGTTTTCCGAAAACTTCTTCTGCCGGCGAGCGGCAGAGACGCATTCGCCGGCGCCGCGGGCAGCTCCCGCAGCGCCGGCAAAAAATTTTCGACATTTTTTCGGAAACTCCGGCACGTTTTCCGCGCCGGCTCCGTCTAAATTACGGGAGGCGCTCCACGCGCACCTGCTCCACCAGCGGCGCCACTTCCTCGGCCGTGACGGCCTGGGTCCCGTCGCGCATGACGCTGGCCGCGCTGACGGCCACGGCCCGGGCCGCCGTCTCCTCCCAGCTGAGGCCCCGCTCCAGGTCCCACAGGACGCTGGCCAGCATGGCGTCGC
Source organism: uncultured Oscillospiraceae bacterium (assembly GCA_904395865.1). Lineage (GTDB taxonomy): Bacteria > Bacillota > Clostridia > Oscillospirales > Oscillospiraceae > Avoscillospira_A. The sequence continues at coordinate 9,894 of CAJFNY010000012.1, forward strand.
CGGCGCCGACCGTGCTCCCCACGGGCACCTCCACGCCGCCGGCGTACAGCGCCTCGTCCGCCTTGACGAACAGCGCCCCCTCCGGCCCCATGGAGACGACGACGCGCTCCACACCGTTGGCCACCACCCGCCGGGCCGCCGCCAGCAGCTCCGCCCGGCCGTTCAGCTCCTTCTCGCACAGCTCCTCCAGCTCCGCCTCGTTGGGCTTGATGACCGTGGGGCCGGCGGCCACGCCGATCTTCATAGCCATGCCCACCGTGTCCAGCGCCGTGCGGACGCCCAGGCCGCGGAGGCGGGTGATCCACTCCGCCAGCAGCTGGTCGGACACCCCGGGCGGATTCTTCCCGGCGAAGGCGACCGTGTCCCCCGGGCCCACCAGGTCGCTGAGCTTCTCCCAGATCTCCTGGAGCTCCGAGGCCGTGACCTCGGTGCCGGGCTCGTTGATGTCGGTGGTGGTGTGCCGGACCGGGTCGACGACCTTCAGATTCGTCCGCGTCTCCTTCCGGCTGAAGACGAAGTCGTTGCGGATGCCCATGACATCCAGCTGATCCCGTATGTACTCGCCGGAGGCGCCGCCGACGATGCCGACGGCCACGCTTCGGCCGCCCAGGCCGTGAAGCACCTTGGAGATGTTGATGCCCTTCCCGCCCGGATCCAGCCGGGAGCGCTCCACCCGGCACACGCGGTCCACCGCAAACTCGTGCACGACGATGGTCTTGTCCAGAGCCGGGTTCAGTGTAACGGTAACAATCATAAGGCTTCTCCTGTTTCGTTTGGTGTGGATCTCGCGATGATCTGCGCCAGGAACAGGGCCGAAGGCCCTGCCCCTGCAGCGGCGTCACCATGCCGCCGCAGGCGGGCGCAGAAAAAGAACGGTGCGGCTGCGCCGCATGAATCAGCCGCCTGGCGGTTCATTCGTCGGATCCTATTATAACTGCTTTTTCCCCAAATGTAAATCGGGAAAGCCGGTCGAATCCCCGGTAACTTCTGCAAGTATGGCGGAAATCTCTCAGGTTTTCCAGGATTTTTCCGGCCATTTTCCACGTTGGTGTTTACATCCGGCGATCCGCCGTGGTATGATGGAGCAAATCCGTTTTCGACAGGCTTCGCCCGCCCCGGCCGGGGCGGCGCGTCCAGATAGGAGTGTCACCGTGCAACAAGTCAAGCTGTTCGGCTCCTCCCGCAGCCGGCCCTCGTCCCGGCCGCCCAGGCGCCGGAAGCCCCGCTCGGGGCTGAAAACCCTGACCATCATTCTCATCGTCCTGGCCGTGCTGGAGGGGCTGTACTTCCTGTGCGTCTACTCGGACATCCCGTTCATCGCCAAGTGGCGCAGCATCTACATCCAGACCGCCATGGACACCATGAACCACCAGTGGCTGGCCACGGCCTTCCTGCCCCAGTCGGTCATCGACGAGGTCATGGCCGAACGGGACGCGGCCCGGGAGGAGCAGGCCGCCCACAGCTCGTCGGACGACTGGGCCCAGGGCACCGACGGGGAGGATCCCGCCGGCACGCCGTCCGCCGGCAGCCAGGAGGACACGGCGGAGGAGGACTTCTACCGCCTCTTCTGGGAGCTGGACCGCAGCTCCATGGAGGCGTACCTGCTGCAGCATCCCGACGCCCTGGACGGCGGCTGTGAAAACCTGACCATCAGCGAGGCCGGCCTGGACGATGAAGGCACCTCCATCCAGACGACCATGGGCGAGCAGGTGCTGGCCATCGACGTGCCCAACCAGATCCTGCTGGTGCGGGTGGAGGGCAGCGGCTACCGGGGCGTCCTGGCCGTGGCCAAGGACCCCAGCCGGCTGTCGGTGCAGAATTCGGCGTACCTGGGCAGCGCCGGCCAGTACGCCGGCGACATCGCTGAGGCCCACAACGGCGTCCTGGCCATGACGGCCAGCGGCTTCATCGACGAGGGCGGCGTCGGCAACGGCGGCCTCCTGGCCGGCTACGCCATGGCCGACGGCGAGGACCGCGGCGTCCACATGGGCTGGAGCTACAAGCGCCTGGAGCTGCGGGAGGACAACTACTTCTACATCGTCGACGCCCAGTCGGAGGTCCACCCGGAGACCACCGACGCCGTGGAGTTCACGCCGGCCATCATCGTCGACGGCCAGCAGCTGGACACCAGCGGCTGGAACAGCCTGAACCCCCGGGCCGTCATCGGCCAGTCGGACCGCGGCGAGATTCTGATGCTCGTGGTGGAGGGGCGGCTCCTGGACTCCATCGGCATCAGCGTGGCCGACTGCGGCGCGATCCTGCTGGAGCACGGCTGCATGCAGGCCATGAACCTGGACGGCGGCACCAGCGCCATCCTCTGGTACGACGGCGAGTACGTCATCCGCTGCTCCAACACGGACCTGCCCTACGGCCGCCAGCTCCCCAACGCCTTCGTCTACGCGGGGGCGGAATAAATCACGAAGCGCCCGGCC
>CAJFNY010000013.1 GCA_904395865.1 uncultured Oscillospiraceae bacterium
CCATCTCATAGAGCCCCCACTGCAGGAAGAAGCTGATGACCGCAGAGAACAGTCCCAGCAAAAATCCCTCATACACAAAGGGCCAGCGGATAAATCCATTGGTAGCGCCCACCATCTTCATGATGGCGATCTCGTCGCGCCGGTCAAAGGTAGTGAGCTTGATGGTATTGGCGATAATGAAAATAGACACCAGCAACAGCACGGAAATCAGAGCGATACACACGATTCCTGCCACATTGCGGATGGTGATAAAGCCTGCCGCCTCATCCTCGTAGGCATTGACATTGCCCTCTCCGATCCCAGGCACTTGCTCCAGAAGCTCCTTCGTCTCGCTCATCTTCCCGATATCGATCAGGTCAATGGCATAACGGTGGCGGAAGATCTCAGGCTCCAGATCCTGATAGAGCTCCTCCTCCTCGTATTTGCTCTGGAAATTCTCCATAGCTTCTTCTCGGGAGATAAACGTTACACCAGCCACGTTGTCCACTTTTTCCAGCTCACTGGCCAGAGCTCTGGCTTCTTCCTCCGTCAGGTTTTCATCCACAAAGGCCAGGACCTGGTTTTTCTGCTCCATGTCCTCCATCATGGCGTTGGCATTGACAGCCACCAGGGTAAACGTCCCCATGATCAGCAGGCATGCCACCGTAACACCGATGGCTGCAAAGGACATGAAGCCGTGGTTGAACATGTTATAGGCACCCTCACGGGCAAAATAAAAGAAATTATGTCTGCTCATTGCGCTCTCCTTCCGTAGTAGCCCTTTCCGTCGCTGACTACACGGCCGCGCTCAAGCATCACGACCCGCTTGTCAAAGCGGTTGACCAGATCCTTCTCGTGGGTAACGACCAGCACCGTTGTCCCCAGGGCATTGATCCGTTCCAGCAGGCGCATGATCTCCAGGGAACGGGCCGGGTCCAGGTTGCCGGTGGGCTCATCGGCAATGATCATGGCGGGGTTGTTGACGAGCGCCCGCGCAATGGCCACACGCTGCTGCTCACCGCCGGAGAGCTCATTGGGGAGGCGGCGGCCCTTGTTTTCCAGTCCCACCAGCTCCAGCACGTACGGGACGCGCTTGCGGATCTCCTTTTCCGAGGCGCCGATCACCCGCATGGCGAACGCCACGTTCTCGTAGACCGTCTTTTTGTCAATGAGGCGGAAGTCCTGGAAAATGACGCCCAGGGTGCGGCGCATGTAGGGAATGGAGCGCTGGCGGATCTTCTCCAGCTGAAAGCCGTTGACGAGGATGGAGCCGGCCGTCGGCCGCAGCTCCGCCGTCAGCAGCTTGATGATGGTGGACTTGCCGGAGCCGGAGGGGCCCACCAGAAAGACGAACTCGCCGTCGTCGATGTGGAGATCCACGCCGCGCAGCGCCTTCGTTCCGTTGTCGTACGTTTTTTTGACGTTCTGAAAGTCAATCATGGAATCCCTCCAGGGGTCAGATCAGGCGGTTTTCCCGGGAAACCAGGTACTTCTTCACCATCAGCGCCACCTTGAAGATGATGGCGTGGTCAAACTCCCGCAGGTCCAGGCCGGTGAGCTTTTTGATCTTCTCCAGGCGGTAGACCAGGGTGTTGCGGTGGACGAACAGCTTCCGGGACGTCTCTGAGACGTTCAGGTTGTTTTCAAAGAACTTGTTGATCGTGAAGAGCGTCTCCTGATCCAGCGAATCGATGGAATTCTTCTTGAATACCTCTGAGAGAAAAATCTCGCAGAGCGTCGTGGGCAGCTGGTAGATCAGGCGGCCGATTCCGAGATTTTCGTAGCTGAGGATGCTCTTCTCGGTGTCGAACACCTTGCCGACCTCGATGGCAACCTGGGCCTCCTTGTAGGAGTCCGCCAGCTCGCGCAGGTGGTTGGCAACGGTGCCGATGCCGATGGCCGTTTTGATGAAGAGCTCAGACTTGAGGGTGTCCTCCACCGTCTGGGCCAGCTTGAACAGGTCGTCGCTCTCCATGCCGGGAGTGACCTGCCGGACGATGGCAATGTCGGTCTCATTGATACTCAGGACGAAGTCCTGCTGCTTGTCCGTAAACAGATTCTGGAGCACATCCACAGCCGCCACGTCGGCGCGGCCGATCTGCCGGATCAGCAGCACCACCCGCTGCACATCCGTGGCGAAGTGGAGCTCCTTGGCCCGGATGTAGATGTCGCCCGGCAGGATGTTGTCGGTGATGATATTCTTGACGAACGTGCCCTTGTCGTGCTTCTCCTCGTAGTACGTCTTTGCACCGTTCAGGGCAACCGCCGCCATGATGCAGATGCCTCTGGCGGCCTCGTCATCCCCCTCCACAAAGACAGCGTATTCGAAGTAAGAGCTCCAGCTGGAAAGGGGCTTGAAGGTCTTTTTGTCCACGATCACAATGGCATCGGGCACACTGTTCAGCTTGATGACTGCGTCCGCCCATTTCTCGCCAATCATGGCAGTATCGCTGCAGGAGATCACATTGCCGTCGGAGTCAATGACGCCGAGCATTCGCTCGGTTGCATCTTTCATCTGGACGATCACGCTCTGGAACATGCGGCTGGACATACCATGCCCTCCCTTATAAAATAACGCCTAACAACGGATTACACAAATATTCACATAGATTCTACACCGAATTTGTCCATATTTCAAGAGGTATTTGACAATTCTTTTCAAAATGCGCCTTCAAATTTGGTTCTTTTAGCCATATCCAGAGATTGCGGCCGCTTTCCGGTCGGTTTGAATTCGAAATTTCCCGTAAAATAAATTGTGCATATTGCCTAATCCGTCAATCGGCGCAGCTCCTCCCCCTGCAGTTCCCGGCACTGCCCCCTGGGCAGGCCTTCCAGCGTGATCGGCCCCTCCGCCACGCGCAGAAGGTACGTCACCGGCATTCCCCGCGCCGCCATCATGCGCCGGACCTGGTGGTACTTTCCCTCGTGGAGGATGATCCGGCTGCGGCCCGGTCCCAGCGGCGTCAGCTCGGCGGGCAGGCAGGTCTCGCCGTCGCGGAGCGTCAGCCCGGCGGCAAATGCGGCCACGTCGGCCGGGTCCGCCTCTCCCACGTGCTCCGCCTCGTAGACCTTCGGCACCCGGTGCCGCGGCGAGATGAGCCGGTGGAGCAGCGCGCCGTCGTTCGTCAGCAGCAGAAGCCCCTCGGTCTCCTTGTCCAGCCGGCCAACCGGAACGATGCCCAGGTTCCGATAAGCCTCCGGCAGCAGCTCCATGACGGTGGCATCCCGCGGATCCTCCGTGGAGGTGACGTAGCCGGCCGGCTTATGGAGCGCCAGCACCACCGTCCGCTTCCGGCGGATCGGAATCCCGTCCACCGTAATGGCGTCCTCCGCCGCGTCCGCCTTCGCCTCCGGCGAACGGACCACCTGGCCGTTGACCGACACGCGTCCGGCACGGATCACAGCCTTGAGGGCCCGCCGGGAAGCGACCCCGGCCTCTGCCAGAATTTTGTCCAGCCGCTCCACGGCGGCACCTCCCTGCTTGTCATATTTGTCCCACGGCCGGAATAGGCTTTAGCACCTACATTTGAGGAACGGGGGAAAGATTATGGTTGTACTCACCGCAAAGGTATCCAAAGCGAAGCTGGTGGCCATCCTGCTGGTCATCGCCATCATCGTGGCGCTGCTGGTCGTCCTCAGCTCCAGAGCCGGCCAGGACGGAACTACCGCAGAAAACGTCGTCACCACCGTGGCAAGCAACGAGGACCGTGTGGCATACCTGCAGTCCTTCGGCTGGGAAGTTGCCGATTCGCCGCTGGAAAGCCAGGAGGTTCGCATTCCTGCCGAGCTGCCGGAGGTCCTGCAGCGCTACAACGAGCTGCAGCAGTCCCAGGGCTTCGACCTGGAGCAGTTCGCCGGAAAAACCGTCCGGCGCTACGTCTATGAGGTACTCAACTACCCGGACACCACGGACAGCTATTACGCCACCCTGCTGGTGTACGACGATCAGGTCATCGGCGGCGACGTGACCGCAGCCTCCCAGGACGGGCTGATGCAGGGGCTGCAGTATCCAAAGACGACAACGTAAGGCGTTTTCTGTGCCGTGCGCCCCGGTCTCCGGGGTGCACGGCTTTAGGATGCGTCGAGCCGTGCGGAAGCATACGGCCCTGTCCATCGACGGTATCTGCTATTATACCACAACGCCGCAGTCAAAAAAAGAGTTGCAATCCGCACGGCCTGTGGTATAATGACATGGAACAACTGAATCACGTGTCTTCAGGGCAGGGTGAAATTCCCGATCGGCGGTAAAGTCCGCGAGCGGAAACGCAGGAACCGGTGCAACTCCGGTACCGACAGTATAGTCTGGATGAAAGAAGAACCGTTGGGCGCAGTTTGCTGCGTCCGAAGTCTCACCTGGAGGGCATGCCTTTCAGGTGTTTTATTTTTCGGACGAGGTGAATTGCAATGCAGGAACTTTTGCAGGCGGTACGGGAGAATCTCTCCTTCCTTCTGGTGTGCCTGGGCGTGTTCGCCGGCATCGTGCTGGTGGCCTGGGCAGTGGAACGGCTGACGAAGGCACAGCTCCGCCGGCCGCCCAAGACCCGGTACCTGGCCATGATCGCCATGACGGCCGCCGTCGGCGGTGTGCTGATGTCCTTCGAAATCCCGCTGTTCTTTGCCCCCTCTTTCTATCAGCTGGACTTCGGCGAGCTGCCGGTGCTGATTACCTCCTTCTATCTCGGACCCGTGGCCGGTGTGATCTCTGAGCTGCTGAAGGTGCTGGTCAAGCTGCTGATCAAGGGCACCTCCACCGCCTTCGTGGGCGATTTTGCCAACTTCGTCGTGGGCTGCTCCTTCGTACTCCCCGCTTCAATCGTCTATCACATCCGCAAAACCCGCACCACGGCGGTGGTCGGCCTGACGACCGGCACGCTGACGATGACGGTGTTCGGCAGCCTCTTCAACGCCGTCTACCTGATCCCCACCTTTGCCAACCTGTTCGGCATGCCGCTGGACGCCATCATCGGCATGGGCAGCGCCGTCAATCCGGCCATCAACAGTGTCTCCACCCTCGTCCTGATGGCCGTCGTGCCGTTCAATCTGGTGAAGGGTGTGATCGTCTCTACGGTGACGTTCCTGCTTTACAAGCGTCTGGAGCGCGCCCTGGGCCGCATCATGCTGCCGGCGAAGCGCCCCCGTTCCCAGAGCATTTGACTGTGAAAACCCGCAGGCGGGATGCCTGCGGGTTTCTTTTACGGCTGCACCAGCAGATTCTCATAGATCTCTGGCGTCTCCAGCGTGAAACGCGGACTTCCGGTGGAGCCGGGTCCCACCTCGTACTTGTCGAACGGGATCACAATCCGCCCATTCTCGTCGAAGTAGAAATCCTGCTCCGGATCGATGGTATCGAAGTAGGTGCTGCCGAGCGGATCGTCCTCCAGCCAGTAGTGCTCCCGGGCGTCGGCCTCCATGCGGGCGCGCATCTGGGCCTTCAGCTCGTCACTGATGACGGTCACGTAGTCGAATATCTCGGGGAACAGTGCCGACAGCGTCTGCTGTTCCCCGGTGGCCTTGTCAATGTGGTAGTATCGTTCCTGATGGTTTCCGGAGGCCATCACCAGGTCGGTGCTCAGCCGCAGCGTGAACCACCGGTCCGTGTCGGTGACGACCTCCCAGGTGACGTCCAGGTTGAAGTACCCGTCGGCGTGGAGATCGTTTTCATACGCCGCGATCAGCTGATCCGTGTAGTCCGTCACCTGCTGATTGATCTCCTCCGCGCCGGCAGAATCCGCGCCTTCATCCACCACCTGCGGCACCTGGATGGAAACATGGTTGCTTCCCTCCTCCACCTCATACGTCCGGAAGGTCACGGCGCGGAACAGCGGACCCAGCACCGGCAGGCTGCCCATGGCGTCCGCCATGGCCGCGCTGGCATTCGGCAGGGCCACAGCCAGCGCCAGCACAGCCGCCAGCGCCGTCAATGCCTGCGTCCAGCGGCCGCGGCGCTGCCCGGGACGGGCCGGCAGCTCTGCCAGCGTCTCGTCCACCCGGTCCGTGAAGTCCCTCGGAACGGGAAACTGCTCAGACTGCAGCCGCTGCCGCAGCATATCGTCAAAGCTCATGATTTTCCACCTCCAGCATCTCCCGCAGCCGCTTCCTGGCACGGGAAAGTCGCGTTTTCACGTTGGCCTCGGAGATCCGCAGAACGGCGGCAATTTCCCGGACGGACAGGTCCTCGTAGTAAAACAGAATGACCACCGCACGCATCTGCTCATTCAGATCATTGACCGCCTCCCACACGTCGGACATCCGCTGCTCCGGCCCGGGAGCCTCCGGCTCCGGAATGGCGTCGCTTTCTGTAAATCGCCGCCGCTGGCGGAGGATGTCGTAGCACTGATTCGTCAAAATCCGCAGCAGCCACGGCTTGAAACGCTCCCGGTTGCGGAGCGTATTCAGCTTCTGGTACGCCGCGCAGATGGCCTCCTGGGCAGCGTCGGCTGCGTCATATTCATTTCCGACCAGGCCCATGGCCAGCCGGTACATGGCCGGCTCACACGCCTTGACCTGAGCGCAAAACCAATCTCGCTGCTCCACACATTCGCCTCACTTCATTGTATTCCGTGCTCCAGCAGCCATTCTGCCCAGAGCGCATAGCCGGTTCCGTAGGGATGCACGCCGTCCCCCGTCATATCGTCCCGCAAATAGCCTTCCTCATCGCAGAAAGCCGGATTCACATCCAGGTAAAAAATCTGCTGTCCGTCCGCCATGGCGGCAATCTGCGCGTCCAGCGATTCGATGTTGTCCGGCTCCAGTCGCGGTGTCGACGCAGCGGTAGCGCGCGTCACATGGAGGTTTGCGCAGAGAATCAGCAGCGCATCGGGCTGCAGCTCCCGGAGCGTCTCCACCACCGTCTGGTACTGCGCCAGCAGGCTTTCAAACGGATAGCCGATTTCATTGATTCCGAGCATCAGGTAGATCTTTCCGTAGCTCTGGCCGCTCAGAAGCTCCGGCAGGGTCTGCCGCGAAAAGTCGGTGTCCGCCGCCTCCTGGGTCAGCACGTTGAACACCGTCATGCCCGTGTCGGCAAAGTAATCCGCCCCGCCCAGCCGGCCATACTGAGAAAGCCCCACCGTGCGGGAATCGCCGATGAACAGTGCATCGTCAAAGTACGACACGTCCACCGTGCCGATGGAGGCGTCCTCCGCCGCCCCGGATTCCGGCGGATCCGTGGTCTCGGCCTCCGGCTCTGTCGGCTCCGGCTGCACCTCCGGCAGCCGCGAACCGGACTCCGGGTCCGCTGACGGCTCCGACGGCTGCCCGGCGGCATCGGGCTGCTCCGTGACCGGGTCCGTGCCCGGCTTTGACAGCGTCTCCTCCCCCGGTTCCTGGATCTGGGTCTCCTGCATCTGTGCCGCCTGGAGCAGCGTCGGATCCGCCAACAGCGCCAGCGGGACCGCCGGTGCCGGGATCCCCTGCAGCTGCGGGATCTTCTGCCCGACCGTTCCGCGCAGGAGCGCACCGAATACGGTCATGGCCAGGCCGGTTGCCAGCAGCAGCGTCAACAGCTGCAACCGACGTGATTGTTTCATGCGTGTATGCCTCCGTCAAAAACTGAAATACAGGAATGGGTCGTTCTGGCCGGCGGCCATGCAGTATACGGCCGCCCAAAAGACGGCCAGCAGGAGCAGGGTCCCCGGCAGCGAACAGCGGATCCGCCGCCAAAGCCTCGCCGGACCCGGCAGTGAAAGCACGATTCCCACCGCCAGCAGGACTCCGTACGCCTGGAGCTGCCGCAGAAAATCCGGCGCCGTCCAGCTCCACTCGGAAAACAGCCGTCCAATGTACGTGGCCAGCTGGCTGAGGTCCTGGATTGCGAATACCATCCAGCTCAGCAGAATGGCCGGGATCATATACAGCCGGCAAAGGATGCCATGGCGCTCCAGCCAGCGGCCCAGCCCCAGCTTTTCCAGGGCCAGCAGCAGGAACAGGAACAGCCCCCACAGGAGAAAATTTGCCGTGGAACCGTGCCAGATTCCCGTCAGCAGCCAGACCACCAGCAGATTCCGCAGCTGTATGCCGCGGCCGCAGCGGCTGCCGCCCAGCGGATAATAGACGTAGCTGCGGAACCATGCGCCCAGTGTCACGTGCCACCGGCGCCAGAAGTCGCTCATGGAACGGGCCGCATACGGGTGCAGAAAGTTCTCAGGCAGTGTAAAGCCCAGCATCCGCCCCAGACCGACGGCCATTTTTGAATAGCCGTAAAAGTCGAAGTACAGCTGCAGCGAATACGCCACGAGTCCCAGCCATGCCAGTGGTGCGGAGACGCTCTCATATCCGATGGTGCCGAGCTGACGCCAGAGGCCGCCGATCCGGTCGGCCAGCAGCAGCTTCAGCCCAAGCCCCAGGACGAACTCCCGCAGGCCCAGGTCGAAATCCGCCGGCCTGACGCGCCGGCCTGCCAGCTGCCGCGTCAGGGGCACCCAGGGTGCGATGGGGCCGGAAATGAGCTTCGGGAACAGGAGCACGCCGTTTGCCAGCCGCAGCGGCGAACGAATTGCGCGGAGCTCGCCCCGGTGTACGTCGATCAGGTAGGAAGCCAGCTGAAAGGTATAGAAGCTGATCCCCAGCGGCAGCGGCAGCGCCTCCGCCCGGAACAGCCCCAGATACTTAAACGTCAGCAGCGTCCCGAACAGCACGGTCAGCGCTGATCCCAGCAGCAGGCGGCTGCGATACGCGGAGAGTCCCAGGCCGGCCACCCAGGAGATCAGCAGCAGGCCGCCCAGGACGGCAGCCATCCACGGCGCGCTGCGGACCCCCCATCCGTAAAACACGAGGCTCCCCAGCAGCAGCGGCGCATTCCGCCATCGAACCGGTGTCAGAAGATAGACTGCCAGGAACGACGGCAAAAAGTAAAATACGAATTCGAGACTGCTGAATGCCATGCCTGCGCCCCTTCCCGAGCCATTCTCTACTCTTATGATGGGCGGGAAGCAGAAAAAGTGACACCGGACGGCAGAAAAATGTCGTCCGGTGTTTTTTCGTGTCAAAGACCGGCGCGGAAGCGGATCAGCTCAGCCGCCACGCTGACGGCAATTTCTCCCGGCGTCTCTGCCCCGATGGGGAGGCCGATGGGAGTGTGTACCCGCGCCCGGTCCGCTTCAGAGAATCCGTCATCTGCCAGGCGCTCCAGCGTTAGTGCCGCCTTCCGGCGGCTGCCGATGACACCCACGTATCCGGCATCGGTGCGCAGCGCCTGCTGCAGCACCGCATAGTCGTCCTGGTGTCCGCGCGTCATGATGACGATGCCGTCCCGCGGCCCCACGACAGTTTCGGCCGCAAAGCAGGAGAACGTCGTCAGCGTCACCCGTTCAGCCCCCGGGAACCGCTCCGGCACCGCAAATTCCGCGCGGTTTTCCAGCACAACCACGTGGTAGTCCAGCCACGCCAGCAGGGGCACCAGTGCCTGGGAAACGTGGCCGCCGCCGAACACGTAAATGCGCGCGGCGCTGCCCAGCGGCAGCAGGAAGTACTGCGGTGCGCCGGCCGTCAGAACCGGACGCCGCCCCAGCTGCGAACGCAGCTCCATCTCGTCTGCCTCCGGCAGAAAGCGCAGGCCGCCGGACGCGTCATACAGCCCGATCCCGTTCGGAACCGCGGGATCCAGGGAGAGCACCAGCCAGCAGTCCACCCGCTGTGCCAGCAGCTGCTCCGCCGCCCGGGCAGGAAGCAGAGCCGCTTCGCCGTGCAGGAGCCGGAAGGCGACGGTCACATCTCCGCCGCAGATCATCCCCAGCGTGTCCGCCCCATCGGTGCGGAGGCTGAAGCGCTCCGAATCCGACCGCTGCTCCCGGAGAAGCTGCTGCGCCCGCTGCAGCGCCGCATACTCCACAGCGCCGCCGCCGATGGTTCCGGCAAACGTGCCATCCGCAAAAACGGCCATCATGGCTCCGGCCCCCCGCGGCGTGGAGCCCTCCGAAGCCACGATGACGCACAGCATGGCATCCTCGCCGGCGGCCAGCCGCGCTGCCAGCGGCGTAAATACAGTTTCCATGGCTTCCACTCCTCGCTGCGGCAGGGCCGCCCTCTGATTGTTCCATTGTACCATCGGCGCCGTCAGAAGTCCAGCCTCGAAAAATCATTGCCCACCAGCCAAAACGCCGGCGGGCAATGATTCAGAGCTTCAGGTCTCCCTCCCGGATCCAGCCGATCCGGCGGCAGACAAGCCCCAGGGCCCAGCAGATCACGGCCGGCAGCACGAAGCAGATCAGCACCAGGCCGGCCCAGTCCACGGCGGTAATGGCCGCTTTTGTGCCAGCGGCCACATCGTTGACCCAGCCGGTGTAGACGCCGATGGGACCCACGAAGCCGCACGTGCCCATACCGGAGGAAACCGGTGCGCCGTTCATTTCCAGTCGGAAAATACAGGTGGCAATGGGCCCGGTGATGGCCGACGTGACGGTGGCCGGGATCCAGATCCGCGGATTGCGGACGATGTTGCCCATCTGCAGCATGGAGGTGCCGATGCCCTGGGAAACGAGGCCGCCCCAGCGGTTTTCCCGGAAGCTCATGACGGCGAAGCCCACCATCTGCGCGCAGCAGCCGGCTACGGCGGCACCGCCGGCCAGTCCGGTCAGGCCAAGGGCAGCACAGATGGCGGCGCTGGAGATGGGCAGCGTCAGCGCGACGCCCACCACAACGGAGACCACCACGCCCATCAGGAACGGCTGCAGCTCCGTGGCCCACATGATCAGCTGCCCGACGGAGTCGGCCGCAGCACCGATGGCCGGCGCCCACCAGGCGGAGAGGGCGATGCCGACGCCGATGGTCACCAGCGGCGTGACGAGGATGTCGATGGGCGTCTCCTTGGAGACAGCCTTCCCCAGCTCCGCGGCCAGAATGGCCACGAACAGCACCGCCAGAGGCCCCCCTGCCCCACCCAGCGTATTGGAGGCGAAGCCCACCGTCGCCAGAGAAAACAGCACAAGCGGCGGGGCCTGAAGCGCGTAGCCAATGGCAATGGCCATGGCCGGTCCGCTCATGGCGGATGCCAGGCCGCCGACCGTGTAGGAGATGGAATGCTCACCGCTGCCCAGCGTGGCCACGGTGCGTGTCAAAAACTCGATGCCGAACTGCGTACCGACGGTGTCGATGATGGTGCCGATGAGCAGGCTGCAGAACAGCCCCTGGGCCATGGCCCCCAGCGCATCGATGCCGTAGCGCTTGGCGGAAATCACAATGTTCTTCCGCCTGAGAAACTCCTTCAATTTCGCTCCCCGCTTTCCCGTTTTGTCGACTGACAAGACAGATGTCATGTCCCTTATTATATCGACAAATTTCCGGCTGTCAACCGATTTTTGGAAAGTTGGCGGATTTGCACACGGTCGGTTGACAGATCCGCCGGGGTCTGGCTATAATGCCTACCAGAAGGAGGAATCATCATGACGGGAGCAGAGCGCAGAAGAAAAATCGCCTCTTTGCTGGACAGCCGGACGCCGATCTCCGGCACGGAGCTGGCGCGGCAGCTGGGCGTCAGCCGCCAGGTGATCGTCCAGGACATTGCCCTCATGCGTGCGGAGGACAAGCGGATCCTCTCCACGAACAAAGGGTACCTGCTCCACGACGCCGGCAGCCAGGCCGGCCTCTGCCGGCGGGTGTTCCACGTCTGCCACACCACGGAGCAGGTACTGGACGAGCTGACCACCATTTCAGAGCTGGGCGGCCAGGTGCTGGACGTCAGCGTAGAGCATGCACTGTATGGCCAGATCCGGGTGGATCTGGTGATCCGCACGCCCCAGGACGCCGAGGAATTCTCCGCCAGGCTGCAGGCCTCCGCCGGGGAGCCGCTGAACACGCTGACGCGCGGCGATCACTACCACACGGTGGAGGCCCGTTCTGAACGTCTGCTGGACCTGATCGAAGCGGAGCTTCTCCGGAAGGGGTATCTGGTCTGCCCGTAATCAGGCCATTTCGCTGCTGCTGTACTCGTCAATGACGTCGCCGGTGGCCTCGCTGAGGAACTGAACCGTGATGTCCACCGATTCGCCGCCGCCGTCAATGATCTGATAGAGACCGCCATAGATGTAGAAGCCCAGCACCGCAAGCGACTCCTCCGCCGAAACCGTCTCTGCAGAGGTCGTCACGCGGAATTCCGTGTAGTCGTCGTTGGCCTCCACCGCGACGAAATTGGGATAGCCGCCCGACGTGATCATCTCATCCAGCGCGGCATCGATGGTTGTGCGCATCTCCTCCAGCATCGCATTGTGCTGCGCGCGCGTCAGGGTGTACGTCACGGAACCATCCTCGTTGAGGACGGCCGCCTCATAGTTCCCAGCCCCTGCCTCCTGGTCCAGAGAGTCCTGGGTCGTGCCCGCCTCCACGTACGTGGCGGGCATCGTGATCGTCACCGTAAAAATGCCCTCATCCACCTCGATGGCAGCATCCTCCGCGGCGTCCTCGGCCGGGGCATCCTCTTCAGCCGGCTCTGCTTCCTCCGGAGTCTCTTCCGGGGCCTCCTCCGGTGTCTCCTCCGGCGCGGGCTCGCTTTCGGCAGGGGGCTGCTCCGCAGTGACCGTATCGGATTCCGCCGGCGCCGGCTCGGACTCCGACGCACATGCTGCCATGGTCAGGATGCAGCAAATGGCCAGAAATACGCAAAGAAAACGTCTCATTATAATCTCTCCCTCTTTTTCAGAATGTCTATATCATACCACAATCTGCCGCAGAATGCAACCGCCCGCCGGGTGTTCCGGACTGCACGGCAGGGCACCGCCGGAAACGCGATGCCCTGCCGCTTCGTTTTATTTCAGCATCTCCAGAAACGCCTGCTCCGACAGCACCGGGATCCCCAGCTCCTGCGCCTTGCGGAGCTTGGAGCCGGCGTTCTCGCCGGCCACGACGTACGTGGTCTTTTTCGAGACCGAACCGGCCGCCCGGCCTCCGAAGGACTCAATCTTCTCCGTGGCTGCTTCCCGGGTAAACATGCTCAGGGCACCGGTCAGCACGAAGGTCATCCCCTCGAACCGCCGGTCCGTCACCTGGGTCAGCGAGTTGAAATTGACGCCGGCCGCCCGCAGCCGCTCGATCATGTGGCGCGACTGGGGGTTGGCAAACCAGCGGGCCAGGCTGCCTGCCGTGATGGCGCCGATGTCCCGCACCTCCGTCAGCTGCTCCTCCGAGGCGGCCATCAATGCGTCCAGGCTGCCGAAGGTGGCCGCCAGCACCTTGCCGGCTTTTGCCCCCACCTGACGAATGCCGAAGGCGAAAATCAGGCGGCTCAGATCGTTCTGCTTACTGGCTTCAATGGCCTGCAGCAGGTTCTCCGTGGACTGCCTGCCCATCCGGTCCAGCGCCTCCACCTTTTCCGCCTCCAGATAGTAGAGGTCGGCCGGCGAGTGGACCATGCCGCTGTCGATGAGCTGCTGCACGATGGCGCTGCCCAGGCCGTCAATGTCCATGGCGTCCCGGGAGACGAAGTGGGTGATGTTCCGGGCCAGCTGCGCCGGGCACTCGGCGCCGGTGCAGCGGACGAAGGCCCCGTCCTCGTCCCGCTCCACCGGGCTGCCACAGACCGGGCAGCGCTCCGGCAGCCGATACGGCACCGCCTCCGGCGGCCGCTTTCCGGGCACCACCGAGAGGATCTCCGGAATGATCTCCCCGGCCTTGTGGATGCGCACCGTGTCGCCGATGCGCACATCCCTGGAGGAAATGAAGTCCTGATTGTGCAGCGTCGCGCTGGTGACGGTCGTGCCCGCCAGGCGGACCGGGCGGACGACGGCCCGCGGCGTCAGGACGCCGGTGCGCCCCACCTGGACGACGATGTCCTCCACCACGGTCTCCTTGATCTCCGGCGGGTATTTGTACGCGGCGGCCCAGCGCGGGAACTTGGCCGTGCTGCCCAGGGCCGTCCGCTGGGCCAGGCTGTCCAGCTTGACCACCGCGCCGTCAATGTCGAAACTCTGCTCCAGCCGGTGCTCATCCACGGCACGGATGGCCGCCTCTACCTCCTCGACGGTGGCGCAGCGGGTGTACGGGATGACCTTGAAGCGCAGCCGGCGCAGGTAGTCCAGCGTCTCCGTGTGGGAGGAAAAGGAGATTCCCTCGGCCAGCTGCAGGTTGAAGACGAGAATGTCCAGCTGCCGCGCGGCGGCAATCTTCGGATCCAGCTGCCGCAGGGAGCCCGCCGCGGCGTTGCGCGGGTTGGCAAAGGGGGCCTCCCCCCGTTCCTCCCGCTGCTCGTTGAGCCGGGCAAATACGGCACGGGGCATGAACACCTCGCCCCGGACGATGAGCCGCGGCGGAGCGTCCTCCAGCGTCATGGGAATGGAGCGGATCGTCTTGAGATTCTCCGTCACGTCCTCCCCCACCAGCCCGTCGCCCCGGGTGGCGCCGCGGAAGAAGCGGCCATCCCGGTACTCCAGCGCCACGGACAGGCCATCCACCTTGGGCTCCACCGAGTAGATCACATCCTGCAGGCCCTCCCGCACCCGGGCGTCGAATTCCTCCAGCTCCGCAAAGGAGAACACGTCCTGGAGGCTCTCCAGCGGCACCTCATGGCGCACCTTCTCAAACTGCGTCAGCGGCTCACCGCCGACGCGCCGCGTGGGCGAGAGGGGCGAAGCAAGCTCCGGATGCTCCGCCTCCAGCGTCTCCAGCCGGCGGAGCATCCGGTCGTATTCAAAGTCGGGAATTTCCGGGGCATCCAGCACGTAATAGAGGTGGTTGTGCCGCTCCAGCTCCCGCGTCAGCTCTGCAATTTCTTCTCTGGGATCCATGGTTCACCTGCTTCTTTCGTAGTCACATCTTACGGCAATGCCGCTGCATCCAGGGCCAGATAGCTGCTGGGCACCGTGCCGACGATGACCGTCTCGGCCACCACCACGTGTGAGGCCGACTCCACCTGGGCCGTGCCGGCCGGCGTGACGATCGTCATGTCGATGGAGACCGTCATTACGATCTGATGCAGCGTCTGGTTGATACCAGCCTGGGTGAATTGATTTTCAAAGGTGGCGTCCGAGGAGCGCACCGTCAGAATCCGCACCGGCAGATACGGCCCGCGGCCGGAAAACAGTCCCGGCAGCAGGAGGTTTCCCAGCGGGACACCGATCTCATCCACATCCAGCTGGAGAATTTCCCGGTTCACCTGGTCCAGAATTTGGGTCTTGAGGGTGTTCATCTCCGCGATGTTCGTCTTGAGGGCCGTGACGGCGCCGGTCTCGTCCTTTTCCAGGAGCACCATGCTTTCGTAGTCCACCGCCCCGGCGCGGATCTGCTCGTCGATCGCCTCGTTGATCAGATGGGAGGTCCGGAGCGTCACCCGGGTAACGGCCAGATCCTCCGCCAGCGGGAACAGCCGCAACCGCACCACCAGCAGAAGCAGAACCGCCGCCGCTGCCAGCACTGCCAGCACCACCCGCTTCCGGATGCGTCGCCTGCGCCGTGTCATCGACATCACCTCAGTGATGTCTACGCACGGCGGCCGGCGCTTATGTCAGCTTCGTCATGTGGGCTCCTGCCGTGCGGGCCATGACGCGCTTCGTGCCGAGATCGTCGAACGCGATCTCCAGCAGCGCGTCGTTGCCCATGGGCAGGACTGAGAGAATCATTCCCTTGCCGAAGGCCGTGTGGCGCACCATGTCGCCCTTCTGATACTGAACGCTCACCTGCGGCCGGCTGCCGGGCATCAGGGACGAGTAGTCCCGCCGCACAGGCCGGGGCTTCGGAGCCGCCGTCCGGACCGGCGCAGCCGTGCCGCTGCGCACCAGGCAGGTCTCGGGGATCTCCTCCAGGAACCGGGAAGGCCGGTTGACGCTGGTGCGGCCGTAGAGCATCCGCTGCCGGGCACAGGAGAGCGTCAGCGATTCCCGGGCGCGCGTGATGGCCACGTAGCACAGCCGGCGCTCCTCCTCCATCTCCTCCGGCTCCCCGATGGCCCGGGTGCCGGGGAACAGCCCCTCCTCCATGCCTACCACGAACACGTGAGGGAACTCCAGGCCCTTGGCCGAATGCATCGTCATCATCACCACCGCATCGGCATTCTGGT
This sequence comes from uncultured Oscillospiraceae bacterium, assembly GCA_904395865.1. GTDB lineage: Bacteria > Bacillota > Clostridia > Oscillospirales > Oscillospiraceae > Avoscillospira_A. The sequence continues at coordinate 15,959 of CAJFNY010000013.1, forward strand.
CGTACTGCTCAATGTCGGTGTAAAGAGCGATCTCCTCCAGGAAGCCGTTGAGGGACGGCTCGTCCGTATTCTCCAGGTAGCTGAGGATGCTGGACCGGAGCTCGTGGACGTTCTCCGCGCGCGTACGGCTCTCCACGTCGTCCTTGGCTTCCAGCATGGCCAGGTAGCCGGTCCGCTGCAGCAGGGCGTCGTAGAACTCCGGCAGCGTCAGCTCATCCAGCAGGGCTGTGCAGCTCTCAATCAGCTCTGTAAAGGCCGCAAGCTTCCCGGCGGCCTTCTCCAGCGCCGGGTACTCCCGCGGATGGGAGAGCACGGCGTACAGGGATTTCCCGGAGGCGTCCGCCAGGCGGGTGGCCATCTCCAGCGTCCTGGGTCCGATGCCGCGGGGCGGATTGTTGACGATGCGCCGCAGGCGAAGATCATCTTCCCGGTTGTTGATGACCGACAGGTACGCCAGCATGTCCTTGACCTCCGCCCGGTCGAAGAAGCGGGTGCCGCCGATGATCCGGTACGGGATACCGCTGCGCTTGCAGGCGTATTCCAGCGCGTTGGACTGAGCGTTCGTCCGATAGAGGATCGCATAGTCCCGGAACTGCTGCCCGCGGGAACGGGAAAGAATGTCGTTGGTGACGAAGCCGGCCTCATCCGATTCATTGAGGGCCTCGTACAGACGGATCTTCTCCCCCTGCCCGTTGTCCGTCCAAAGGTTCTTCCCCTTCCGGCCGCGGTTGTTGGCGATCACTGCGTTGGCCGCATCAAGGATGTACTTGGTGGAACGGTAGTTCTGCTCCAGACGGATGACACGGGCACCGCGGTACTGCTGCTCAAATCCCAGAATGTTCTCGATGGAGGCGCCGCGGAAGCGGTAAATGCTCTGGTCGTCGTCACCCACCACGCAGATGTTCTCATAGCCGCCGGAAAGCAGCTGCGCCAGCAGGAACTGCAGGTGGTTCGTGTCCTGATACTCGTCGATGAGCACGTAGCGGAACTTCCGCTGGTAGTACGTCCGAACCTCCTCGTATTCCTGCAGCAGCTGCACCGTCAGCAGAATAATGTCGTCGAAGTCCACGGCGTTGGCCGCGCGCAGACGCTTCTGGTACTCCTGGTAGCAGCGGGCAATCTGCTCCATCCGGTAATCTCCGGAGGATTCGGCCGCAGAAGCGAATTCCTCCGGCATCTGCTGCCGGTCCTTGGCGCGGGAGATCCGGTTCAGGCAGAGCCGCGGCGGGAACACCTTTTCGTCCAGCTGCAGGTCCCGCAGGACGTCTTTCATGACACGCTCGGAGTCGGTGGTGTCGTAAATCGTAAAGCTCCGGGCGTAGCCCAGGCGGTCGATGTCCCGGCGCAGGATGCGGCAGCAGGCCGAGTGGAACGTCATGGCCCAGACGTCGTTGGCCTCCGGCCCCAGCATGTCCGCCAGGCGCTCCTTGAGCTGGTTGGCGGCCTTGTTCGTGAAGGTGATGGCGATGACGTTCCAGGGATTCGCCGGCTCCCAGGCGCAGAGGCGGTCGGCCTCCTCCTGCCGGGACGCATCCGGCTGGGCCGCATACGCCTCCAGGAAGGTCACGTCCGCCTCCGTCAGCCCCTCCGGCACCTCCCGGGAGTCGGAGCCGCTGCCGTAGCGCAAAAGGTTCGCAATCCGGTGGATCAGCACCGTCGTCTTGCCGGAGCCGGCGCCGGCCAGCAAAAGAAGCGGCCCCTCGGTGGTCAGGACCGCTTCCCGCTGCATGGGATTCAGCGCATGGAACTGCGCGGCGATGACAGCCCGTCGGGCCGTTAAAAAGCGTTGGTGTAAGGTACTCATAGTTTCCCCCATCGTGAGCTTGATGGGTCTATTCTAGTACATTTTTCCCCATTTGTCGAGGGCTTTCATCGATCTGCTCCCGCAGCGTCTGCAGCGCCTTCTTTTCAATCCGGGACACCTGCACCTGGGAGACGCCGAGAATTCTGGCAACCTTCTCCTGCGTCAGGCCGCGGAAGAACCGCAGATGGATCACAAGCCGCTCCCGTTCTCCCAGCCGGTCGATGGCCTCCCGCAGCGCAAGTCGTTCGATCAGCTGATCCTCCTGGCTGCCATCGGTCAGGACGGCCTCCAGCGTGAAGCCGTCCTCCCCGGTCTCCCGCTGGATGGACTCTGCGGAGGCGGTGGCCGTCTCTGCCGCGGCGATTTCCTCGGCAGTCAGCCCCGTCTCCTCCGCCAGCTCCGACAGGCCCGGCTCGCGGCCCAGCCGCCCGGTCAGCCGCTGACGGGCCATCTTGATGGCAGCGGCACGCTCCTTGACGCTGCGGCTGACCTTGACGGCGCCGTCGTCCCGCAGGAAGCGCCGGATCTCACCGGCGATCTTCGGCACGGCGTACGTGGAAAACTGCGTGCCGTACTGCGTGTCGAAACCGGCCACGGCCTTGAGAAAGCCCAGGCACCCCAGCTGGTACAGGTCGTCGGCGTCGACGCCGCGGCCGAAATAGCGCCGGGCCACCGACCAGATGAGCCCGGAGTTTTCCACCACCAGCTGCTCACCGGCGGCGCGGTCTCCCTGCTGGGATCGGAGAATCAGCTCCTCCAGGCAGCCGTTCAAGGCCGCTCTCCCCGCTGGACGATCCGGCGCTTCATATGTACGGTCGTCCCCTTTCCCGGCCGTGACGTGACCCGGAGCTCGTTCATGAAGCTCTCCATGATCGTAAATCCCATGCCGGAACGCTCGGCGCCGCCCGTGGTGAACATGGGCTGGCGCGCGGCCTCCACGTCCGGAATGCCGCGGCCGCGGTCACGGATCACCAGGTCCAGCACGCCGCCGGGCAGAATGCGCGCCCGCAGCGTGATGGTGCCGATCTCGTCGGGATACGCATGCACGATGCAGTTCGTCACGGCCTCGGAGACGGCCGTCTTGATGTCCCCCAGCTCGTCCAGCGTCGGGTCCAGCTGCGCTGCGAAGCAGGCCACTGCCGCCCGCGCGAAGCTCTCGTTGACGGACCGGCTGGGAAAGGTCAGCTGCATCTGGTTTTCACACTTCATCGTACCTCGCTCCTCTCGGTGATTTGAGTCAGTTTTTCGATGCCGGCGGCCTTCAGGACCTTCAGCGGCTGCGGCGGAATGTTCTGCAGCCGCACCTTGCCGTCCAGCTCCCGCATCCGCCGCACCGTGCTGATGACGATGGCGATGCCGCTGGAATCCATGAACGTCACATCCCGAAAGTCCAGCACGCAGACCGACGGCAGATACGAGTCGATTTTCCTGCCGACCGTCTGCATGGTCTCCTTGGCGCTGTGGTGGTCAATCTCACCGCTGAGGGCGATGGTCAGCTGCTTGTCCTGCAGAAAACTCGTCACGGCTGTTCCTTCCTTCCGCAAAAAAGTGGGCGCACACGGAGAAAATCCTCCGTGTGCGCCCATTATAGTGTTTTTCAAAAAAAGATGCTGTCGAAGCCCGAGAGCGCCGTGGGAAATCGGCGGCGGTTTTCCGGTTTCTTCCGGTTTTCCCAGGCGTTCCCTGGGCAGTCCTTACCCGAGGCGTTGCGGCGTTACGACCGGCTTCCCGTCTTTATCCAGCAGCGGCGTAAAGCCGGCTGCGTTTCCGTTCCGGTGAAAGACGTAGTTCACGCCGGTCTCCGTGTCTACCCAGATCTCGATCACATCGATCGTGCCCTGCTGATATACCTTCTGGAACCGTTCCACAGATCCTTCCTCCTTCGCGTCTCTTCCGATCCGGTCTTCAAAAGCCGTCTGCGTGCCGGCGTTACTTTTTCAGGCGCTTCTCAGCCTCCGTCAGCTGGGCGATCAGCGCACGGGCCTTCTCCGCCTTCTCGCGCTCCGTGTTGACCACCTGCTCCGGCGCGCGGGAAACGAAGTTCTCGTTGGCCAGCTTGCCTTCGGCGGCGGCCAGGGCCTTGCGGGCCTTCTCCAGTTCGCCGGCGATCCGCTGCAGCTCCTTCTCCACGTCCACCAGCTGGTCCATGGGGATGAACAGCTCGGCGTCGGCCGTGACGCACGAGACCATGTCCTCGTGGCCCTCCGGCTCGCTGTCGCAGAGGATCACCCGGTCGGCATACGCCAGGCGCGTGATGAACGCGGCGCCCTGGCGGAAGGTGTCCGGCTGGGCCGTCACCACGTACAGCGTGGACTTCCGGGACGGCGGCACATTCATCTCCGCCCGGCGGTTACGGACGGCGCGAATGGCGTTCATGATCGACTCCATGGCCGCCTCCTCCTGGGGGAAGGCCAGATCGTCGCGGTACCGGGGCCACTGCTGCACCATGATGCTGTCGCCCTCATGGGGGATCGCCTGCCAGATCTCCTCGGTGATGAACGGCATGAAGGGGTGCAGCAGCTTCAGGAACTGGTCCAGCACGTACAGCAGCACCTTCTGGGCCACCAGCTTGGCGCCGTCGTCCTCGGCGTACAGGCGCGCCTTCGTCAGCTCAATATACCAGTCGCAGTAGTCGTCCCAGATGAAGTCGTAGACCTTCTGCACGGCGATGCCCAGCTCGTACTTGTCCAGGTTCTCCGTGACCTCGGCCGTCAGGGTGTTGAGCCGGGAGAGGATCCACTTGTCCGCCAGCTCCAGCTCGGAGGCCGCAGGCAGCTCGTTCTTCTCCAGCTTCAGGTTCATCAGCACGTAGCGGCTGGCGTTCCAGATCTTGTTGGCGAAGTTGCGCATGGCCTCGCAGCGCTCCACGTAGAAGCGCATGTCGTTGCCCGGCGAGTTGGCCGTGACCATGTTCATCCGCAGGGCGTCGGAGCCGTAGCGGTCAATCATCTCCAGCGGGTCGATGCCGTTGCCCAGGGACTTGGACATCTTCCGGCCCTTGTCGTCCCGGACGAGGCCGTGAATCAACACCGTGTGGAACGGCGGCTTCCCGGTGTGCTCACAGCCGGAGAAGATCATCCGGGCCACCCAGAAGAAGATGATGTCGTAGCCGGTGACGAGCACGTCGGTGGGATAGAAATACCGGTAGTCCGGCGAGTCGGTGTCCGGCCAGCCCAGCGTCTCAAAGGGCCAGAGGGCCGAGGAGAACCAGGTGTCCAGCACGTCCTCGTCCCGGGTGATGTTCCTGCTGCCGCACTGCTCGCAGCAGACGGCGTCCTCGCGGGAGACCGTCATGTGGCCGCAGTCGGCGCAGTACCAGGCCGGGATCTGGTGGCCCCACCAGAGCTGGCGGGAGATGCACCAGTCGCGGCAGTTCTCCATCCAGTTGGTGTACGTCTTCGTGAAGCGCTCCGGGACGAAGCGCGTCTCGCCGGAGTTGACGCAGTCCAGCGCCGCCTTGGCCAGGGGCTGCATCTTCACGAACCACTGGGCCGAAATGATGGGCTCCACGTCGTTATGGCAGCGATAGCAGGTGCCCACGTTGTGGGCGTGGTCCTCCACCTTCACCAGATAGCCCTGGGCCTCCAGGTCGGCCACGATGGTCTTCCGGGCCTCGTACCGATCCATGCCCTGGTACTTGCCGCCGAATTCGTTTACCTTGCCCTCGTCGTCCAGGACGCGGACGACCTCCAGGTTGTGCCGCAGGCCTACCTCGAAGTCGTTGGGGTCGTGGGCCGGCGTCATCTTGACGCAGCCGGTGCCGAACTCCATGTCCACGTACTCGTCGGCGACGATGGGGATCTCCTTGTTGACCAGCGGCAGGATGCACGTCTTGCCGACGATGTCGCGGTACCGCTCGTCATTGGGGTTGACGGCCACGCCCGTGTCGCCCAGCATGGTCTCCGGGCGGGTGGTGGCGATGATGACGTCGCCGGAGCCGTCCGTCAGCGGGTAGCGCAGGTGCCACATGTGGCCCGGCTTGTCCACGTACTCCACCTCGGCGTCGGACAGAGCTGTGACGCAGTGGGGGCACCAGTTGATGATGCGGCTGCCCTTGTAGATGAGCCCCTTCTCGTACAGGCTGACGAATACCTCACGTACGGCCTTGGAGCATCCCTCGTCCATGGTGAAGCGGGCCCGGTCCCAGTCGCAGGAGGCGCCCAGCTTCTTCTGCTGCTCGACGATGCGGTTGCCGAACTTGTTCTTCCAGTCCCAGACCTTTTCCAGGAACTTCTCGCGGCCCAGGTCGTAGCGGGTCAGGCCCTCCTTGCGGAGCTCCTCCTCCACCTTGATCTGCGTGGCGATGCCGGCATGGTCCACGCCGGGCACCCACAGGGCTGCATACCCCTCCATGCGCTTGAAGCGGATCAGCACGTCCTGCAGCGCCGCGTCCATGGCATGGCCCATGTGCAGCTGCCCGGTGACGTTGGGCGGCGGCATGACGATGGTGAAGGGCTTCTTCTCCGGATCCCGCTCCGTGTGGAAGTAGCCGCCCTGCATCCACATGTCGTAGATGCGGCTCTCCACCTCCCGGGGCTCGTAGACCTTGGACAGTTCTTTTGCCATCTTCTTCAACTCCTGTTCGTTGTTCGCAGTCACGGGCGCGAAAAAAGCCCGGCAGCCGAAGCTGCCGGGACGAAAAGACCTTCCGCGGTACCACCCGGATTCCCGCCGCAGCGGGCAACTTGCGCCTCTGTAACGGGAGGACCCGTGCCGGCCTACTGCAACCGTTCAGCCGTCCGCTCCGGGGCGACGTTCGGAGGCCGGGACCCGCAGGCTCGCACCGGCCGCCTGCTCTCTGAAAGGCCCAAACTTCCTACTCTTCCCCTTCACCGCGTTTGCGATATTGTGGTTATCATACACGATTCTTCCCGGTTTGTCAACAAAACTGTCTGAGACTGTCCCTTTTACAAAGAATAAATTCGAAGGAAGATTTCAGAAATATTCTGTCCGATCTTCTATATCATAAATGCCATTTTTGTGTTTAACTAAAATAAATTGTTGTAGTGACATCACGCTGCGAAGCGTCCAATGGCGTGAAAAGTGATGTACGCAGAAATGCGACATTATAAAAAATCTCAAGAGGAGGAACAACACAAATGAAAAAGGCACTCTGGATCCCGCTGCTCATTCTAGCACTCCTGTTATTTGTGTTTACAGGCTGCTCATCCGCTTCCGATTCCACAGAGACGCCTCCGGATGCCACCACCGGCGATCAGTCAGGCGATACCACGGGCGACAGCGAATCCACCGGCAATACGCAGGAAGATGTCACACTGACTGCGTGGTACTATTTTGAAGAGGGTACGGCCGAATGGTACCAAGCCTGGGCAGACGCAGTTAACGAAACTTACCCCTGGATCACGGTTGAACTCGAAGAACTGCCGTACGACTCCGGCCCGGAGAAGTTTACTGTCGCCTGCGCGACCAACACCACACCGGACCTGTATTTTGACGGGTTTTCTCGAATCAGTCCCGCTGTTTACGGCGATCTTTGCTTGGATGTGACGGATGTTGTGACTGAGCATCAGGATGTGTTCCTGGGTGAAATCAAGGATGGCGTCGTTGACGGCAAAAACTTCTACATTCCACTCCAGGATGGAGGTGGCTACGCCATCACGGTCAACATGACTCTGGCCGAGGAGTTGGGCGTTACGGATATGCTGCCCGAAGACTGGACCCAATGGTCTTATGATGACTATCTGGAAATCTGCCGCGCTGCCAAGGCTGCGGATCCCTCCATTTATCCGACTGCGCTGTATGCAGGATCTTCTTCCGCGGACGCTGCGTACTACAACCTTTTCATCGCTAATGGCGTCGAGCTGGTGAATGAAGACAACACTGCCGCGTTCAATACCCCGGAAGCGCTAGAGGTGCTGGAGTTCCTGAAAACTATCATTGATGAAGAACTCTGCGCCGGCGGCCCCGCCACGACGGTTGCCGAGGATATATTTGAATACTGGAGTGCCGGGCGGCTCCTGTTCTGCATGCCCACCGCATTTTCCAACGCCGCATCGTTCTACGCCAACATGGAGGCCGGAAATTCCGCTGTGTTTGATTTCAAACTGCTCGCAGCTCCCACCTCCGCTGGCGACTACTCCCCCGATTGCGTCACTTGGGGCACTTACGGTGTCTGTGCTTTCAAGAACAACGGTAATGACGAAGCCATTAAACTGGCATTGGGTGTAATGCTGGAAGATCCAATGTATCAAAACGGCATCGTCAACGCCATTGGCAAAATGAGTCTTCTGAACAACACCACTATAAACTACCCCACGGAGGAACTGACGGAGATCATGGAGCAGGGCGCGGAGTACAGCGCAAATTATGCCCGCAGTGATTTCGGTATTCTGGAATCTTGGTGGACGGACTTCCGTGAGACCTTCTATCCGCAGTTACAGGATTTCTATGTGGGCAACATTGACGCGCAGACAATGCTGGACACCTGGGAAGCCGGCGCGAATGGCGTGCTCGGTGCTCAGTAAACCTCGCACTACACAGATCGGGGAGCTGAAATCTTCAGCTCCCCGATCAGAGAGGAGGATCGTTGGATGCGCAGGTCAAATGCTCGCACTGTTCACATGCATTCTCTGGAGCGCAGAAAATCCATGTGGGCCTACCTGTTCCTGCTGCCTTGGTTCGTCATGTTCTGTGTGTTTTACGCATATCCGTTCGTCTATGGAATCGTCGTCTCCTTTACAGACTTTACGCTTGGCAGCATGAAGTGGAATGGCCTGCAAAACTACCGCCAGATTTTTTCTGACTATGCATTCTGGCGCAGCTTGCTGGGAACTGTTTGCTACTGTGCCATCATCATCCCACTAGAGGTATTCATTCCCTTGTGGGCGGCCAACACACTGCGCCCACATGGCAGAGTATTCAACACTCTGACAAAGCTGCTATTCTATATTCCAGGAATTGTCTGCTCCGTAGTTATGGTAATCGTATGGAAATTCATCCTGTCTCCTGGTTCTGGGCTGTTGAACGATCTCCTGATAAAGCTTGAAATCACTGGCTTCTCGATCTTTGACCAGGCCGTCACCTCTATCCCGGTCATGTCGCTTATGATTGTTTTTACCTGTCTAGGTAGCAATCTGATTATCTATTGCGCTGCCATAAACGGCATTCCAGCCATGTATTATGAGGCGGCAGAGCTCGACGGTGCAACGCGCAGGCAACAGTTTCACAAAGTCACCATTCCGATGGTGCATTCGACTGTCATCTACGTGCTCGTGACCTCCACCATTGCGACGCTGCAGGTGTTCGTGATCCCGCAACTGATGACCGGCGGTGGCCCCAATTACACCAGCTCGTCGCTGCTGATGATGATCTATAATAGTGCTTTTGTGGGGGGACAGTTCGGCTACGCTTCCGCAATCGGTGTGATGCTGTTTATCATCACCGCACTTGTTGCGGTTGTCCAGTTCCGGATCATGCGCCGCGATCAAATTGAATATTAGAGGGAGGGACATGAATGAAACTTTCACGCAAACAGATCAGTGTACCATCCACCATCTGGATCTGCCTGCTGATGGCCGCAATGATCTTGCCCTTCTATGTCATGATCGTCGGCGCATTCAAACCCAATCTGGCGCTGATCTCCAGTCCGATTGACCTGGATCTGACAACGGATCTGACCATAAAAAACTTTCTACATGTCTTTTCAAAAACTGATATCTTTGTATGGCTCCGCAACAGCTTCGTCATCAGCATTTCTGTCGCCGTACTAACCTCACTGATTGGAGTTACTGCCGGATATGCGTTCGCCAGAATGCGGTTCCGCGGGAAGCAGATTCTGTTCCTTCTGGTCATGGCCACTCTGATGCTGCCGAAACAAATGCTGCTAATTCCCAATTACTTGGTTGCGTATAGCCTCAATCTGCAAGACCGGCTGATCGGCGTTATTCTGACCTCAATTGCCCCCGCCTTCGGTGTGTTTCTGAGCCGTCAGTTCATCAGCAACCTGCCTTCTGAGCTGTTCGACGCAGCAGAGGTGGATGGCTGCAGCGAGTTACGCAAATTTACAAAGATCGTGCTACCGCTGTCGCTCCCTGCCATCGGCACCATTTCCATTTTCTCGTTTTTTGCCACCTTCAACGATTACGTCTGGCAACTCATCATGATTTCCGACAAGAATCTAAAAACACTTCCCATTGGTGTAGCCATGTTCGCGCAGTCGGCTTCTACCAACAAAAGCTATCAGTTGGCTGCTGCATGCATCGCTTCTGCACCACTGATTTTGCTGTTCATTCTACTACAGCGCTTTTTTATCAAAGGTGCTACGGCCGGTGCAGTCAAAGGTTGAAGCGTATAGTGCCTGAAAATCACCATCACCAAATTAAGATCTCTATGAGTGGCAACTACATGCCGGCTTTGGAGAAATTCAAAGCCGGCATGTCCTTGCTCTCACTAGAATTTCAAAAATAACGCGGCGGCTCCGGAACGTTCCGGAGCCGCCGCGCTGCTCAGATATCCTCGATGATCGGCGAGGGCTTCTTTTCCTGGGGGTTCGTCAGGGCGTTGAACTTGCTGCGGGAATCGCGGACGCGGGACAGCGCCTCGTTGATGCTCTCCTCGGTGCGCTTCAGGGCGTCGTCCACGTACTCATTCGTCACCTGGCGCAGCTCCTTGATCTTGGCCTGGGCCTGCTTGATGAGCTCAGCGGCCTCCTTCTGGGCCTCCAGGTAGACGTTTTCCTTGGAGATCATCTGCCGCGCCCGCTGCTCGGCCTGCTTCATGATGTTCTCCGCCTCTTTTTTGGCGTTGGTGATGACCTCGTTGCGGGACTCGACGATGGTCTTGGCCTGCTTGAGCTCACCCGGGAGCTGATTGCTGATCTCATCCAGGAGATCCAGGACCTTGTCGCGCTCCACCACGCACTTTTCGGCGCCCAGCGGCAGGCTCCACGCGTCCTGAATCATATCGTACAAGGTGCTGATGACCTCTTCGATACCGTTTGCCATGTGCTTACCTCCTTACAGCCGATTCATTCATTCGTTTGATGCAGTCCGGAATGATCGCTTCCGGCAGAAAGTCGCTGAGATCCGCCCCGTGGCCGCCCAGCTCCTTGACGACGCTGGAGCTCAGGTACATGAACTGGTGCTCCGAGGTCAGGAACATGGTGTCGAGGCTGGGGTTCATCTTGTGATTGATCAGCGCCATCTGGAATTCCTTCTCGAAATCCGTGGCGGCCCGCAGCCCCTTGACCACGACGTTGACGCCGTTGCGCGCGGCGTACTCAGCCAGCAGGTCAGAGGAGCTGTCCACCGTGACGTTGGGCAGATCCGTCGTCACCCGGCGGATCATCTCCACGCGCTCCCCGGTGTCGAACATGGGGCGCTTGTCCACGTTGATCATCACGCAGACGATGAGCCGGTCAAAGATCTTCGAGGCCCGCTGAATGATGTTCAGGTGGCCCTTCGTCACCGGGTCGAAGCTGCCCGGGTAGATTGCAGTCGTCATACGTCCTCCGATCCGCCGTCCCTGCGGTAGCGGGCGATCAGCGTCTTGCCGTATCGGTAGTCCCTCCCGGCGGACAGGCCGGGGAACGTGCCGGGATGGGGCTTTTCGATCGGTCTCTCGCAGATTATTATACCACCTGCAGATAAAATGTCAATTTCCGATATGGTTCGCATCGCATTTTCCAGAAACTGCCCGGCATACGGCGGATCCAGGAAAATCAGGTCGAATTGCCTGGCGCACCGGGACAGGTAATCCCGGAAGTCCGCCTGCACCACCTGCGCCCGGTCGGACAGGCGCGTCCGGCGCAGATTCTCCCGCACCAGCGCCGCGGCCTCCCTGCGGGCATCCACGAACACGGCCTCCGCGGCGCCGCGGCTCAGTGCCTCAATGCCCATCTGGCCGGTGCCGGCGAAGAGATCCAGCACCCGCAGGCCCTCGATCTCGAACTGAAGCATGCTGAACACGGCCTCCTTGACCCGCTCCGCGGTGGGGCGCGTCTCCAGGCCGTCGGGGGTTTTCAGGCGCACGCCCCGGGCGCTTCCGGTGATGACTCTCATGGTGTCTCTCCTTCCGGAGCCACGGCAGGCTCCTGGGGATGGTAGTGTTCATAGACGGCCTGTGCCGCCTGCGCCGGCAGCACTGCCCGCAGCTGTGCCTCGGTGGCCGCCCGGATCTGCTTCATGGATTTGAAGGCTTTGAGCAGGTCTGCCCGCCGCTTGGGGCCGATGCCGGGGATGGCGTCCAGCTCCGAGCCCTGCATCCGGCGGCTGCGCAGCGCCCGGTTGTACGTGATGGCAAAGCGGTGCGTCTCCTCCTGGATACGGCCCACCAGGGCGAATACCGCCGGCTGTGCCGAGATGCCGATCTCCCGGCCGTCGGGCCGGACCATGGCCCGCGTCCGGTGGCGGTTGTCCTTGACCATGCCGAACACCGGGATCGACAGCCCCATCTCCGCCAGCTGCTGCTCCACCACGCCGGCATGGACGCTGCCGCCGTCGATGAACAGCGCGTCGGGCCGCTGGTCGAAGCCGGCGTCCCCGGCCAGGTAGTGGGTGAAGCGCCGCTGGATCACCTGGCGCATGGAGGCGTAGTCGTCCTGATCCGCCAGGTCGCGGAGCTTGAAATGCTTGTAATCCCGCTTCAGCGGCTGCCCGTCGGAAAAGACGGTCATGGAGGCGACGATGTCCGCGCCGGCCAGGTTAGAGATGTCGTACGCCTCGATCCGTGCCAGGCTGGGGACGTCCAGCAGCCCGCACAGCAGCCCCAGGGCCCCCTGCAGCCGCTCCTCCCGGGAGGTGACGCGCTCCGCCTCTTCCCGCGCGTTCTTGTTGGCCAGCTCCACCAGCCGGACGCCGTCCCCCCGCTGGGGCACGCGGATCCGGACGCGGCGCCCGCCGTTTTCACTGAGCAGCCGCTCAAAGAGCTCACTGTCCTCCATGGGCACCGGCAGCAGGATCTCCTTGACGGCCCCCTGCTTGGCCAGATAGTACTGCTTGACGAGGCTGGAGATGGCCTCCTCCGGGCTGTCGCCCGGCGGCAGAATCTGATAGTCCTTGTCCAGCAGGCTCCCGCCCACGTAGTGGAGCACCGTAAAGCAGGCCTTGGCCTCGCTCTGGTAGAATCCCACCACGTCTGTGTGGGCCATGGTACCGGCCGTGACCAGCTGCTTCTGACTCAGGGCCTCGATAGACCGCAGCCGGTCCCGCAGCTCCGCGGCCTGCTCAAAGCGCAGCTCCTCGGCGGCGGCCTGCATCTGCCCCTCGATCTCCCGGGCCACCTCCTGGTAATTCCCCCGCAGCAGCAGCACGGCCTGGCGCATGGCCTCCCGATACCGTTCCGGCGAGCGGGACGGCTGGCACCAGCCGTCGCAGTTGTTCATGTGGTAGTTCAGGCACGGGCGCTCCTTGCCGATGTCCCGCGGGAACTTCTTGTGGCAGCCCGGCAGCTTCAGGGAGAGGCGGATCGCATCCATCACGTGCTGCGTCACCGAGCGGCCGCCGAAGGGCCCGAAGTATTCGGCGCCGTCGTCCTGGACGCGGCTGACCATGGTCATCACCGGATATTCCTCCCGCTGGTCCACCCGCAGGTAGGGATACCCCTTGTCGTCCTTCAGAAGGATGTTGTACTTGGGCATGTGCCGCTTGATCAGCGAGCACTCCAGCACCAGCGCCTCAAACTCCGAACGGGCGACGATGGTGTCGAAGGAATCGATCTGACTGACCATCATCCTGGTCTTGGCCGTGTGGCTGGCCGAATCCTGGAAGTACTGGGAGACGCGGTTCTTCAGTTTTTTTGCCTTGCCCACGTAGATGATCTTTCCGTGCCGGTCCGACATCAGGTAGACGCCGGGCTCATACGGCAGGGACAGGGCCTTGTCGCGCAGTTCGTCTTTCGTCATGGTGCCTCCCGGCCGCCGGATAGAAAAAAGCTGCCCCGCGCCGCGGCCAGAAGCGCGCGCGCCGGGGCAGCCGACATTCGGCGGAAATCAGAAAATTTCCTTCACAAGCATTTCGGAGAGGGCGTTGACGGCATCCTGCTCGTCGGGCCCCTCGGCGATGATGTTGACACGAGTGCCCTTCGTGATCCCCATGGACAGGACACCCAGCAGGCTCTTCGCGTTGATTCTGCGCTCCTCCACCTCGACCCAAATGCTGGACTTGAACTCGTTGGCCTTCTGGATGAAATAGGTGGCCTGCTTGTTGTGCAAGCCGGACTCACATTTCACGATCGACTGCTGCATGTACATATTGGTGTCACTCCCTCAAAGATTGGCGTGGGCTTCGCAATTCAGCTACTTCTATGATAACGAAAACATGCAAAAATGTCAATGATTTATATTAAATTTCCACAATGGTTACGCCGTCCTCCCCCTCGCCGAAGGCGCCCAGGCGGAAGCTTTTGATCTGCCGGTTCTGGCGCAGCCGCTCCTGCACGGCGCGGCGCAGGGCGCCGGTACCCTTGCCGTGGATGATGCGCACCGTGGGCAGCTTGGCCATGACCGCCTGGTCCAGGAACTGATCCAGCACGGTAATGGCCTCCACGGTGTCCATGCCCCGGAGATCCAGCTCGCTGGGGGCGGCCGTGTTGCGCAGCTCGCGCCGCGTCCGCTCGATGAATTTCTTCACCGGCTCCTGGGCCGCATGCTCCAGCAGGTACACCTCGTCCGGCTTGGCGCTGATCTTCAGGATGCCGGCCTGGAGCTGGTACGTGCCGTCCTTGTTGACGGCCAGCACCGTGGCCCGTGAGCCCAGCTTCAGCAGCTCCACCGTGTCCCCCACGCGGATCTCCCGGCTGGGCTTCGGGCGCTGAACCGGCTCCCGCTTGGGTGCCAGGCGCTCCTCCGCCTCGTTGAGGTTCCGCCGCAGCTGGGCCTGCCGCTCGTTGATGCCCTGGGCGTCGGCGGCGTCGCGCATCTGCTTGCGCAGCTGCTTGAGCTCGTCGTACGTGGCGTTGGCCGTGCGGCGGGCGTCCTCCAGGATCTCCCGGGCCTCGGCGCGGGCCTTCTCCGCCGCCTTCTCGCGCTCCTTCCGGATCTCGGCGTAGTAGGCGTCGGACTGCTGCTTGGCCTCCTCCATCTGCCGCCGCAGGCGCTCGGCCTCCAGCTTGGCCTGCTCCATCTGCTGGCGCTGCTGCTCCAGCTGGTTGAGGACCTCCTCAAAGTTCAGGTCGTTTTCGCTGACGAGGTCCCGGGCCCGCTTGAGGATCTCCTCCGGCAGCCCCAGCCGCCGGGAGATGGCAAAAGCGTTGGATTTGCCCGGCACGCCGATCAGCAGGCGGTACGTGGGCCGCAGCGTCTGCACGTCGAACTCGCAGGAGGCGTTGGTGACGCCCTCGGTGCGCATGGCGTACAGCTTCAGCTCGGCGTAGTGGGTCGTGGCAGCCACCCGGGCGCCGCAGCGGCGGCAGAAGTCGATCAGGGCCATGGCCAGGGCGGCGCCCTCGGCCGGGTCGGTGCCGGCGCCCAGCTCGTCGAACAGGACGAGGCTCCGGTCGCCGCACTGTGCGATGATCTCCACGATGTTCTTCATGTGGGCCGAGAAAGTGGACAGGGACTGCTCGATGGACTGCTCGTCACCGATATCGGCCAGCACCCGGTCGAAGGTGGAGACGAAGCTCCCGTCGTCGGCCGGAAGGTGGAGGCCGCATTCGGCCATCAGCGTCATGAGCCCCAGCGTCTTGAGGGTGACGGTCTTGCCGCCGGTGTTGGGGCCGGTGATGACGAGGGTATCGAAGTCGCCGCCCAGGCGGACGGACACCGGCACGACGGCCTTGGCGTCAATCAGCGGGTGACGGGCATTCTTCAGCTCCAGCCGCCCGTCGGTGCGGATCTGCGGCTCCATGGCCTTCATGGCGAACGACAGCTTCGCCTTGGCGAAGATGGTGTCCAGCAGGACGAGCATCTCGTAGTTGCGCTGAATGGGCTCGCGATAGTCGGCTGCCTCAGCGGAGAGCGCCGCCAGGATCCGCTCGATCTCCTTCTGCTCCTGCATCTGCAGCTCCCGAAGCTCGTTGTTGGCGTTGACGGCCTGCATGGGCTCGATGAAGAACGTGTTGCCGGAGGATGACACGTCGTGCACCAGTCCGGGAATGTCGTTCTTGCACTCGCTGCGCACCGGCACCACGAAGCGGCCGGAGCGGATGGTGACGATGGGCTCCCGCAGGGCCTTGGCGTACGCCGGCGAGGAGATGACCTTCTGCAGCGATTCGCGGATCCGGCTGCTCTGCAGACGGATGTGGCGGCGGATGTCGGCCAGCTCCCGGCTGGCGGCGTCGGCAATCTCTTCCTCCGAGAGAATCGAGTTGGAAATGCGGTCCTCCAGGTACTTGTTGGCCGTCAGCTCCCAGAAGTAGGTGTCCAGGCAGGACGAGACGGCGTCCGTGTCGGCGTAGCTTTTGACACCGCGGGCCACCCGAAGGCTGGCAGCGATCCGCAGCAGCTCGCCGGGCGTCAGGCTGCCGCCCCGGGCCGCGCGGCTCAGGCTCTCCCCCACGTCCCGGATACCACCGAGGCTGGGCGAGCCCTTCAGGGAGATCAGCCGGCAGGCCGCCGTCGTCTGCTCCTGGAGCCGGCGCACCTCGTCGGCGTCGGTCTCCGGGCGGATGGCGCGGCACGCCTCCTTGGCCGCGTCGCTGACCGCCTGGCCGGCCAGCAGCTCCAGCACGGCGTCCAGCTCCAGCTTATGGAGGGATTTTTCGTACAGTTCGCTCATATGCAACAACCTTTACTGTTTCAGGGATTTATAGAAGTCCAGCGTGAAGAAGCCGCGCTCCAGCTGGGTCGTCAGATACGTCTCGGTGACGCCGGCCAGGGCTTCGGCCGACGCCTCCCCCAGCTGGAATGCAAAGAGCTGCTTGGGGCCGCAGGTCACGATGTAGCGGCACGCCGCCAGCTCTCCCGGCCCCAGCGGCATCCGCAGGCCGTCCAGCTCCGGGACGCGGCAGTGCTCGCACTGAAGCAGGCCGTGGGAGACGTTGAAGCGGTCGGCATCCGGATTGCCGCAGACGGCACAGCCGGAGACGTCCGGCGTATAGCCGGCCAGGCAGGCCGTCCGCAGCTCGAACACGGCCTTGACCAGCGCCTGGGAGCGGTGCAGCCGGCCCAGCGCATACATGCAGTTGAGCAGCAGAGACAGCAGCTGCGGGCTGGGGCTGTCCTCCTGAGAGACCACCTCGGCCACCTGCGCAAAGTACGACGCCAGAGACAATCGCTCCAGGTCGCCGCGCAGCTCCAGGAACATCTCCCGCGGCACCGCCTCCGTGACCGTCAGATAGCCGCGGCGCTCCAGCACCGTAAACTCCGAATAGGCCAGCAGCTGGCAGGCAGCCTTCAGGGGGCTGCGGCTGCTGCGGACGCCCCGGGCCTTGAGGGAGACGCGCCCCCGGTCGCCGGTCAGCACCGTCAGCATCCGGTCCGTGTCATTGTAGTCCGTCTCCCGCAGGACGACGCCTTCGATCTTGAAAAACATGCCATTCCCCTGTTCTATGTACGGGGCCGTTACGGCGCCCCGTTTCCGATCCGCCGGCTGAGCACATACAGCTCCGGCGCACCGGTCTCAAAAAACAGCTCCCGCAAAATCTTCGGATCCATCTGCACGCCTCCTCCGCCGGTTAGGATTTGCAGATCCGCGCCGCGTATGCGGCCGGATGCCGCATGGGAATTATACCATCCCGCGGCAGGAAATGCAACGACGCTGCCCTTGTACGGCCGCAGACGGCATGGTATAATACGGTACGGAACGCCAGAGAGAAAGGGGACGTCTGCCGATGTATAAAACCGTCGTGATTCCCTATACACCCAACGCCGCAAAAATGGCCGCGCAGATCGAAGAAACTGCCAACGGGCTGTGGGAGCAGGGATACCGGCTCGTGACCGTGACGGTCACAGGCTCTGCCAAGGCCATTCTCGTATTGGAAACCCGGACGGAGCGGGATGCCGGTGGCACAGATCTTTGAGATTGCGGACTGGTCCGCCCCGGAGCTGGATGTGTTTGCCCGCCTGACGGACACGCAGCTGCGCAGCAGGCTGGAGCCGGAAAAGGGCGTTTTAATTGCGGAGAGTCCCAAGGTCATCGGCACGGCGCTGGACGCCGGATACCGGCCGCTGGCGCTGCTGATGGAGCGGCGGCAGATCGACGGCGCCGCGCGGGCGCTGCTGGACCGTGTCGGAGACGTTCCCGTTTACACGGCCGACCGGGCGCTGCTGGCCGGTCTGACCGGCTATGAGCTGACCCGCGGTGTCCTCTGCGCCATGCGGCGGCCGGCGCTGCCGCCCCTGGAGGCCGTCTGCCGCGGCGCCCGGCGGATCGCCGTACTGGAGGGTGTCGTGGACGCCACCAACGTCGGCGCCATCTTCCGCTCCGCCGCCGCCCTGGGCATGGACGCCGTGCTGATCGCACCCGGCACGTGTGACCCCTTCTGCCGGCGGGCCGTGCGCGTCAGCATGGGCACCGTGTTTCAGGTGCCCTGGACGCAGCTGGGCCATTCGAATGCCGACTGGCCGGAGGCAGGGCTGGCGCAGCTGCGGGCCCTGGGCTTTCAGACGGCCGCCATGGCCCTGCGGTCGGACGCCATTCCCCTGCAGCGCTTCCGCCCGCCGGCGGAGCAGCCGCTGGCCGTCGTGCTGGGCGCCGAGGGGGACGGTCTGTCGCCGGAGACCGTCGCCCGCTGCGACCGTACCGTCCGCATCCCCATGGCCCACGGCGTCGATTCGCTGAACGTTGCGGCCGCCAGCGCCGTTGCGTTCTGGCAGCTGCGAAGCAGCGACGCCCCATAATGCACAGCTGCCGCGACGCCGAACCGGCGCCGCGGCAGTTTCGTTGTTCGTTACTGTGCTTCCGTCAGCCAGCCGACGAGATTGGACCACAGGCGCGGATAGCCCTCCCACTTGCAGAAGGCCTCCGGAGACCAGTGGGGCGCGCAGTCGGTGGCGTAGGCGCAGACGCGGCCCTTCCCGTACGTGCCCAGCACCACCAGCGGATCGGCACCCACGGTGGCCAGGACCTGCGCGTTCTCCTTCGGCAGGAGCCGGTTATAGCCCAGGACCTGCGGCCACTCGGCCGGCAGGCCGTCCATGGCCGGATGCTCGGGGCAGATCACCCGCGGCGTCATACCCTGGCTGCACTCCACCCGGTCGTCACCCTCCAGCAGGCTGACCGGCAGCAGCTCCTCGATGGCCGTACGCTTGTAGCAGCCGCGGCCCTGGATACCCTGGAAGGTCAGGTAGCCGCCGATCATCACGAACGCGCCGCCGTTTTTGACGTATTCCCGCACCAGCTCCAGCTTGTTGACCGTCGGGATCAGGCGCTGAAAGACGTTCATCGGCAGGTTCATGGTGTTGGCACCCACGTCGCTGAACATCACCACGTCGTAGGCCGCCAGCGCCTCGGCAGTGGTCGGGAAATTCTGCTCCACCAGGTGGGACGGGATGTGGCAGAACTCGCAGCCTGCCGCCTCCAGGGCCGTCTGGATGTATTCCGTGGCCTGCTCATAGTAGTCGAAGGTGAAGGTGTCAAAGCCCTTGGCCTCGGTGACGTGCACGTGCCAGCTTTCACCCACGAAGAGAATCTTTTTCACGGGCCGCTCCTTTCGTGTCATTCGAAGAAGAAAATCTGCTGCATGTCGGTGTAGAAGGCCTCCGGGCTGTCCGGCTTGTACTTGGTGAAGCAGGGGCGGGTGTGGGCCCACCAGTCCTGCGTCGTCGGGTCAGCGGCCATTTTGGCCATGTCGGCCGCGTAGTCGTCGCCGGTGTACTCAAAGTAGCCGAACACCACGTCGTCCTCGATGAAGATCGAATAGTTCTGCATGTGGCACTGGTGGATGGTCTCCAGCACGCCCGCCCAGCGGGGCGTGTGGACGTCCACCTCGTGCAGCCGGCGGTACTCCGCGATGCACTCGGGCTTCAGCCTGCCGATCTGGCCGAAAATCTTCTTCATTTACGCTCTGCTCCTCTTGTCCGCCGTCAGATAGTCGAGGACCATGGCCAGAATCAGCACGCCGCCCCAGATCAGGGAGATGTAGTAGGACGAGATGTTCTGGAAGCGGTTGATGCCGGACTCCAGCATCTTCAGCAGAATGATGGCCAGGATGACGCCGGAGATCTTGCCCTTGCCGCCGTTGGGGCTGACGCCGCCGAGAACGACGATGAGGATGGTCTGCAGCGTGTACTGCGTGCCGTAGTCGGCGCGGGCCGAGGCGTACGTGGAGAGCATCATCAGGCCGCCCAGGGCCGAGCAGATGCCGGAGGTCGTGTACGTCCGCAGGAGCATGCGCTCCGTCTTCATGCCGGAATACTTTGCGACCTTCTCACTGGTGCCCAGCAGCAGCAGCTTCGTGCCGTACGTGGTGCGGGTCAGCATGAACCAGATGATGACGGCCACCACCACGAAGACGATCAGGCGGACCGGGACGATGCCGCCGAGGTTGCTGGCCAGCATGGTCGTCATTTCCTTGGGGAAGGAGCTCATGGCGGCGCCGCCGGTCAGCACCATGCAGATGCCGGTCAGCAGCTCGTTGACGCCAAGGGTCGCCAGGATGGGCGGGATGCGCACCTTGGCCACCAGGAAGCCGCTGAACATGCCGCAGACGAAGCCGACGGCCAGCACCAGCAGCACCACCACGGGATAGCTGGCGACGCTGAGGACGCCGGACTCCCCTGCCATGCTCGTCATCAGCATGGCGCAGAGGATGGACGTGGTGTTGGCCACGCCGACGCAGCTCAGGTCGATGCCGCCGGTCATCATGCAGAGCATGACGCCCAGGGCCATCAGGCCGAATTCCGGGAACTGCGTCGCAATGGTCTGGAAATTCTTGAAGGAATAGAACTTGTCAAAGCGGGTGATGGCCATGAACACCATCCAGACCAGGGTGATGCCCAGGAGGCGGTACAGATGGGGGTTGCCGCGATAGATCTTCTTCAGCTTGCTCATCACGCGCCCTCCTTTGAGATCTTCTTTTTCCGGTCGGCAGCGCGGTTGGCGCGGACCACCTGCATGGCCGAGACACCCGTACCGATGATGATGAGGGCGCCGACGAAGACGCTCTTCCATGTGGTGGGGATGCCCAGCAGGATCATGGAGTTCTCCACCGTAACGATCAGCAGCGTGCCCAGCACGCAGCCGGTCAGCGTGCCCGCGCCGCCGGTGATGGCCGCGCCGCCCAGGACGACGCCGGCGATGATGTTCATCTCCATGCCCAGCATGTTCGTCGGGTGGCACTGCTGCATCATGCAGACGCGGATGAGGCCGGCCAGAGCGGAGATCATGCCGACGAACACGAACATCAGGAACTTCGTCCGCTTGACGTTGAAGCCGGCGGCGGTGGCACTGGCCGGATTGCCGCCCAAGGCGTAAATGCCGCGGCCGAAGTACGTCTTATTCAGCACGAACCAGGCGAGGACAATCACTGCGATATACACCAGGAAGGCCACCGGCATCCGGGACGAGAGGCCCGACTCCGAGTTGGTGGCCACGAACAGGGCGGAGGTGCCAAAATTGCGCATACCTTCCGGAATCGTCGCCAGCTGGCGGGAGTTCAGGGCGCCCTGCATGATGCCGCGGAACACGCTGGAAGCGCCCAGCGTCACGATCATGGCGTTCAGATTCAGGTAGCCGACGAAGAAGCCGTTGAAGGCGCCCAGTACAGCGCCGATGGCCAGCACCATCAGCAGCGGCAGCCAGACGCCGCCGGTATAGCCCAGGTCCAGCAGCGACTTCGTGGTGGCATAGACCGCCAAAGACGCCAGCGCCGGGAAGGAAACGTCAAAGCCGCCGGAGATAATGACCATCAGCGTACCCACGGCGAAGATGCCCGGCACCACCAGGGCCGAGGCGATGTCCACCAGGCCGTTGGGCGTGTAGAACTGGCCGCCGGAACGGATCTGGATGACAATGCTCAGTACCACCAACAACAGAAAGACGTAAAATTCGGTGCGGCCCAGGAGCTTTTTCAGGGATTTCTGCATGCCTCGCACCTCCTTACATCATGTAGGACAGGACGGTCTTTTCGTCGATGTCCTGTGTGGAAGATTCGTGAACGATGCGCCCGTCCTTGAGGATCATCAGGCGGGAGCAGTTTTCCAGCACCTCCGGCAGATCGTCGGAGATGATGATGATGCCGATGCCGGTCTCGCGGGCCAGCTTCTGCAGGATCGCATGGATGTCATGCTTGGAGCCGATGTCGACACCCACCGTCGGGCCGTTGAGGATCAGCACGTCAGGCTGACATGCCAGCCACTTGGCCAGCACGATACGCTGCTGGTTGCCGCCGGACAGCGTCGACGCCGCGTTGTTGGGATCCGGCGTGGCGATGGACAGCTCCGAGACCCAGTCGGCAACCTCCTGATTGCGGCGCTTCCGGTCGTACGTGCCGGCCGGAGTCTTCAGGCGGTCGATCTCGGAAATGACGATGTTGTCGCCGATGGACTGGGTCAGGAACAGGCCCTCCGACAGGCGGTCCTCCGGCACAAGGCCGATCTTCGCGTGGATGGCGTCCTGCGCCGAGCGGATCTGCACGGGCTTCCCGTCCCGCAGGATGGTGCCGGACGTGGCCGGCCGGATGCCGAACAGCGACAGCGCCAGCTCCGTACGGCCGGAATCCAGCAGGCCGGTGATGCCCAGGATCTCGCCGCCGCGCAGCTGGAAGGAGACGTCGGAAAAATGGCCCTCCAGCGAGAGGCCCTTCGTCTCAAGAATCGGCTGCTCCGTGACCTTTTCCGCCACGAAGGTCTTGTCGTTGAACTCACGGCCGGTCATATAGTACGTGAACTTCTTGTCGTCCAGGTCCTTGGTGTTGCCGGTGACGACCAGCTCACCGGAGCGGAAGATCGTGAACCGCTCCGAGATCTCAAACACCTCGTCCAGCTTGTGGCTGACGAACAGGATCGCAATGCCCTGGGCCTTGAGCTTCAGTATGATATCAAACAGCGCCTGGACCTCCTTGCGGGTCAGGGCCGTGGTGGGTTCGTCCATAATGATGAGCTTCGCGTTGAACATCAGCGCGCGGCTGATGGCCACCATCTGCTTTTCCGCCACAGACAGCGTACCGACCAGCGCATCCAGGTCCACCTGGAAATTGATCTTGGCGACCGCTTCCTCAGCGATCTGACGCATCCGCTTCTTGCTGACGATGCGCCGTTTCGCGGCCAGCTCCGTGTTGAACGCCAGGTTCTCCATGACCGTCAGGTTGGGGAAGATGGAGAAATCCTGGTAAATCACCTGGATGCCGCTGGTGATGGCCTCGATGGGCGTGATCTTACCCAGCTGCTTGCCATCGAATTCGACGGTGCCGGAATCGCGCTGGTACACGCCGGAGATGATTTTGATGAGCGTGGACTTGCCGCAGCCGTTCTCACCGGCCAGGCAGTGGATTTCACCGGGCATGATCTCCAGGGATACGTCCTTCAGCGCATGGACACCGGCGAAGGACTTGTTGACCTTCTCTACTTTGAGCAATGCTTGTGCCATATAGCACCTCCAAGGGTCCGCAGCAGGCGCCGGACAGCGCCGCTCCTGGTATGGGATTTCGGGCGCGTTACGGCCGGCGCAGCGCGCCTTCCCATTCGACCGTTTTTGCGCACCAGGGGAAAAAGAAGGCATGCTCTCGGGTACTGCTTCCCGCCGCCTTGGGGGGCGGCCGGAAAAATATGCCCTTGAACATGCCTTTGCCGGACGGGCCCAGAGGCCCGCCCGGCGCCGGCTTCGGATTGCTTAGAAGCCGAAGCTGTCCACGTTCTCCGCGGTGATGGTGATCCAGCCTTCGCCCTCCAGGACGGTGGTGCTGCCCTCACGGAAGTTCATCGCGTCGTAGCCTTCGATGCCCAGATCCAGCGGAGCGGTGATCTCCTCGCCGCTCAGGACCTTGACCGCCAGGGCGATCATGGCCTTGCCGGCCTCAGCCGGATCCCACAGGGTCAGGGACTTGATGACGCCCTCCTTCAGCAGGGTGGCGTTGTCGGCCGGCATGCCGGTACCGGTGGTGAAAGCCTTGTCAACCAGGCCCAGCTCCTGAATGGCACGGGCCACGCCGGGAGCGTCAAAGGACGAGGTGCCCATGATGCCCTTCAGGTCGGGATACGTCCGGAACAGCTCCTTGGCAACGTTGTAGGCGGTATCGCCGTTGTCGTTGGACTCCACGCGGGGCTGCTCCTCCAGCAGGGTCATATTGGGGTAGGCTTCCTTCTGGTACTCCACAGCGGCGTCGGCCCACTCGTTGTGGGAGCCGTTCGTCAGGGAGGCGACCATGGTGGTGTAGAGGCCTTCCTCACCCATGGCCTCAGCCAGGTTGTCCATGATGAACTGACCGTAACCGGCGTTGGAGAAGGCTTCGATGTCGTAGTTGACGTTCTGCAGCTCGGAGCCCTCGTGGGCGATGACCACGATGCCGGCCTCACGGGCCTGGGCCAGAACCGGATCCAGGGACTGGATGTCAACAGGCACGACGCAGATGGCGTCCACTTCCTGGGCGATCAGGTCCTGCACCAACTGGGCCTGCAGCGTGGCGTCGATCTGATCGGTGCCGCGCTGATAGCAGTTCAGGCCGGTCTCCTCAGCGTACTCGGTAACGCCCACATCCATGCGGACGAACCAGGGGTTCGAGGAGTCCTTGGGAACCACGACGATCTCCCAGTCCTCAGCGCCCTCGGGGAGCGCGGCGGTGTCGCCGGTGTCACCGTCCGTGGTCTCGGAGCCGGTGTCCGTCTCGGTCTCGGTGCTGGTGTCCGTGCTGGTGGAATCGCTGGGCTCCGTCGTCGTCGTATCCGACGCGCAGGCAACCAGAGAAAAGACCATCACAAGCGCCAACAGCATTGCGATAAACTTTTTCATGCGTTCTTCCTCCATTTGATATTTTATTCACTCCCTGCCGGGAGCTGAATACCCCTTGTTGCGAAACGGATCAGCCTCTGGGGAACTGAACCTCCCGCTCGTAGACGTCCATCTCGTCCAGCCAGGCGGCGCCAACGGGCACGCCCTTCTTCCAGCAAAGGTAGTCCCACACGGCGTTGACAGGCATATTCTTGCACTCATCGAGCAGCGCCATACGCTTGCCCAGGTTGCCGGCCGCCTCCGCCTCCTGCAGCTGCTTCGTCGGCTCCAGCAGGGCCGAGAGCAGCGCCTTGCCGGCAGCGCGCAGGCCGCAGACCCATGCCGTCACACGGTTGACCTGTGCATCGAAGAAGTCCAGGCCGATGGCCACATTCTCCCGGTTCAGCAGATCGGCGCGCTTGAGTTCCTGGAACACCTGATAGAGTCCGTCGTCCTGGATCAGCGTGTGATCGGAATCCCAGCGGACGCCGCGGGACAGATGGAACATCAGGCCGCTGACGAAGGGATAGACCGCCGAGATCTTGTCGGCGTAGTTCTCCGTCGGATGGTAATGGCCGGTGTCGATGGTGTAGCCCAGGTTGTTCTTGGCTGCATACGCAATGTAAAAATCGTGGGAGCCGACGGTGAAGCACTCGTTGGCGATGGAGAACACCTTGCCCTCCAGGCAGTCGCACAGGTAGCGGTCATCCAGCTTCTCCGCGAAGATCTGGTCCAGCGAGTCCTGCAGGCGGCGGCGATAACCCCAGCGGTCGGCCGTGTTGTCCTTGGTGCCGTCCGGCGCCCAGGTGTTGTTGAACACGCGGCAGTTCAGCTCGCGGCCGATGGCCTCGCAGATGCGGCGGCCGTTGATGCCGGCCTTGATCCAGTACTGCCGGACCTCCTCGTCGGGCGAGGCCAGGGAGCAGCCGTCCTTCATCATCGGATGGGTGAAGTATGAGACGTTGTAGTCCACAGCCATGTGGTGCTTCTTGGCAAAGTCAATCCACTTGCGGAAGTCCTCCACGCCGTAGTCGCAGCGCTCCTTGGGCGTCGTCGGCTCGGCGTACATGCTCTGCAGACCCAGGCGATGGGTGCACGGCGAGAGGCGCATGGCCTGCTCAAGATCCTGCCGCAGCTCGTCGCCGTTGCGGGCGGCACCGGGATAGTTGCCGGTTACGGTATTCTCTGAATGGACGTTCTCGTGCTTCTCAAAGCCCTTCACGTCGTCGCCGGCCCAGCTGTGAATCGAAATGCCGACCTTCTCGAACTGGGCCAGAGCCGCATCGGTGTCAATTCCATAGGCGGCAAAATACTGCTTTGCGTCCTCGTAATTTTTCTGAATCGTTGCCGCATTGGGACTGTACATGCGCAAATCCACTCCTTCATACGCCGCGCACGCGGGAAACTGCCGCAGTGAAACGTCACTGGTATGGTCACACTATACAAGCGCGAAACGTTTTTTGCAATTCAAACGTGAATAAACCGCTATTTTTCATAAATTTACACAGAGGGATTTGGACGGCATGTTGTCAAGCCTAAAATTTACCAGAATATGACTACCACTTTTGTGAAATCTCATCAAAACTTTTGAAACTGTCCGGAATATTTTGGATGGTTCGCAGAATTGCCGAAATTTTCTCCATAACCCGTTCCATAATTGTCAAAAATCGCCATTATGAAAATTAACGAAAAATTTGCACAGACAGTTGCAGAACGCCCCACGCCCGCCCCGCTCAGAGGCGCACGGAGCTGCGAACGACGATCTTCGCCCGGACGATGATCTCCTGGCACGTCTGATCGGCATTCTCCATGCGGTTGCGCAGGGCCAGGAAGCAGTTGCGCCCCAGCTGGCGCATGTCCTGGGCGATGGTCGTCAGCGGCGGGTCACAGCAGGCGGCGATGGGGATATCGTCAAACCCCACGACGCCCACATCCCGCGGGACCTGATATCCGGCGGCCCGCAGGGCCGCTATGACGCCGATGGCGATCAGGTCGCTGGTACAGAGCAGGATCTGCGGCAGCGGAAGGCCGCGGCTCAGCGCCCCGGTGAAAAAGGCACGGGCATTTTCCACCTTGTCCAGCCGCAGCTCCGACTGCAGGAACACCCACTGATCGTCGATGGCCAGGCCGCAGTCCTCCATGCCCAGCTTGTAGCCCAGGTATCGGTCGCAGGCGTTGGACATGATCAGGTCCTCTGACACGTAGCCGATGCGGCTGTAGCCTGCGTGGCTGAGCTTGGCGATCATGCGGCGCATGATGTCGGTGTTGTCGGTGCCGACGGAGTCGATGGGGATGCTGGGCAGCCGCCGGTCCCCCAGCACCACCGGCACCTGGCGGGCCGCGTCGAGGATCTGCTTCTCGTCGTCCGTGGCGCCGCCGAAGAAGATCAGGCCGCGGGCGCCGCACTGGAGCAGGCTGCGGATGTAGCTGGCCTCGGTGCGCTTCTTGTGCTGCACGCTGCAGACCAGCACCGCATAGTCGTGGAGCCAGGCCTCGTCAACGATGGCCTGGATGGCCCGGGCGTAGAACTCGTTGGAGATCTCCGGCGCAAAGACACCGATGATCCGCTGTCCGCGATTCAGCTCAGCGGAGGAACGCCGGGAGACGTAACCCAGGTCGGAAATGGCCTGCCGGACCCGGTCTGCCGTCTCCTGGGAGATGTCGGCCGTCTGATTGATCACGTGGGAGACGGTGGTTATGGAGACGCCGGCCCGCCGGGCCACGTCCTCCATGGTCACACGTTTCCTTCGCTCCTTTGCCATGAATGCCTCCTTGTCCCGCAGCTGCGGGGAAATGGTCGCCGGATACTGCCGGCATGGAGTTACAGGCCGCGCACCCAGCGCAGCAGGCCGCGGCGCCAACGCGGCAGGCCGGCGTCGATCCGGGCCCGTTCCGCCGCCGCAGCAGCCAGGGCCGCGCGGCGCTCCTCCTCGGAGAGGCGGTGCTGGCTGAATCTGGCTTTGCGGGCCGCATCACCCAGTACGGCGTCCGGATCAGCGCCCCACGGGCGCAGCCGCTCCAGCCAGCCGTAGATAGCGATCACTGCCCGGTTCGTGTCTGTGCCGCGGAAGCGGCGGCGCCGCAGCAGGCCGCACGCCAGGGCGCGGACGGGCACAGCCGCTGCCAGCAGCACCACCGCTGCCAGCCAGCGCAGCCAGGCGGCACTTCCCTGCGCTTCCGCTGCATCGCCCTCGGCCCCCGGCGCTCCGGGCATCTGAGTCTCCGTCTCCGGCGGCGCCTCGGGATCGTTCGCCTCCGGCTCCTCCTCCGGCGGCGTCTCCGGATCGGCCGGCGGCTCCTCCGTCTCCGGCGCCGGATCCTCTTCGTCAGGCTCCTCCGGCGTCTCCACCGGGGCGGCCGACTCCGGCAGCATGGGGGCCTGGCTCGTGATGCCCGTACCGGCAGCCGGAGTCATCTCCACGGGATACCAACCGTAGCCGTCCAGGTAGATCTCCACCCAGGCGTGGGCATCCGAATCCAGCACCTCCGCCCGGCCGGAAGCCGGAACGTCCACAGTGTAGCCGGTGACGTACCGGGCCGGGATGCCCAGGAACCGCATCATCAGCGTGCCGGCGCTGGCATAGTGGACGCAGTAGCCGCGGGCGCTCTCATTTAGGAAGTAATCCACAAAGTCGACGCCCTCCGGCGTATAGTCGGTGTTGAGGTCGTACTCCGTGCTGATGTCCAGCAGCATGGCCATCAGCGATGCCCACGTGAGCTGGTTCCGGTACGGCGAGTTCCGGTAAGATTCGGTGGCGGAGCGCAGAAGGCTGTCCATCTCCAGGCCCTCCGCTGCCATGCGCTCGAACCAGGCACCGAACGTCTCCTCAAAGCCGTCGGGCAGTTCCAGGTACTGGTCGTAGACGAAGCTGCGGTAGCGCGCCTCCGCCTCGGCGGCGTCCCAGGGCAGGCTACGCATCTCCTGCTCCGGCAGCGCCGTGGGGATGAAGTAGAGATTCTTCGTCCGGATACCGAAGCGCCGCTCCAGGTACGAGTCGTCCCGGAACGTCACGTCCGAGATCTCCGCCTGGGTCGTCAGCAGCTGGTACGGCGTATACATCCACCCGGACAGGGAGGAGGGGTAGGAGACCGTCATCTCGTAGTAGGGCTGGCCGGAAGCCGTCATCGCCGGAAAGTTCAGGGGATGGTAGCCGTTCAGCACGTCGCGGACGCTGCTTTCGCTCAGGCCGATGGCGGCATAAGCCACGTCGCTGAGCGGTTCCCAGGCCTCCCCGGTGTAGACGCCGGCGGAGGTCCCGCGCAGGTAGAGGCGCCCCGTATAGTCGCTCTCCACCTCCAGCACCACGCGGTCCTGGAAGGTGCGCGGCCCGGCATCGTCCAGGCGGACGCTGACCTGATCGCCGCCGGTCATCAGCGAAGCGACGGAGCTCAGCGGACCGCCGCTGCCAAGGAATTCCAGCGCCGTATTGGCCAGGGCCGCCCTGGCCGAGTCAGTCCAGGCCGGGCGGTTGTACTGCCCCTGCGGCAGCAGCAGGGAGATCGCCAGCAGCAGCGCCGCCACCGCCGGCAGGCAGATCAGGGAAAAGCGCGCGCCGCCCGCGGCGTCCTCCCGGCCGCAGAGGCCGGACAGCAGCAGCACGCACCAGCCGGCCGCCAGTGCCATCAGCGGCAGCCAGTCCGGCAGAAGCTCCACCAGCATGGCTGGCAGCAGCCACGGAAGCGTCAGCACCAGGGTCAGCACCGCCGAGCGGCCGCGGATCACGGCCCAGCCCAGCGGAACGCACAGCAGCGCCGCCGCCATGGCCAGGAACCAGAGCAGCTCGCCGCTCCCACCGGTCATCCAGACGAGCGAGACCTGCAGCGAAATGTCCAGCACCGAGAGCACCCGGTCCGCCGCCACACAGGCGCCGGCCACCAGCGCATCCTGGTAGCGCCAGCTCAGCCATGCGTACAGGCAGGCCAGCAGCAGCATGGCCACCCAGCGCCGCCGGGGCAGCGAGTACACCAGCAGCGTCAGCGCCGACAGAAGCACACAGACACCCAGCAGCGCAGCGCCGTCCGGCTCCAGCCCGTAGACCGAGCAGACGGAGAACAGGAGGCCCGTGAGAATCAGGAAAAACAGCAGCCCGTCCGCCACGATCCGCAGCGGTCCGCCGGACGATGGCGGCGTCAGGCTTACGACGTCCTGCCCGCGGCTCATGGCGCCACCTCCTCCGCAGCCAGGAGCACGCGTACCCGCCCCGGCTGACTGCCGGCCGCCGCCGGTTCGCTGGAAAGCGTATGCCCCGCCTGCGGCGCCGCGTCACTGAGCACCGCCGCCATGCACCGCTCCAGCTCCCGCCGGCCGGTGATGCGGTGCTCCCGCAGAGCGCCGGACACGGGCTCCAGCCAGCAGACCGCGTACTCCCGCTGCTGCTCCAGCAGCGCGCGGCACAGGGTATCCAGCCGGTCCAGCAGCGCGTCCATCTGCTCCGGCGTCCCCACGTGGTCCAGCAGCAGCACCGGCACCGTCTTCCGGGCTTCCAGCACCTCGCGGAAGATCAGCTCGTCCCGCTTCGACGACAGCTTCCAGTGGATCAGGCGCACCGCGTCCCCGGGCCGGTACGGCCGGAGGTCGTAGTCCTCCCCGGAGCCGGCGCCGCGGCGGACCTGCAGCGGCGCGCTCCCGGCGCGCGCCGCATCCAGCTCCGGAATTTCCGGCAGCTCTCCCGGCACCGGCAGCACCGGCAGCCGCGCCGAGGCCGTGCAGCTGCGCGGCAGGGCAAAGATCCCCAGGCAGTCGCAGACTGTCACCCGGAGCACGCAGCCCTCCAGCATGCCGCAGTGGGCCGTATCCGCCGGAAAGGCCAGCTGCTCCGGCGCGGATGCGCCGGAAATACGCAGCCGCCGCCGCTGCTCCGCGCCGGTCATCCGGTTCTGCAGCAGCAGCCGGACCGTCACCCGGGCCAGAGGCAGCCGACGGCGGTTTTCCACCGTGACGACCCAGGCAGCCTCCCCGCCACGGGCCGTCCCCTGCTGGCCGGCAGCCAGCGAGACCCGGCAGCCCAGCATGGCCGGCAGGCTCAGCAGCAGCGCCAGCAGCGGCAATGAGATCGCCAGCACCAGCAGGAAGCCGGCCAGATAGCTGACGGAATAAATCTGGAACAGCACCGCTGCCAGCAGCGCCGCACCGTACAACACCCGCCGACGCGCCATGCTCAGCGGATCTTCGGCGCCGCCACCGACGCGAGGATCTCCCCGGCCGCGGCCGCGCACTCCGCCTGGCCGCCGGCGGCGGGCACCAGGCGGTGCACAATCGTATCGCAGAACATGGCCTGCACATCCTCCGGAACGACGTAGTCCCGGTCGTGGACGAACGCGTAGGCCTGGCTGACCGA
Organism: uncultured Oscillospiraceae bacterium; assembly: GCA_904395865.1. Lineage (GTDB taxonomy): Bacteria > Bacillota > Clostridia > Oscillospirales > Oscillospiraceae > Avoscillospira_A. The sequence continues at coordinate 46,861 of CAJFNY010000013.1, forward strand.
CGCCAGCGCCAGGGAAGCCCGCGGGCTGCCGCCCTGGAGAATCCCCGGGTGGGTGCGGGTCGCCCCCACCAGCCGCACCACGTAGTCGAGCACCTCATCCGAGAGATAGACCTGCTCCACGGCCGCCCGCAGCTGCTGCAGCTCCTCGTGGGAGAGCACCTGCCGGACGGACTCCAGCCCGCTCCCCTGCTGCTTGCGCCGGAGCAGCTCCCGCTCGTCGGCCGGCTTCGGATATCCGATGCTCAGGCGCAGCATGAAACGGTCCAGCTGGGAGTCCGGCAGCAGCTGGGTGCCGGAGGCCCCCACGGGGTTCTGCGTCGCGATGACGAGGAACGGCTGCGGCACCGGATGGCTGACGCCGTCCACCGTCACCTGGCCCTCCTCCATGGCCTCCAGCAGCGCCGACTGGGTGCGGCTGGTGGCGCGGTTGAGCTCGTCGGCCAGGAAGAGGTTGCACATCAGCGCGCCGGGCTGGTACTCCAGCCGGCCGGTTTCGCGGCTGACCATGGAGAAGCCCGTCAGGTCCGAGGGCATTACGTCGGGCGTGAACTGCACACGGCCATACTGCAGCCCCAGGGCCCGGGAGAAGGCCAGGGCCATGGTGGTCTTTCCCACGCCGGGAATGTCCTCCAGCAGAATGTGGCCGCCGGCCAGGATGGCCAGCAGCACCTTCACCAGCACGGTATCCTTGCCGACGATCGCCTTCTTCACTTCCAAAATCGCCTGGGCGGCCAGCTTCGTACTCGTCATTTTCGCTCCTTCGTTTCGCGGTGCGGGTGGTCGTTTACTTGTTCGCCGTCAGCCGGCGCTCCATGTAGTCGTGGGCGGCCAGCTCCAGGGCGTCGTCCAGCGGCTCCAGGCGGGCCTCGCCGTACTTTCTGGCCAGGGCCTCGGTGAGAATCCGGTCACACAGGGCCGGGTTCTTCGGCAGCAGGCAGCCGTGGGAATACGACGCGAACACGTTCCGGTACCGGGCGCCCTCGCCGCCGTCCTCGCCGTTGTTGCCGTGGCCGGAGATCATGCGGCCCAGGGGCCGGACCGACGGGCCCAGATACGTCTTGCCGGAGTGGTTTTCGAAGCCGACCACGGTGCCGCCGTCCAGATCGTCGCAGGAAAAAAGCACGTTGCCGATCATCCGCTCCCGGCAGCCGACGGTGTAAAGATCCAGCGCGCCGATGAAGTCGCACTGGACGCCGTCCCACGTCTTGTAGTAGCTGCCCAGCATCTGATAGCCGCCGCAGATGGCCAGGAACGGCAGCCCGTCCTCCACGGCGGCGCGGATCTCCGCAGCCTTGCCGCCGGCCAGGTCCTCCAGCAGCACCTCCTGCTCAAAGTCCTGGCCGCCGCCGATGAAGAACAGATCGTGGTCGGCGGCGTGCAGCGGCTCGCCCACCGAGACGCCCGTGACCGCCACATCGATTCCGCGCCAGCGCAGCCGCTGGCACATGCACAGCACGTTGCCCCGATCCCCGTAGAGGTTGAGGACGTCCGGGTAGAGGTGACAGATCTTCAGTTCCATATCGTCCTCCTACTCCCAGAAGTCCTTGAAGCCGTACGTCTTGCTGAGCTTTTCCCGCAGCTCCAGCATGGCCGTGTACGTGGGCATGATGTAGACCGGACGGTCCTGCGCCACGCACGCCCGAATCAGCTCTCCGTAGTCGCGGACCACCTGGAGCTTGTCCGCCGGGACGCCGGCGTACTTGAACCGCACCGCCATATCGTCCGCCCGGACGCCGGAGACGATCAGCCGGCTCAGCCGGTCGCCCATGGCGGCCACCTGCTCGAAGTCCACGTCCCAGATCCAGCTGATGTCGCGGCCGTCCTGGGCCCGGTCGTTGAGGCAGACCACAAAGACGGACGGTTCGCGCGTGTTCGTCAGGAAGTTGAGCACCTGATTGCAGCCGGCGGGGTTCTTGATGAGAATCATCCGGAGGCTGGCGCCGTCGATCTCAAACTTCTCCATCCGGCCGAAGCCGCAGGCGAACGACGACAGCGACCCGGCCACCGTGGCCGGATCCAGCCCCAGCGCCCTGCCGCAGGCCATGGCCGCACAGGCGTTGTAGATGTTGTAGCCGCCGGGCAGGTTGACCGTCGTGTCGTACGCCTGACCGCCGGCCTCCAGCCGGACGCGGGAGCCCTCGGTGTCGGAGGAATAGACCTTCGTCACCGCCACCTCCGGGTCCGGCCGGCAGTAACCGCAGTTGGGGCAGCGATAGCCGCCCAGGTGGCCGTACGTCACGTAGTCGTAGACGTACTCGTGCTTGCAGCGGATGCAGTAGGGCGCGTCGGACAGCTCGGCCACCCGATGGTCGTAGATGGGGGTGCTGACGCCGTAGTAGATCACGCGGTTGGGCACGTCGTCGGCCAGGGACCGGGCCAGCGAATCGTCGGCGTTGAGGCAGAGCACGGCGTCCGGACAGTGGGAGATGCCGATGCGCAGATTCTCCAGCGTGTGCGTCACCTCGCCGTAGCGGTCCAGCTGGTCGCGGAACACGTTGGTGATCACGAGCACCCGGGCATGGACGTACTTGCTGATGGCCTTCAGAGCCGCCTCGTCGGCCTCGATCAGGGCGTACGGATACCGGCAGCGGCCGGTGACGGTCGCATGCATGGCGAACTCAGCGGTGACACCGCTGAGCAGGTTGGCGCCGGATCGGTTGGCGAAGAAGGAGATTCCAGAGTCGGTCAAGGCCTGTTCGATCATGCGGGAGGTGGTGGTCTTGCCGTTGGTGCCCGTGACGAGGATCACCGTCACGCCCTCTGCCAGCTTCCCCAGCACATCGGGGCAGAGCTTCAGGGCCAGCCGGCCCGGGAAGTCCGTCCCGCCGCGGCCCAGCAGCCGAATGGCAAACCGGGCCAGCTTGCAGGTGAGGATGGATAAACATACAGAAACTTTCATGGGCACATTATAGCACGGGCCACCACAATTTACAACTGCACAGAAATCCGGAAACCAGTTGCGGTTTCTGTCACGATTTGTTACAATGTACGTTACAAAAGATGACAAACGAAGGGATGATTGCCATGCGACTGATCTCCTGGAACGTCAACGGCCTGCGCGCCTGCCTGCAAAAGGACTTCCTGCCCACGTTCCAGGCGCTGGACGCGGACTGCTTCTGCCTGCAGGAGACGAAGCTGCAGGCCGGCCAGCTGGAGCTGGAGCTTCCGGGATACCGGCAGTACTGGAGCTACGCCGAGAAGAAGGGCTACTCGGGCACCGCGATCTTCACCCGGCGCGAGCCGCTGTCCGTCTCCTACGGCGTCGGCGTGCCGGAGCTGGACCGTGAAGGGCGCGTCATCGTGCTGGAGCTGGAGAAGTGCTTCCTGGTCACGTGCTACACGCCCAACGCCCAGGAGGGGCTCAAGCGGATCGACCACCGGATGGCCTGGGACGACGCCTTCCGTGCCCGCCTGCAGGCGCTGGACGCCGTCAAGCCCGTCGTCGCCTGCGGCGACCTGAACGTGGCCCATCAGGAGATCGACCTGAAAAACCCGGGCCCCAACCGCGGCAACGCCGGCTTCTCCGACCAGGAGCGCGGGAAATTCACGGAGCTTCTGGCGGCCGGCTTCACGGACACGTTCCGCTACAAGAACCCGGACGCCGTCGGCGCCTATTCCTGGTGGAGCTACCGCTTCAACGCCCGGAAGAACAACGCCGGCTGGCGCATCGACTACTTTCTCGTCTCCGACCAGATCCGCGGCGCCGTGACGGCCGCTCCCATTTACAGTGAGATTTACGGCTCCGACCACTGCCCCGTCGGGCTTGAACTGAAGGAGGAACTGCTTTGAAGATCAAACCGTTTCTGCGCCGCCTGACGGCGCTGACGCTGGCGCTGGCGTCCCTGCTGGCGCTGGCAGTGCCGGCCTCGGCCTACGTCAATGCCAGCAGCTGGGCCGTGTCCAGCCTCAACGAGGCGGACCTGCTGGGCATTCTGCCCGACGTGATGCAGGACGCCGACATGCAGGAGGACATCAACCGGATGGAGATGTGCTACATCGCCACCTCCGCCTACGAAAAACTCACCGGCAACACGCCCTACCCCAACCGCACCGACTACTTCACCGACACCACGGACCCGCTGATCTGCGCGGCCTACGAAATCGGCATCGTCTCCGGCTACGAGGACGGCACCTTCCAGCCGGAGAAGCTGCTGACGCGGCAGGAGTTCTTCATGATCCTCTCCAATCTCGACCGCTGCATCGGCATGCCCATCCACATCACCACCGACTACCTGACGAACTTCGTCGACCGCAACCAGGTGGGCGCCTGGGCGGAGGCGGCGACCCAGGAGGTCGTGGGCCTGGGCCTGGTGCAGGGCACGCAGATCGGCAACTTCTGGTACCTGAACCCCACCGGGAACACCAGCCGCCAGGAGGCGCTGGTCATGTTCCTGCGGTGCTACAAGAACGCCGAGATGTTCATGCAGACCGACTGGATCACCGAAGAGGAGATGCAGGAGCTCATCGAGGCCGCCGAGGCCGAAGCGGCCACCGGCGAGGCCGCCGAGCTGGTCAGCTACGCACTGGGCTTCGTCGGCTGCAGCTACGTGTTCGGCGGCAACGGCCCCACCAGCTTCGACTGCTCCGGCTTCACCCGGTACGTATACGCCCACTTCGGCTACACCATCAACCGGGTGGCCAACGACCAGGTCAACAACGGCGTGGCCGTCTCCTTCAGCGACCTGCAGCCCGGCGACCTGCTCTGCTTCTCCAACACGTACTCCTCCAGCGACTGGATTACCCACGTGGGCATCTACATCGGCGACGGCCAGATGGTCCACGCCGCCAACTCCACCCGCGGCGTCACCGTCGACACCGTTACCTCCGGCTACTACTACAGCCACTTCGCCGCCGCGCGGCGCATCCTCAACTGACAGAACGAAAACGCCGGGCAGCCCGATCCGATGGGCTGCCCGGTTGCCGTTTTCAACGCTTCCGCAGCTTCTGGACGGCCAGCGGGACGCCCACCGGCAGCAGCGCCAGGCTGCCGCCCAGGGCCAGCCACGGCCACGGCGACGCGCCGTCCTCCGGCAGCTCCCAGCCGCCGCCGTCCACGTCGGGTGCCGGCGGCACCATGCGGCCGACCAGCGCCCGGACGGCCCCGTAGTCGTAGACGCCTGGGGCCGTCTCGGCCGGGGCGATGTCCTCCGGGTCGCCCTGGGGCGTGAAGAACATGGCCAGGGACTCGATGGTGCCGTCGTCCCCCGGGATCAGGGCCACCGGCTGCACGAAGAACGGCTGGCCGCCGGCCAGCATCGTGCCCTCCGGCACCCGTCCCAGCATGGAACGCAGCAGGGCGTCGTAATCCGTGGGCGACTGTCCCGGCGGGTAGTGCGTCCAGACAGAACCGATCCACTTGCCCACGTTCGCCTCCACCTCCCGGCGCTCCGCCTCCGTAAACAGCTCCGCTGCGTCCTCCCGCAGCGGCAGGCCCTTCTGGACGTTGATGAGCACCGTGTCCTCCCCGAATCGTACCGGCAGCAGCCAGATCCAGCCGCCGTCCTCCAGTGCCGCGCGGACGGCCTCCGTCTCCGCCGTCTCCAGGTCGAACACGTCGGCGCCCACGTAGACGCGGACGGCGGCGTCCCAGTCGATGACTCCCGGCTGATCCTCCGGCAGGTCGGAGCCGTAGACCCCGGCCGTCTCCCGGATCAGTGCCTCCGCATGCTCCCCCAGCTCCGCCTCTGCGCCTTCGGAAAAGGCCGACGCGGCCGCGGCCGGCGCGGCGCACAGGGCTGCCGCCGCCAGGGCCAGCAGCAGCCGGATGGTGATGGAACTGCGTTTCATCAGGTTTCCTCCCTCCGTTTGGAATGGCTTCTACCATTCCAAACGGAAAAACCGGCGGGAGGGTTGCAGAAAACGGGAAAGAAATGCCGCCGCAGATGATTCTGCGGCGGCGTTCAGCTTACAGCAGGATCTCCACCTGGTCCTCCGGCGCGTACTGGACCACGTGGCAGTCGTTGAAGTACGTGCGCTCGGGCAGGACGATCAGCACGTGCCCTTCCTCCACGTTGACGGGCATGGCGGCCAGGTGCCACGTGCCGGCGCGGAGACAGACCATAGTGCCCTTGGGCACCAGGAACGCCTCAGTCAGCTGGGGCACCGGCTCGTTGGAGGCCGGCGCCACGTGGAGCACCATGTCGTCGTCCAGGGGCAGGACGCCCTCGGGGGTGTAGTTGTGGTACTCGGCCGAGGTGACGATCTTCCGCTCCGCGCGGCGCACCGTCAGCGGCGAGAACGCCACGGGCATCCGGCCGGACAGGGGCATCAGAACCTGGTCGCGGTAAAAGCCGTTGAAATCCATGCCGGTGGGATGCAGCAGGTCGCTGTACGTCCCGTAGGGGGCAAACGCTTCGACGCTCAGGGGTTTTGCTTGGATGGTACGCATGGCCATCTCCTCCTTTGCAGGTCTGGATGGTACCATCATACCACAGCCGCCGCCCCGGCGCAAGCTCAGCCTTCCCGGGGAAGCTCCAGCATCAGCCACATCCGTCCTTCCATTTCCATGGGCTGGCAGCGGCGCAGCAGCTCCGGGTCCGGCAGCGGCCGGTCCGGCGCAAAGGGCAGCGCCATCACCGTCCGGCCGTCGGCGGTGCCGATCCGGCCGTCCTCCACCAGGATGCCGCCCACCGTGCCGGTCCAGGGCTGCCACTGGTATTCACCCGGCGCGGCTTCTTCCTCCGCTGCGGGCGAGGCCGCCTCTTCGGGAGCATCCGGCGCAGCGTCGGCCGTCTCCGCTCCGGCGCTCCCAGATTCGGCCGCGGGCTCCGGCGGGTCCTCCGCCGGCACTTCCGACGGCACCGGCACCGGCTCGGACGCCGGCTGCCCCGTCCCGCCGGATATCGTGACTTGGGTGATCTCCTCCTCCGCCGGCAGGTGCGACGCCGGGATCCGCCGCCGCAGCAGCAGCGCGCCGTCCTCCGGGATGAGCACGCCCAGGGCGACGTTCCGGCCGTCCCCCTGCGCGTAGGCCCGCAGCACCGCATCGGAAACCGGCTCGCAGCGGCACTCCACCAGGCAGTACAGGCCGTCGCGGCGGAACTCCGCCGTGCCGACGGTCCTTCCGTCATAGGTCATCGGTATCTGTTCCATAAAAACGCCTCCCGCATCAGAATATGCGGGAGGCGGATCATTATGCCTGGGATTTGACCAGCAGCGACGCGCTGCCGGACGCGGTCAGCACGCAGTCGGCTGAGGCCACGTAAAGGTGGTTGACCGTCAGTGCGCCGCCGGCATAGACCGGCGTGCCGGCCGTCGCATCCGTGAGGCCGGCCCCGACGGCAGAAGCGGCGCCCGAGAGCATCAGCACCTCGCCGCCGGCGGAGACGGAGACCGTCTGCCCGGCCGTCAGGTTCACCGTGCGGTATTCGCTGGCAGCCGGCTGGGTCGCCGCATTCCCGGCGGCGTCCTCCAAATCCGCGACCTGCTGGGAGAAAGCGGCGGACAGCGTCCGGCTCTCTGCGGCCACGGCGGTGCGGACGTCGGCCATCAGGTTGTCGCGATACGTGCCGGTCAGGTAGCTGAGGCTGACCAGCGGGTCGGCAGCCGTGCCGGTGCCGGAGGCCGCGGCGGCAATGCCCGCCACCGCTGTGATGACCAGGGCAACTGCCAGGATTTTCAAGACGATGCCGTTGTGCTTCATGGCTGCTCCTTCTCCGTGCGGTGTGCTTCTGCGGGCCTGCGGCCCTGCAGCCATTATAGCTTACGTCGCCGGATTGTGCAACCCGAAACTGACGGCGATGGCCGAGTCCACCCGGTTCATCAGCTCGTCGTCCAGCCGCCCCATATGCTCCCGGAGGCGGCGCTTGTCGATGGTGCGGATCTGTTCCAGAAGCACCACGGAGTCCTTCGTGAGGCCCACATCGTGCCCTGCCAGGTCGATATGGGTCGGAAGCTTTGCTTTCCCGGTCTGACTGGTAATGGCGGCGGCGATCACCGTCGGGGAGTGGCGGTTGCCGGTGTCGTTCTGGACGATCAGCACCGGACGCGTGCCGCCCTGCTCACTGCCCACCACGGGGCTGAGGTCTGCGTAAAAAATGTCGCCGCGTCTAACGTTCGTATCCATAGGCTCACACTCCGTGAAAAAGGTTTCCCTCGTTACAGCGCCCGGAGGCGTATGTAACGATGGTATCCATATTCTCCCACGCAGTGACGGAAGTTATACAGTCCGGTCGGCTCCCGAAGCATTCTATGCGCGCCCTGTCCCATTGGGAACCGTCACGCCGCGCCGAAGTCGCTCAGCTCCGCCGTCAGGATGCAGACGCCGTCGGCGTAGATCTCCGCCTGCACCGGCGTCAGGCCGGCATCCAGCCGCGTGAAGACCAGCAGTTCCTCCTGCTCGTAGCCGGTCCGGTACGTCACCAGCCAGCCGTCGTCCTCCGCCGCCTGGGACTCCACGTAGCCGTACGCCCAGGCGTCCCCCAGCAGCTGCGGCAGCTGCAGCGGCGCGACGCGCCCGCCCGCCAGACCGCCCAGCTCCAGCGCCACGTTCTCAAAGCGGACCGTCGCCGTCTCCCCGTCCACGGAAGCGGCGATGCCGGCGATGGCCTCCGGCGCGCGCACCGTCAGCTCGGCGCCGTTGTCGGCCGGATGGTAGGTGCAGTCCAGCGTGAACGCGTAGAGCCGCTCACCGAAATCCGCCGTCACCTCCGCCGTGTACGTGCAGGCCTCCGAGGCCAGCAGGTCCGTCCGGAACGTCAGGGCCTCCTGCACCGCCGCCTCCTGGGTCGGGTCACACGCCGTCAGCAGCAGCGCCAGGGCCGCCGCTGCGGCGGCCAGGGATAACTTCCGCGCCAAGGACACTCCCTCCGTTTACTTCAAGAGTCGCGGAATGGCCTCGATCATGTCCCCGGGCGTCATGCCGTACTGCCCCAGCGCTGCCGCGCACCGGTCGCCGGCGGCGCCGTGGAGCCACGCGGCCGCCGCAGCAGCCTCCAGCGGCGCCAGCCCCTGCCCCAGCAGCGACGTCAGCACACCGGAGAGGACGTCTCCGCTGCCGCCGGTGGCCATGCCGGGATTCCCGGTGGGGTTGACGTACGTCTGATGCCCGTCGGTGATCACCGTCCGGTGGCCCTTGAGCAGCACCACGGCACCGGTCTCGGCGGCCATGTGCTCCGCCGCCGCCTGCCGGCCCAGGGAAAGGTCGCCGCCCAGCCGTGCAAACTCCCCCTCGTGGGGCGTCAGCACCAGCGGACAACCCGCTCCGCGCAGTACATCTATATGCCCGTCCACAGCGTTTAGACCGTCCGCGTCCAGCACGACGGGGCACGGCGCGGTCTCCAGCACCGCCCGGACGATCTCCAGGATGTCCGGCCCGCGCCCCAGGCCGGGACCCACCAGGCAGGCGTCGCAGTCCTTCAGGCGCCACTGGATCTCCGCCGCAGCCAGCGCCGACAGCCGCCCGCAGCCGTCGGAGGGCAGCGGAAACACCATGGGCTCGTCCAGCTTGACGGCCAGGATCGGGTACACCGTCTCCGGCACCCCCAGGAAGATCAGGCCGCTGCCGGTGCGCAGTGCCGCCCGGGCCGCCAGCGCCGCCGCGCCGGTAAAGCCCACGCTGCCGCACACCAGCAGGACCCGTCCGAAATTCCCCTTGTGGGCCTCCGGCGCGCGGTCCGGCAGCCGGTCCGCCACCCACCGGGCCGTGATTTCCATTCGTTCCATTGCAACCGCCTCCTTCTGCAGCCATTATAAGCGTTCCCTTGCCCGGCCGTCAATTTGCAGTTTCCAGCACGGGAAAGCTGTGGTATACTGGAAGTATCCCATGGAGCGGAGGGCTTTCCCATGAAAAAGTGGTACGCAGAGGAGTACGAATTCACCATCGACGTCACCGGCTTCCTGCGGGGGGACCGCACCGAGCACTACTGCCGGAACGGTGAGGAGATCGGCGACCGGTACACCTGCACGTACGGCTGCCCCGTCAATGCCGACGGCCAGGGCATCTGCTCCAAGGTCATGCTGCAGCTGTTCCCGATCATGGAGGCCGTCCGCAGCGGCGGCGACCTGGAAAACATCGGCGGCAGCAGCCGGTACGTCAAGGACGTCGTCTGCCCCGACGGGTGCGTGCTCTTCCGGCTGACGGCCCGGCCCCTGGGGAACGAGAACTTCTTCCGCGGCAGGTTTGCGGCTCCGCCGGAGGAATGACGGCGGGCGCATCCCGTCCCACGCGGCCGAAAATTTGTGGTTGCAGCCGAAAACGAACTGTGGTATGATAACCTCGATATGGAAAAAGCGATGAACGGGCTGCCGTGCGCCAGCCGTGCAGGTTCAGAGAGGACGGGTTGCTGGGAACGTCCCCTGCCGGGTGTGTGGCCTTCTCCCGGGAGCTGCCGCCTGAAGCCTGCGGGTGTGTAGGGTGCGCCGGTCTCCTCCGTTACCGGGCCAAAGTGCGCTGTCAGGCGAATGGAGGGTGGTACCGCGGAAGTTCTGCTTTCGTCCCCGTGGGACGGAGGCTCTTTTTTTATTCAGTTTTGACTTTCTTATGGTAAGGAGATTCGACATGAAGGAACAGTTGGAACGCATCCGGCAGGAGGCGCTGGCGGCCATCGCCGCGACCGCCGACCCGGCGGGACTGGAGGAGCTGCGCGTCCGCTATCTGGGCAAGAAGGGCGCGCTGACGGCCGTGCTCAAGCAGATGGGCAGCCTGTCGCCCGAGGAGCGGCCGGCCATGGGGCAGATCGCCAACGGCGTCCGCGCCGCCATCGAGCAGGCCATGGAGGACGCCGGCACAGCCCTGCGGGAAAAGGCGCTGGAGCGCCGCCTGCAGGCGGAGGCCCTGGACGTCACCATTCCGGGCAGGGCCGTGGACATGGGCCACCGGCACCCCATGTATATCGCGCTGGACGAGATCAAGGAGATTTTCATCGGCATGGGCTTCGAGGTCCTGGACGGCCCGGAGATCGAGCTGGCCGAATACAACTTCGACCGCCTCAACGCAGACGAGGGCCACCCGTCCCGGGACTGGTCCGACACCTTCTATTTTGATACCGACAGCCGCGTGATGCTCCGCAGCCAGACCTCGCCCATGCAGGTCCGGGCCATGGACAGCCGCCGGCCGCCCATCCGCATCATCGCCCCCGGCCGCGTGTACCGGAAGGACGAGGTGGACGCCACCCACTCCCCCATGTTCCACCAGGTGGAGGGCATGGTCATCGACAAGGG